>NZ_JBILQU010000023.1:0-31643 GCF_044373035.1 Limnohabitans sp. | reverse complement strand
GCCTGCATGGCCAGGTGCTCAATGGTTTGCGCATTTACAACCCGCAAAACTTGGGTGAGGTTTTGGGCCGCTTGCCCGTTACCGATGTGTTGCTGGCCCTGCCCACGGCCACGCGCCAGCGGCGCAACGCCATCTTGGCCGATCTGGCTCACCACCATGTGGCAGTGCGCACCTTGCCCAGCGTGACCGACTTGGCCGCAGGCCGTGTGGGCCTGAGCGATGTGCGTGAGTTGGATATTGACGACCTGCTGGGCCGCGACGCAGTCAAGCCCAATGGCTTGCTGATCAACCGCAACACCCACCACAAAACAGTGCTGGTGACCGGGGCCGGTGGCAGCATTGGCAGCGAGTTGTGTCGCCAGATTTTGCAGTGCCAGCCGCAGCAGCTGCTGCTGTTAGAGATGAGTGAATTTGCCCTGTACCAGATTCACCAAGACCTGCAGGCGCAGCTGGCACGCCAAGCCACCCAAACAGCGCTGGCGGGCGACGCCCCCGGCATACAGACCGAGCTGGTGCCGCTGTTGGGATCGGTGTGTGACGAGTTGCGCATGCAAGAGATCATGCGCACCTGGCGGCCGCACACGGTGTACCACGCGGCCGCTTACAAGCATGTGCCCCTGGTAGAGCACAACCCGGCCGAGGGCGTGCGCAACAACGTGTGGGGCACACTGGTGTGCGCCCAGGCCGCAGCGCGCAACGGGGTGGCCAACTTTGTGCTGGTGAGCACCGACAAGGCCGTGCGCCCCACCAACATCATGGGCGCCACCAAGCGCCTGGCCGAGATGGTGCTGCAGGCGCTGGCCATGGCCTCGGCCCAGCGCCCCCAGCAGCACACCACCTTCACCATGGTGCGCTTTGGCAATGTGTTGGGCTCCAGCGGCTCGGTGGTGCCCTTGTTCCGCGAGCAAATCAAAAACGGCGGCCCCATCACCCTGACGCACCCGGACATCACCCGCTATTTCATGACCATCCCCGAGGCGGCGCAGCTGGTCATTCAGGCCGGGGCCATGGGCACGGGGGGCGATGTGTTTGTGCTGGATATGGGCCAGCCGGTGCGCATTGCCGATTTGGCGCTGCGCATGGTGGAGCTGTCGGGCCTGAGCGTGCGCGACGAGGCCAACCCCGAGGGCGACATTGCCCTGCAGGTGACCGGCCTGCGCCCCGGAGAAAAGCTCTACGAAGAGCTGCTGATTGGCGACAACCCGCAGCCCACGCAGCACAAACGCATCATGAAAGCGCACGAAGACCTGCTGCCCTGGGACGCGCTGCAGCCTCAGCTGGACGCGCTGCAGGCCTGTGTGTTGCGCAACGATGTGCCCGGTATGCGGGCCCTGCTGCAAACCTTGGTGCCGGGCTACACCCCGGCCGATGCGGTGGTGGACTGGGTGAGCTTGGCCCGGGCCAATGGCCCCAGACTGGAGACTTTGTGATGGTGCAGGTGACGGCCTTTGCGGCTGTGATGGCGGCGGCCCTGTTTGCGCAGGCCATGAGCCTGGGCGGCTTGGTGATGGTGAGCACGGTGCTGCAAGCCACGGCGGTGGTGAATGTGCCCCTGGGCAGCGCGGGTGGCCAAGGTGTGGCCGCTTATGGCGTGTCGCCTTACATGGTCATGGCCCTGGTGGCTGGGTTGGTGTGGTTGTGGCGACTGGGGCAAAGTCGCCGCTTGTTGCTGCCGCAGCACTTGCGCTGGCCGCTGGGCTTTTTGTTGGCGTATCTGGTGGTGGCAGCGCTGGGGGCTTGGCTTTTGCCCGTGTGGTTTGAAGGCATGCCGGTCAATTTATTGGTGGAGATGGACGCCATCAACAAGCTGGCGTCTTTGCGGGCCACCCTGTCCAATTTGGTACAAACGCTGAACCTTGTGGTGCATGTGGCGGTGCTCTTGTTTTTGCTGCAGGCAATGCAACGGCCAGACGGGCTACGTGGTATCAAAGCGGGCGTGGTGGGGGCCTTGGTGCTGGTGTTAGCAATTGGGTTTTATGAGCAGTGGGCACAGTTCAATGGAACGCCCAGTTTGACGCCCCATCTTGCCAACAACCAAGGTTACTCGCAGGCACCTGTAGCTGAAAAAGCGCTGTGGTACAGAATTGGATTGCCGTTCACAGAGCCCTCGTATACCAGCGCCTACCTTGCTGCAACCACCGTTGGCCTTTGGGCAGTTGTTTTGATGGGGCGTGGCTGGTGGTGGGCTTGGCTGGCAGCGGTCTTGTCGACTCTGGGCTTGCTCAATTCTTTAGGCTCCACCGGCCTGGCGGCAACCGCTGTGGCAATGGCGGCCCTGTGTCTGTGGGTACTGGGTAATGCGCTGCGCCCATCCACCGGCTTTGGCCTCAGGCTGCGGGCCGCTTTGCTGGGGGTTTTGCTGCTGCTGGCCAGTACCTGGGGGGTGCAGATGTACACACAATCCGCGATCAAACCCAAGTTGGACGGGTTAGTTGACAGCTTGATCGTGGGCAAGGTCAAGCTAAAAGACGGTGTGCGCGAGTTGTCCAACAAGCGGGCGCTGGAGATCGTGCAAGAGACTTATGGCCTGGGCGTAGGCATGGGCAGCAACCGCGCATCGAGCTTTTTTGCCAGCTTGGTGAGCAACACCGGGGTGCTGGGGGCAGCGCTTTTTTGCGCCATGTTGGTGTCTTTGCTATGGCGCTATATCAGGGCACCTGCCTTGACCGACATGCAAATCTTTGTGGCCGTGGCCCTGCCCACCGCCACCCTCGCCATGGGCCTGGGCATCCCTGACCTGAACCTGCCCATGTACTGGGGGTTTATCTTTTTGGCATTCGTCTTTTGCCCCGAGCCCATTAAATCGGGGTCAGATCCCAATTAATTTAATCGGGGTCAGATCCCAATTGTTTTGTCATCCCGTAAATTGGGGTCAGATCCCAATTGTTTTGTCATTGCGAGCGAAGCGCGGCAATCCATGGATCGCTGCGTGCCTCGCGATGACGGCGGGAATGGTATATCTCTGTTCTCCGTCAAAAAACTTAGCTGCAATAAATCATATTACCCTAGCCTTGGTTTGGCGTGATACCCTAGCTATTGATTTGCCCTCTTTCCTGACGTAGATGTCATCCATGGCCACAACCACCCCTTCACAGCGCCGTCTGGCTGAAGCCCTCAAGTCTTTCAAGGCACGGCAGGACGAGGGCCGGTACGTTCTGCGTTCAGACGATCTCGGTCGCACTGAACGAGAGTCGCTTGTGAAGGCTGGCTATTTGCGACCCATCATCAAAGGCTGGTACATGTCGTCGCGCCCAGACGAGTCAGCCGGCGACACCACTGCTTGGTTTGCCTGCGCAGCGGAGTTCATCGGGCGGTACGCCGAGAGCAGGTTTGGAGATCAGTGGTGCGTGTCTGCCGACCATTCGGTGCGTTTGCATGCAGGCAACACCACTTTACCGCCACAGCTGGTCTTGAATGCACCCGCCGGACAGAACTCGGTGATTCAACTGCTGGCGGGCCATTCGCTCCTGGACTACCGTGCCAAAGATTTCCCTCAAGTGGACAAGCGCAACACGGTCGGCGGCTTGCGTGCGATGACGCTCGAACAAGCCCTGATCCGCGTGCCTGTATCGTTCTATCGCACCTACGCTCGCGATGCACAGATTGTTCTCACATCCATGCGCGACGCCGATGAGCTGGTGCGCCAGTTGCTGGATGGTGGTCACAGTGTGGTCGCGGGACGTCTTGCGGGTGCCATGCGGGCCTGCGGGCGCAACGATATAGCCGACGATATCGCAGGCGTCATGCGCCGCGCGGGTTATGCATTCACTGAGGTCAATCCATTTTTCGATCCGCTACCGGCGTTGTGCGCCACGCGCGGCGAGTCGCCTTATGTGACCCGCGTACGGCTGATGTGGGCCGAAATGCGCGAGGATGTGATCGATAGCTTTCCCGCTGAACCAGGTTTGCCTGTGGACAAGGAGGCTTACTTGACCGCTGTGCAAGACACGTATTTGCGCGATGCCTACAACTCACTGTCTATCGAGGGCTATCACGTGACCAACGCGCTGATCGAGCGTGTGGCCTCTGGCATCTGGGATCCTGAAAAAAATGATGCTGACTTGCAGTCCAAAGACGCGTTGGCAGCACGGGGGTACTTTTTGGCGCGTCAGAAAGTGGAGGCGTCCATCCGCAGGATTCTTGGCGGGGAAAACGCCGGTCTTGTGGTTGCGCAGGACCACCGCGTCTGGTACCGCGAGCTCTTTGGGCCGAGCGTCGATGCCAAGCTGCTGAAAACTTCGGACCTGGCGGGTTACCGCAGCCATCAGGTTTTCATTCGCAATGCCGCTCATGTGCCGCCTCCCAAAGAGGCCGTGCGGGACATGATGCCTGCCCTGTTCGAATTGCTGGAAACAGAACCGCACGCTGCAGCGCGTGCCGTGCTGGGCCACTTTATTTTTGTTTTCACGCACCCGTACATGGATGGCAATGGCCGTATTGGGCGCTTTCTGATGAACGCCATGCTGGCTTCGGGTGGGTACCCTTGGACCGTGATCGAGGTGACGCGTCGATCGGATTACATGGAGGCACTCGATGCTGCAAGCTCTGGCGGCGACATTGGGCCATTTGCCAAGTTTGTGGCATCAAGCCTGAGCGGTGAGATGATGTCTGCTGCGCAGTAGGGCTGAAAAAAAGTAGTAAAAATTGAAAAACTGGGGTCAGATCCCAATTTTTTCTTCTCGATCAAGGAGCCTTCGGGCTCCTTGCTTCTTTCTGGGTATTGTTTTCATTTTTAATGGGTTGGATGCCATGGTTGCCGTGATTGCAGCCTTGGCCAGTGGCTTTGCACTGCTGCTGTTTGTGTTCATTCGCAAGGCGTTGATCAATGCGGTCGCACACCCGGAGTCTGCCAAGAAGATTGCACAGATCAAACAATCGTTTGGAATTTCTTCTAAGACGACTTGAAGTCTTGCTGTTGACGCCGATCCAATATTGACCACCTGGGGGGGGCAGCTAAATTCTTGGTGTACGTTTTACATTGCTTTCAGAAAAAGTCCGTCAAAGGCATCGAAATGTTGGCAAAGCGGCGGTAGTTCTCGCAGAACTGGGAGTAGCGCCAGGGCTTGACCGGGTGATCGGCGCTGAACAGGTCGGCTGTTTCGGCGCAGTATTCCTCCCAGAGCAAGGCAAGCGTCATGCCTTTGCGGCGCAGCTCTTGGTGAATGCGGCCGAAGTCGGCGGGGGCGTAGATGTCGCTGGGCTTGGGGGCGGGCAATAAACGCCGCTCCAGGCTGGCTTCGTCCATGGCGGCGATGGCGGGCCAATCCAGACGTGCGGCCACGGCCAGGCCTGCGTATTTGGTGACCACGCCTTTGGAGATGCCCAAAGCGGTGGCGATTTGCTGGTGCGACTGCTGGCCTTCGAATTTGAGACGCAAGGCGTCTTTGAGTTTGCGCATGTTGATCCTTGGGGCGGGCATAGCGGTCCTGCAAAAAGGATTGACGCTAACCCGGCCTGAATATGAAATACATGCGCAACACCGTGCGGGTGTTGTAGACCGGCGGACCGGTCACGATGACCGGAATGGCCGGTCACGATCCCGGAATCAGCGGTCACGTTGCTCCGGAATACCCATACACGCAAGGCGCAATGCGTTTAACGCTGGCGTGAAAGTGAATTTTTCAGGGACGACAAATTAGTCGCCCCTGCAAAACTCCTGAAGAATGGGTGACACGCGTTTCCGGCAAAAATTTTAAACCAGATGATTTGCCGGAAACTGTGATTGAACATGCCGAATGTTTCCGGCAAAATAGATGAATAAATATTTTGCCGGAAACACGATGAAGCCACTGTCAAACCAGCAACGACTGCATCAAGTCAATACAGAGCAGCTTTTCGAGAACTACCGTACGGCTTTGCACCATGCGGCATCCTATCAATATGGCATGCGATGGAAAACGGTCCGTGGCAAGGATTATCTTTTCCGGGACAAGGATCGTCGAGGAAATGGGAGGTCGCTGGGTCCACGTTCGGCAGAAACGGAAGGATTGTTGGCAGCTTTTACGGCGGGTCGTGCTGGGGCGCAAGAGCGCTTGCAATTGATCACCGAAAAAATTCAGGAGCAGGCCAGGCTGAACAAGGCATTGCGTTTGAGTCGTGTGCCACGTGTGGTGGCTCGGGTGCTGCGTGAACTGGATCGAGCGGGTCTTCATGACAGTTTTACGGTGATCGGTACCCAGGCGTTGTACGCTTATGAGGCGGTGGCAGGTTCGCATTTTTTGTTGGAATTGCTGGCGTCAGGCGATGTGGATCTGCTCGACGATGTGCGCCAAAAAATGACAGTGGTGTCCAACAAGCTGGATGGTGAGGGCTTGCTGGGCTTGCTTAAGAAAGCGGACAAGACATTTGAATGTGTCCGGGAAAATGGCTACCGCGCCGCCAATGCCGGGCAGTTCATGATTGACTTGGTGATTGCGCCTCGTGGAATGCAAGAATCCGAAAACATCACGTTTTGCGAGGCGGACCTTGTGGCGACTGAGGTGCCGGGGCTGCAGTGGCTCTTGAACGCTCCCAAGTTGGATGCCGTTGCCATTGATGAAGATGGATGGCCTGTGCCCATGCGTGTGCCTGACCCGCGTGCTTTTGCTTTGCACAAGGCTTGGCTTTCCGGTTTGCCGGAGCGCGAACCTCTTAAAAAACCCCGTGACCTGGAGCAAGCACGATCAGTCGCGAAACTGGTCGTCGACGAAATGCCGCACCTGCCGTTCGAGAGCACCTTGACATCACTGCATGGTGATGTCCGTAAGATGCTGCCGATGTTGATCCAATCAGGATAGGCGTGGTGACCCGATTAATTCGTCATGTCGAGCGAAGCGCGGCAATCCATGAATCGCTTCGTTCCCAGAGATGACGGTGAAATGGACGACACATTGAAAGAGCCGTCAGGCTCTTTTTTTTCGCAGCGGTTTTTGTTTGGTAAAAGGTGGGGATGTTTGTCTTGTCTCAATTGATGTCGGCGATCACCCAGCCTGTGTTTTGGCTGGCACTGTGGTGGGGTGTGGCGTTGCTGGTGATCAGCCGCTGGCGGCGGGCTGCCATGGGCATGCTTTGGCTGGGCTTGGCGGTCTTGGGTCTGCTTGGTTTTGAGGCGCTTCCCCATGCCTTGCTGCGCCCGCTGGAGAACCAATATCCGGTGCCGACTGCGGCGGTGGTTGATCGGCATGTGGGGGTGGTGGTGTTGGGCGGTGCCACGCAGCATCCGCGCAGTTACCAGGCGCACGCGCAGGTGCCTTTGGGCGAGGCTGCCGAGCGCATGTCGGTGCCGGTGGGTTTGCTGCGTCAGCATCCGAAGCTGGCTTTGGTGTTTTCGGGGGGCGAGGGGCGCTTGTGGGCGACCGGTGTGACCGAGGCGGAGTTGGCTCGGGCGTTTTACCGGGAGCAAGGGGTGGAATTGGCGCGGGTGACGCTGGAGGCGGGCTCGCGCAACACCCGGGAAAACGCTCGTCAGGTGGTGGCTTTGTTGGGGGCACGCTGCCAGGAGCCTTGGTTGTTGGTGACTTCGGCTTGGCACATGCCCCGCGCTGTGGCCGAATTCGAGTCGTTGGGCTGCCGCGTCACGCCGTATCCTGTGGACTTCAGAACCGGTGCCAGCACGGACTGGTCTGAGTATGCGCTGGCCCGCAGTTTGATGCTGTGGCAAACGGCGCTGCACGAGTGGCTGGGCTTGGCGGTGTACGCCTTGACGCGCTGAGGGGGCTGGAGACCCCGGGTCTTCGCCCGGGGTGACAGAGAGGGGGATGGACTCTGGGTCTTTGCCCGGGGTAACAGACAGGGGATGGACCTCGCATCGGGTGCCGGGTGACAGGGTGTTTTTGTCGTCCCGGACTTGATCCGGGATCCTGGGTTTAGCCTTGTTTGTCGGGCTTGTGGCACAGCGCCAGGGCACCCAACCAGACGATGGCTTGGGCCAGGGTGATGGTGAGGGCCATGCCCTGAAGGCCCCAGTGGGTGCTGGTCCAGGGGGCTGCTACCGTGAGCAGTGCGCCTGCCAAGGCCATGAGCCAGGCGAGTGGGCGTTCTTGTTGTCTGGCCATGAGGTAGGGAGTCATGACGCCGATGCCCAGCGCCAGGGGCAGCAGGGTCAGCACCCAGGGCAGCAGATGGCCTGCGGGTTCAAATGCGAAGCCAAAAAGCAGCTGCATGAGCCAAGGGCCTTGCCACAGGGCGAGGCCGCAAGCGAGCAGGCCGGCCACTGTGACGAGCCACAACAGCCGGTGCAGCAGGGCGCGGCGGGCGCTCTCGTTGGGCAGTTGGCCAAAGCTGCGCAGCAGCACGTTGCCCAAGGGCGCAAAAATCAGCACGGCGGCTTCGGTGAGGCGGGTGCAGGCGGCATACAGTGACAGATCTTCGGCGGGCACTTGCAGCCAGCCGAGCAGGACGATGTCGCCTTTGAGCAGCCAAATGCTGGCCAGGGCCATGAGCACAAAGGGCCAAAGTTGCGGGTAGTCGGCGCTCAGGCCTTTGAATTGCGGACGGATCCACCAGCGCGGTGCAGTCCACACCAGCAGCAGGGCCAGGCCTGCCGCCCAGCCGACAAAAACCCAAAAGGGCGACACGGCCACGAGCACCAGGACCGCCAACACGGCCAGTGCCGATGCGATGCGTGCGGCACTTTGCCAAAGCGCTTCGCGGGCAAAGCGGCCCGTGCCGCGCAGGCGGGCCGATACCGTGTTTGTGATGGCGACGGCGCCCATGCACAGGATGGCCATGGCCAAAGTGGCGGCATGGCCGCTGCCTTGGGCGGAGGGCTGCGGCCAGGCTTGCCAGGCCCACAAGCCCAGCAGGGCGCACAGCGCAACGGTGACCCACAGCACATGCGCGAGGGCGCGGGCCATGAGGGGGTGGTTTTGTTCTGGGTGTGGGCTGTTCAGGGTCCATTGCTGGTAAAGCCGGGCGGGCCAGCCGCCTTCTTGCAGCACCAAGGCCAGTGTGGCCAGGTTGAGCGCCCAGATGTAATGACCAAAAGCGGCGGTGCCCAGCTGACGCCCGAGCCACAGCGTGAGCGCAAAGGAGATGGCGGCGCAAAACAGCGCGCCGCTGGCTTGGGCCCCTACCGATTTGATCAAGCTTGAGCGCATTCAGCCTGCCTTAATGAGATGAAGATGCCGCATTGTCGCCCAGCGTTGAACCGTGCAGGGTGGCCTTTGGTTGGCGATCAAGGGGCAGGCGCTGACGACCAAGCCATTTTTTATCTTCCTGCTTTTTTGCAGGATTTTTTTGGGCCTGTGGCAAGTCGCATAATCGTTGGCCATGAAGTATGTTGTGTATGACTTTTTGCAGGTGGCTGGGGGTGCCGAGCGGGTGACGCTGGCGCTGGCCAGGGCTTTGCCGGGCTTTGAGGTGGTGGTGGCGCGTGTGTCTCCTGCGGCCGGGCCTTTGTTGTTCGGGTTTGGCGCTGGGGTGCGGTCTTTGGGGGGCGCGCGCTCGCGCCGCTTGGGTGGGGTGCTGGAGGCGATCGCTTGTTTTGTGGGGCGTGCTGGCTTTTTGGCGCATGCCGAGACGGTGATTTACAGCGGTTTTTATGCGCCCTTGGCGGTGCACCGCCAGCAGGCAGGGCGGCGCATTTATTACTGCCACACGCCGCCCCGCTTTGCGTTTGAGTTGCAGTCTTTTTACCGTGCGCGGTACCCCTGGTTTTTGCGGCCGCTTTTTGATGTGTTCACCGCATGGCTGCGTGTGCGTTATGTGCGCGCGGTGCAGGCCATGGATATGGTGCTGGCCAATTCGGACAATGTGCGCAGGCGTTTGGAGGTGTGCTGCGGGGTGCAGGCGCAGGTGTTGCATCCGCCGGTGGATGTGGCGCGTTTTGGGTGGTTGGCCGATGAGGGGTATTTTTTGTCCACGGCCAGGCTAGAGCCTTTGAAGCGGGTCGAGGTCTTGGTGCAGGCGTTTTTGCAGATGCCGCACCAGCGCTTGGTGGTGTGTTCAGGCGGCGCTGAGTTGGCAACGCTGGTGGCCTTGGCTGTGGGTGCACCGAACATTCAATTTGTGGGCTGGACGTCGGACGCAGAACTGGCCGACTGGGTGGGGCGAGCGCGAGCGACCTTGTATGTGCCGGTGGACGAGGACTTTGGCATGTCGCCGGTGGAGTCGATGGCGGCGGGCAAGCCCGTGATTGGTGTGGCCGAGGGGGGCTTGCTGGAGACGGTGTTGGACGGGCAGACGGGCGTGCTGTTGTCGCCCGCGTTGGGGGTTCAGGCGGTGTGCGCGGCGGTGGAGTCGATGACGGCCGAGCGGGCACGCGCAATGCGTGCCGCTTGTGAGGCCCGTGCCCAGGTGTTTCGCTCGGAGGTTTTTGAGGCGCGCATCCGGGCTTTGGTGAAGTGAGGCTTCAGCGCGTGACAGGCGTGGCTGTGGGGGCGTTGGCAGCCGGCTCGCCAGCGGGCCTGGGCGGGTTGGTGCGTGGGAACTGGACCGGGCGGTTGGTGTTGGCGTTGGCGTTGGCGTTGGCGTTGTTTTTCTGCAGGGTTTCGAGGTAGCGTTCTTTTTGCAGGGTCACCAGGGCTTGGACGTCGCTGTTGAGTTTGTCGACGTTGCCCACCGCGCCTTTGAGGGCTTTGACTTCGTTGCCCAGGCTTTGCACGGCACCGGCTTGGCTTTGCAGGCGGCCGTTGATGGCTTGGACTTGTTTGAGCAGGTTGTCGCTGGTGGCGGCGACTTGTTTGGCGGTTTCTCCGGGCACGGTTTGGACCATGGTTTCGGATTTTTTGAGGGCGTCGCTGATGCGCGTTTCGATCTGGCCTTGGGTTTTGGCTTGCTCGACTTGTTGCGCCGTCAGACTTTCGATGCTGCGGTTGATGACGTCGAGCGATTCGAGGCCGACGTTGAGGTCGACCACGCGCTTGCCAA
The DNA here is from genome assembly GCF_044373035.1 of Limnohabitans sp. GTDB lineage: Bacteria > Pseudomonadota > Gammaproteobacteria > Burkholderiales > Burkholderiaceae_C > Limnohabitans_A. The sequence goes on along the minus strand of NZ_JBILQU010000023.1, from coordinate 20,795 downwards.
CCGCCAGCATCATGGTGTCGAGTTGGTTGATGCGGCTGTTCATGCGCACGCCCATGACCAAAAAGAAGATGAGACAAATCACCATCAGGCCGCCTGTGGCACCCAGCAGGATCAGGGCCTTTTTGTGGCCGACTTCGGTCAGGTCTTTGAATTCGGTGGTGGCCTTGTGCATGTTTCTGCTGGCGGCGGCGGCGGATTCGGCGGACCTGCTGGCGATGTCGGCCGAGTCGAGCACGACTTGGGCCAGCGATTGGTATTGCCGGTAGGCGCGTTCATCGACGGCGAGGCCTTGGTGCTGGCGCGGCTCGGGGGCCTGTGCCGCAGCGCTGGGGGCCGCGGCTGGGCTTGGGGCCTTGGCAGTTGCAGTGGCTGGGGGCGTGTCGTTGTCGCTGCTGGGGGCTTGGGCGGCGTTGTCTTCGCTGCCGGGGGCATCCGTGAGGATGGGTTCGGTGGGGGTGAAGTCTTTGTCGCTCATGGTCGTTTTCCTCGGGCTGTGGGCATCTGCGGGAGTCGCTGGAGTTGTTCTGCCAATTGGGCGTTACGGGCTCTGAGTTGATCGATGCGGGTTTTGACGGGGTTGTCTTGTTCCCAGACGGGTTCGGTCGGTGTGGGGGCGGCTTCTTGAACTTGCGCTTTGGCGCTGCTGGAAGGCAGGGCGTTGCGCAATTTGGGTTGGGGTCTGGCGGTTTTGCCGGATGCGGTTTTGGGCTTGACGGGCTTGCTCGGGGCTGGCGGGGGCGGGCTGATGGCGGCTTTGGCCCGCACGGTTTTGACAGGCGCAGCGGGGGGCTCGATGGGCTTGATTTTGGGGGTTTTGACGGGCATCACCTTTTGAATGTTGGTGGGGCTGTCGTCGGCGGGTTCCGAGGTTTTGAATTTTTGGGTGTTTTGGCGAGCAGCCACGTTGGAGCCCGCGGGGATGTTGACGGCGTGGGCTTTGTCGCTGCGGATGAGGGTGTTGGGTTTCATCGCGGGGTGTCCTGTTTGGGCAAGGCGGTTTTGATTTGGGTTTGCAGGCTGCGGGTGGGCCTGACCCAACTGCCGTTGGGGATGCCGGGTTTGCGGGCGGCTACGAGGCCGTCATTGACTTGGGCATAGGGGCCGGAGACGATGACGAAGTGCGCCACGCTGTCGCCGGTGTGGTAGGCCTCGACGATGGCGATGGTTTTGATGTCGGACAGGCTTTTCAGGAGCTCGAGTGCTTTGTCGTAGGTTTTGGCGGTGCCGTATTGCAGCAAGAAGCTTTGGGGATCGAGGTCCTTGATCCAGGTTTGAGTTTGGCGAATGTCCGTGCCGCTGCTGGCAGGCTGCGGACTGGGCCCCGGGGTGGCTGGGCTGGGCTGTGCGGTGGGGCCGGGTGCGGGCTGTGGGGCAGCGCTTGGACCGGGGGGCGAGACGGGGGTGCTGTCAGCGACAGGCGTGGCAGGTGCGGCGGTGGCAACGGGAGCGGCTGGCGTAGCGGGGGGCGCTGCTTCTTGACTTTTCACGACCCGGGTGGCGGGTGTTTTCAGGCCGAAGGATTGCGGTTGCAACAACAGCATGATGAAGACGGACAGCATCAGCGCCGGAATGAGCAGCAAGGCCAGCATTTTGGGCTGTTTGACCCAGGCGCGTGGTGGTTTGGATTGGGCCAGCCCGGAGAGGCTTTGCAGCTTGGCTTGACCGTGCTGGTGCCAGCCCAGGATTTTTTGTTTCAAGCTGCTGCTGGCGATCGGTGCGGCCTCGGGTTCTGACGCCATGCTGGCGACCAGGGTGTTGACATCCAAGGGGACCGCAACCGCGGGGTGGTCCATGCGTTTGAGCATTTGGATGAGGGGGCCGCTGCGGCCTTCGCTGCTGGCCAGTGCCAAGGCGGCCTCGACTTGTTCTGAATTGGGCGCTTCGATGTCCCAGCGCAGCAGCTTGCGGCCAAATGAGGTCAGGGTGATGTTTTGCCTTTTGGCACCCGACATGAGCAAGATGGCGCGGATGTTGGCCCCGGGGAAATTTTGAATCAGGCGGGCCAGCAGTTGGACTTCGGCTTCGGGCAAGGTGTGGGCATCGTGCACGATCCAGATTTGCGCGCTTTCGGCGGCCATGGAGGCTCGGGTGGCTTGTTGCACCGATTGCTGGGCCAGCACTTCGTTGAAGCGGGCCAACAGCGAGTCGGTGTTGGCTGGGAAGTAGACCTCGATGCTGTGCTCTGGGGCTTGTTGCCGCAGTTGCGCCAGCATCAGGTTCAGGTAGTGGTCGAGCAGGGCTTCGTGTTCGCAGAACAAGGCCAGGCTCAGGCCTTCGCGGGCCACGGCATTGGCGCAGCCGGCGATCCGCATGCGGTCGGCCGAGCGGAAAACGAAGTCGTTCACGGTGTGAACGGTAGAGGGGATTGGGATGTTCATGCGGTGGCCCCTGGGACTGGGTCGCGCTTGCCTTCAGGACTGAACAGCATGCTGGGGGGGACGGTGACTTGGGGTCTGGGGCGAGGCGGGTTCAGGGGCGAGGCCGCTTCGAGGCTGAAGACGTAGGCGATGACTTGGGCCACGGCGTGGTAAAGGTCTTCGGGCACTTGGCGCTCGACTTCGGTGGTGAAGTAAATGGCACGGGCCAGTGGGGCGGCTTCGAAGATGTGGATGCCGTGGTTTTTGGCTTCGGCGCGAATCAGGGCGGCCATGTGGTCAGAGCCTTTGGCCACCATGATGGGCGCACCGTCGCCGGTGGGGTCGTACTCGAGGGCCACAGCGAAGTGTTCGGGGTTGGTGATCACGACGTCGGCATCTTTGATGCGGTCCATCATGCGCGAGTTGGCCATTTCCCGTTGACGCCTGCGGATCTGCGCCTTGACTTCGGGGCTGCCTTCCATTTGCTTGTATTCGTCTTTGACTTCTTGCTTGCTCATGCGCATGCGTTTGGTGAAGCTGTGCTTTTGCCAGGGCACGTCGATCAAGGCGATGACGGCCAGGCTGAGTGACACCCACAGGCCCGATTGGAGGATCATCTTGCCTGCCGCGTCCAGGGCGGGCTCCAGCCCCATTTGGCCAATTTGGACGAGCGAGTCCATATGGGCCATGAGCGACCACCACAGCACGGTCGCGACCAGCACAAACTTGAGGATGGCTTTGCCCAGTTCGACCAGGGCGTTGGTGCCAAAAATGCGCTTGAGCCCACTGATGAGGTTGAGCTTGGAGCCCTTGGGCATGACGGCACTTAGGGAGAACAGGTAGCCCCCGGTGAGGCCCGAGGCGATGACGGCAGCCACCATGGTGAAGAGGATGACGGGCATCACGAGAATGAAGGCGGCCAGCAAGTGCTCTGCAAAGTGGGCGGGCAGGAGCAGGGGTTTTTCGACCAGCTGGCGGTCGAACACGAAGCCTTGCGCGAACACGGCGGAGAGCCGGGTGATGAGCCAGCTGCCCGTGACCATGAGCATGGCAATGGAGCCAATGACGATGACGGCGGCAGGCAGTTCCATGGAGCGGGCGACTTGGCCATCGTCGCGCGCTTTTTTGAGCTTTTGCGCCGTTGGGTCTTCGGTTTTGTCTTGTGCGGTTTCAGACACGGGGCGCTCCTACGACGTCACGAACCAGCGAAAAGCCTTGAACCCAAAGCCACTCGATGCGCGCGCCAATGCTGTCGAGCGAAATGATGAGGATGACAAGACCCGCCATGATCATGGCGGGAAAGCCCACAGCAAAAATGTTCAGGCTGGGTGCGGCGCGTGTGACGATGCCCAGGCCGACGTTGATGAAGAGCAGCGAGACCATGACGGGCAGGGCCATGAGCACGGCGCCCAGGAACATCATGGAGCTCCATTGCAGCACCCGGCCGTAGACGGCTTGGTTGAGGATGTCGGTGCCAATGGGCAGGGTGTTGAAGGATTCGAGGATCAGACCCAGCAAGATGGCATGCCCCCCGAAGCCGACAAAGATGAGGGTGGACATGACGATGAGCAGCTGCGAGATCACGGGGACGTTGCCCATGTTGGGGTCGATCATGTTGGCCATGGACAGGCCCATGGCGGCGGCGATGCTTTGGCCCGCCACCACCACGGCCGCGACCACGATTTGCAGGATCAGGCCCATGGTGGCGCCGATCATGATTTGGTTGAAGACTTCGAGCAGGCCTTGGGCGCTGGTGGGGTCGATCACGGGCCAGGTGTAGAGGGGGTAGACCAACCAGGCCAGCACCAGCGCCACCAGGATGCGCATGCGGGTGTTGAAGGCGCTGAGCGAGAAGATGGGCGCGGTGATCATGAGGGCCGAGATGCGCAGCATGGGCCACAAAAAGGTGTAAAACCTTTCGATGACATCGGCGGCCAGGAAGTTCATGGGGTGACCTGTGGGCGGCTCAGATGAACAGGGTCGGGATGCGCTCGAAGATACTGCGCGTGAAGTCGACCAGGGTGACCAGCATCCAGCTGCCAAACAGCAACAAGGCCAGGGCCATGGCAATCAGCTTGGGGATGAAGCTGAGTGTCATTTCGTTGATGGAGGTGGCGGCCTGGATGATGCCGATGAACAGACCCACGGCCAGTGCCACCATCAGCAGCGGGGCGCTGACCAGGGCGATGGTCCAGAGGGCGTGGCGGCCCAGGTCGATGACGGTGGCGGTGTCCATGGTGATTTTCCTTTAGGGCATGGCAAAACTGCCAGCCAGTGAGCCCATGATCAGGCTCCAGCCGTCCACCAGCACGAACAGCATGAGTTTGAAGGGCATCGAGATCATCATGGGCGAGAGCATCATCATGCCCATGGACATGAGCACGCTGGCGACGATGAGGTCGATGACCACGAAGGGGATGTAGATCAGAAAGCCGATGGTGAAGGCGCTTTTGAGCTCGGAGGTGAGGAAGGCGGGCACCAAGGTGGTGAAGGGCACGTCTTGCGGGCTGGTGAAATTGGTGTTGCGCGCGATGTCCATGAACATGGCGATGTCGTCTTCGCGGGTTTGCAGCAGCATGAAGGCGCGGATGGGTTTTTCTGCCGCGGCCAGGGCTTTGTCGAAGCTCAGGCCTTGGTTCATGTAGGGCAGCAGCGCGTTTTGGTACACATCGGTGAGCACCGGGGTCATGACAAACAGGGTGAGAAACAGCGACAGCCCAACGATGACCATGTTGGGGGGGGTCTGGCCGGTGCCCAGGGCTTGGCGCAGCAGCGACATGACGATCACGATGCGCACGAAGGCGGTCATCATGAGCAAGACCGAGGGCAGCACCGACAGCGTGGTCATGAGCGCCAGCAGCTGCAGCGTCAGGCTGTATTGGGTGCCTTTGCCGGTGTTGGTGGCAGTGATGGCGGGCATGTCAGGGGCCGCTTGCGCCAGCAGGGGCAAAAGGCTGAGGGCAAGGGCAAAAATCAGCCCGAGGGTGACGTGGCGCTTCATGGCGTTTGGGTTTCTAGGGGTTCAACAGGTGCAGGCGAAGGCTCATTCGCAGAGGCTTGCACGGGCCAGGGGGACAGGGCGGTCATTTGGTGGGCCGTCACGCCGACCAGCACGTCCTGGCCGTCGACCTGGATGAGGAGAATTTTTTGTCGCGGGCCGACGGACAGGCTTTCAATCGTTTGCAGACGTTGTGAGTTTTTGCGCAGAAAACTGGCACCGCTTTGCATTTTGCGAAGGCCCCACAGCACGGCCAGCAGCAAGCCGATGACCAGCGCGAAGCTGAACGCGTATTGCAGCCAGTCGGTGAAGGTCCATCCGGTGTTCATGGCCGGCTTTTTAGAGGTTGTCCAGCCGCTCGGAGGCGGGCACCACGCGGGTCAGTCGGATGCCGTAGCGGTCGTTGACGAGCACGACTTCACCTTGTGCGACCACGGTGTTGTTGACCAGCAGGTCAAGGGGTTCGCCCGCGATGCGGTCGAGTTCGACCACGCTGCCTTGGGTCAGGCGCATGAGGTCACGGATTTTGATTTGGGCGCGGCCCACTTCGATGGAGAGCGTGACCGGGATGTTTTGCAACACGTCGGTGTTGATGTGGCCTTTCTCAGTGGCTTCAATCGGGGTTTCGGTGGGGGTCAGTTCGCTCATGGGCGTTCCTTGGTGTGGGGTTCAGGTGGGGGCGTTGGGGCTGATGGCGTTGACGATCTTGATCGCCACTTGGCCAGCCATGGCACCGACTTCGACGTCGTAGACCGGCATGTCCTGGATCATGGCGCGGGCGAAGTCGGCTTTTTTGAAGGGCAGGACGTCCCCCGGTTGCATGGTTCGCAGTTGCTCCAAGGACAAGCTGAGTTTGCCCAGATGGATGCGCATGTCCAACTCGGCATCGTGCACGGCGTCGTTCAGTTGGGCGCGCCAGATTTTGTCGGAGTCTTCGTTGCCGTCGCCGGTTTGCACGCGGCTGCGCAGCAGGTCGCGCACGGGCTTGAGGGCCACGTAAGGAATGACCATGTCGAGATAACCGGAGCCTTGTGAGGTCGCTTCGGATTCGAAGCGGCTGAGGATGACGAGGTCGTTTTCGTCGACGATTTGGGCAAACTGGGGGTTGATTTCAGAGCTGATGTGCTCGAAGTCGACCGGGGTCAGCGGGGACCAGGCTTCTTTGAAGGATCGGAAGAAAACCTGCAGGATGATTTTGATGATGCGGGTTTCAGTGGGGGTGAACAGCCTGCCCGGGGGCAGTTGGCCAACGCCGCGGCCAAAGCCGCCAAAGAAGCTGTCGAGGGAGCTGAACACCACGGTGGGCTCGATCACCACCATGGCATAGCCGCGCAGGGGGCTCATGCGCACGATATTGACCGACAAGGGGGACTTGAGGTCTTTGAGGTAGTCACCAAAGCGCATGATCTGTGTGCGCGTGGGGTTCATTCGGGGGCTGGTGCGCAGCACTTCGAGCATGCCCAGTCGAAACAAGCGGATGAAGCGCTCGTTGATCATGTCCAGCGATGCAACGTTGACGCCCAGGCTGCTGTCTTCTGCGGCCAGGTCGTGTTTGCGCACCTGAACGTCCAGGTTGTAGCCCGGTGAAGTGTGGGTGTCGTCGTCGCTCAAACTGGCCGACAAAGCGGCCAGTTCTTCACTGGACAAGAGGGATTGGGATTCAGCCATGGTCAAGCAGCAGGGTGGGGTTTACTGGGCCACAAAGCTGGTGAAAAACACTTCTTCGATGCCGCCAAAGTCTTCGTATTTTTCCAGGACGGCATTGAGCTCAATGCGGATTTTTTCGGCCATTTTTTTGCGGAAATCAGGCTGGCTCAAATCGGCATCCGTGGTCAGGCGCATCACGTCCAGTGCGGTCGCACGCAGCGCAAATTCATGTTTTTTGACGTTTTTGAAGACGCGCTCGTCGTAGTGGGTCATGATGGCCAGCTTGACCTGAATCACTTTGCGTGAGTTGGTGAGGTTGGCCACCAGGTCTTTTTCGAGTTCCAGGTAATGGTTCTCGAAACGGGTCAACTCGGGTGAGTCTTTGGTGACCTTTTTGGGCTGCGCCTCACTCGCTGCATTTTTGGCCCCAGAGGCTTCTTGCTCCAGCGCTTTCAGTTGTGCTTCGGCAGCGGAGGTGTCTTTTTTGTCGAAAAAGCCCGTGACAAACAAGGTGCCCACCACGGTGCCTGTCAAGACCAAGATGGCCACGACGGCGATCAGAATGATCTTGACCAGTGGTGATTTCTTTTTGACTTCGACTTCGGTTTCTTCATCTGCCATGGTACGTCCTCGTTGGTTGGCTGTCAGACCAAAACGTCCAGACCATCATTGGGGTCCTTGACGCGCGGTGCTCGGGCTATTTCTGGGGTGGTGTCCTGGCCGCTTTCTTTGGGCTGCTTGGGCGTGCCTTTGGAAAAACCAGGTGTCGGGTCTCCGCCACTTTGGCCGGTCTGACCACCACCTACATGGATGTTAGCAACATCCATGCCCATTTGGCTCAGTGTTTCCCTGAGTTTGGACATGCCATCTTGCAACAGATCGCGGGTGGTGGCGTTGGGTGCGGTGAACACGGCGTCAAATTCGCCGCTTCGCATCCGCATTTCAATTTCGATGTGGCCCAGAGTAGCGGGGCGCAGTTGGAGTTTCAGGTGCCATTGGCCTCTTTCCATCTCCGACAGGATGCGTTGTCCCACGGCTTGGCCCATTTTTTCGGCCAGGTTCTGGATGTTTTCGCTGCGGGCATTGGGGTCGGGCAGGTCGGGTGCGGGGCCGCTGGCGTTGGTGGGGTCGTTGCGTGGGTGGGCCTGTGCGTCCCAGCGGGAGGCAAAGTTGGCGTAGGCCGTGCCGTGGGTGCCTGTGCTGTGGGCGCCGCCTTCGGTGACCAGCAGTTGCCGGAGCGTTTCGCCGCCCCAGTCCGCGCCCAGGTCCAACTCGCTGAGGCTGATATCGGCTTCTTTGGGTGCGCTCTCGGTTTGCTGCAGCACGCTTTGCAAGACGTTGCGTTGCATCCAGACGGCTGCCGGGGGCGGCATGCGCAGCATTTGGAGAGGCAGCGCTTCTTCGGTGCTGGGGGTCGCCGTTGGCTTTTTGGCTTGACCCGTGTCGTCGGCCATGGCCCAAAGGGCTTGCGCTGCGCTCATGGCATGGCCCAGCAAGCTTGTGGCCGCGACGGTGGTTTGCCCATTGGCGGCTGGGCTGAATTGCCCTGTAGCAGCAGCGGTCTGCGGGGTCGCCGGTGCTTGCCCTGGGAGGGCGGGTGCCTGTGGGCTCGCCGGTGCTTGATCTGAGAGGGCGGGGGTCTGTGGGGTTGCAGGTGCTTGATTTGAGAGGGCGGGGGTCTGTGGGGTTGCCGTTGTTTGCCCTGTGAAACCACTGGACTGGATAGCCTGTTGGATAGCCGGTGGGCTGCCTTGGACGTTGCCCGGGTTCTCGGTTGACCCGAAGGCAGTGCCTGTGGTCACGACATTGGCGCTGCTGGGGTTGGTGGTCAGGGTGGCAGACAGGGTGGCAGGCTGGGTGCCTGCGTGGCCGCCAAACAGCCAATGAACAGCATTTTCATCCAGTCCCTGGGCGCGGGCAAATGCTTCCAGGCTTTGTGAGTCCGGGGGGGAGGTTTCAGGCGTGATGACGCTCAGATGGGGTCCCAGGATGACGGCTTTCAATGTCACGGCATTCTGGGGTTCGGCGGGTGTGCCCAGCTCGGCCGCCAGCCCGTTCAGGCTGAAAGGGACGGCAATTTCCTGCCCTGGCTGTTGTGCCAGCTGCGTTTCCTTGTCTGCGATCTCGGCTGAGCTTTCGGTCTGGGCTTGGATCAGGTCAGACATGAGTTGCCCAAAGCTTTGCCCATCCGTGCTGGGGTTGGCGTCTGATTTGAATTCTAAAGTACCGGTATTTGGGGCGGCACTGGCTTGGCTGAGGTTGTCGCTGAAGGTAATGGTCATGGGTTGAGCTTTTCCAAAGGTATCTGTTCCTGAAACGGCGGCGGCCAATCTTTGCCGTTCTTCTGTCTTGGCCATGTATTGAGCAAGTTGCGCACCAGCTTGGGCTGGTTCATTGCAAAGGCATGGTTTGGGGCACGGCGCTGTCAGTCTGGTTGGCACACAGCTTGCTTCATGGTGTTGAGAAACCGGTATACCTTGATTTTCCTCCTTCAAACAGCGGCCTTTTGAACATGAACACCTTGACCCTGTCAACGATCCGACAGAATTTGTCGCGCTACGATCTGGCGGGTTTGGGCTTGCCCGTTCTGGTCCTGTTGATCATGGCGATGTTGGTGATTCCACTGCCGCCCTTGCTGCTGGACATCTTGTTCACCTTCAACATCATGATCAGCTTGGTGGTGATCATGATCGCGATTGGCACCCGCAAACCGCTTGAGTTTTCGTCTTTCCCCTCGGTGTTGCTGTTTGCCACCATGTTGCGACTGGCCTTGAACGTGGCCTCCACCCGTGTGGTGCTGGTCCATGGCCATGAGGGGCCTGATGCGGCCGGTAAAGTGATTGCGGCGTTCGGCGAGTTCGTCATCGGCGGCAACTATGTGGTCGGTTTCATCATCTTCGTGATTTTGATGATCGTGAACTTTTTTGTGGTGACCAAGGGCGCGGGTCGCGTCTCTGAGGTCAATGCCCGCTTTACGCTGGATGCGATGCCCGGCAAGCAGATGTCGATCGATGCCGACCTGAACGCCGGCGTGATCGATCAGGAAACCGCCAAAAAACGCCGGGAAGAATTGGCGCAGGAGTCTGACTTTTTCGGCTCCATGGACGGTGCCTCTAAATTCGTGAGTGGCGATGCGATTGCCGGCCTGTTGATTTTGATCATCAACATCGTCGGGGGCTTGGCCATCGGCATTGGCCAGCACAACTTGCCCGTGGGCGAGGCGACCAAGTTGTATATCCTGTTGACCATCGGTGATGGCCTGGTGGCCCAGATTCCTTCTTTGTTCCTGTCGCTGGCCACCGCCATCATCGTGACCCGGGTGACGACCTCTGAGTCCATGACCGAGCAGGCGAGCGCCCAATTCTCGAATGTGCCGGCCTTGTTCATTTCGGCTGGCATTTTGACCATCATGGGTTTGGTGCCAGGCATGCCCCATCTGGTGTTCCTGACGCTGGCCGCCGCCACGGCTGGGATGGGCTTGATGGTTTTGCGCAAGCAGATGCAAACGGAGAAAAGTTTGGCCGCGCCCGCTTTGCCCACCCATGAAGGACCCAAGGAACTGGATTGGGACGATGTGGAGCAGGTGGATTTGATTGGCCTGGAAATTGGCTATGGCCTGATCCCTTTGGTCAACCAGGAGTCGGGTGGGCAGTTGATGGCGCGCGTCAAGGGTGTGCGTAAAAAACTGTCGGCCGAATTGGGTTTTTTGGTGCAGCCGGTGCGCATTCGAGATGCCCTGAACCTGGAGCCGGATGCGTACCATATCGTCTTGAATGGTGTGGTGCGTGGCCGTGGCGAAGTGAAAGTGGGCCGCGAGTTGGCCATCAACCCCGGCAAGGTGTATGGCAAGGTCGAAGGTCAGCCGACCAAAGAGCCTGCATTTGGCCTGGAAGCGGTCTGGATTGAGCCGGCTTGGCGCGATCAGGCCCGCGCTTTGGGTTACACCGTGGTGGACCCGAGCACGGCCATTGCTACCCACATGAACAAGGTTTTGCGTGACAGCGCCCATGAGTTGCTGAGCCACGACGAAGCCCAAAAACTGCTGGACAAGCTGGCGGCCAAGTCGCCCAAACTGGTTGAAGAGCTGGTGCCTGGCAAGTTGTCTTTGGGCGTGGTGACCCGCACGCTGCAAAACCTGCTGCAAGAATCTGTGCCGATTCGTGACATGCGCACGGTGGTGGAGGCTTTGACCGAGGTCAGCGGCCGCACGCAAGATCCCGACCAATTGGCGCAGTTGGTTCGCCCCAAGCTGGGCCGCATGATAGTTCAGGGCTTGCTGGAAAACCGCGACACCTTGTCGGTGCTGACGTTGGATCCTCAATTGGAGCAGTTGCTGCACAACGTGCTCCAACAAAACAATGGCTCGGCTGGCATGGTGCTGGAGCCGAGTCTGGCCGAAAGCCTCTTTACCGCTTTGCGCGAAAGTGCCCGCACCACCGAAGAGCAGGGCTTTCCGGCTGTGCTGGTGGTGTCGCCTGCGATTCGCCCTTGGATGTCCAAGGCCGTGCGCTTTCGTGTCAGCGACCTGACGGTACTGTCTTACAGCGAAATTCCGGACGACCAGCCGGTCAAAGTGATCAACACCGTGCAAGCCGATCCCCGCAACAACCCTTCCGTTACCAAGGCCTGATAGATCATGGAACTCAAACGCATCCTCGCTCGCGACAGTCGCTCTGCCAACGAAAAGGCTATTCAGTTGTATGGATCGGACGTGTTGATCATCTCCACCCAGCGACTGGACAATCAAACCGAGCTGATCGTGGCCGTGGACCTGGATGCCCAGCCAGCGCCAGAAGTGTCCGCACCGGCTGTTGTAGAGGTGAACGGCCAAGACGGTGCGGCGGCGCCTTTTGTGCCGTTTTCTCAACTGTTCCAAAGCGCCAGCTCTTTGTCGCCTTTGTTGCCTGAGGCGTCCTTGCCGGATTGGGGTCTGCCGCTGGAAGCGGCAGTGGCGGCGAAACAGGTGGAGGCACAAGCCGAGCAATTGCGCCACGAGGGCCAACGCAGCCATGAAATTGTGGAATTGCTGCGCCTGGAAATGGCAGCCCTGCGCAAGGAGTTCAGCCTGTCGCGACAGATGATGCCTTGGCAAGATGGCCTGCGTTTGTCACCTGCCATCCAGCAATTGTGTTTGGCCATGAATGAAGTGGGCATGCCCGCCGGTCTGCGCGCTTTGCTGACCGACAGCATCCAAGAGTTTGAGAGCGTTCAAGACGCTTGGCCAGTGATGCAGGGTCTGCTGGTCAGTGCTTTGCGTCGTGCAGCCATGACGCCACCCGAATCAGGCGTTCATGCCTTGTGCGGTCCTTCTGGTTCTGGCAAAACCTCCATGGTGGGTCGCTTGGCCTTCGCCGCAGCGCACGTCCATGGGGTCGACAGCCAGGTCTTGGTCAGTTTTGCCGATCAGCGCCCCGGGGCCTGGGCCCAGATGCAGTTGTTGGCGGCTCAGTCGGGTGTGGCTTGCATGCGTGCCGCCAACTCGGACATGTTGCGCATCTTGTTGCAGGAGTTGGAAGGTAAAACGGTCTGGATCGACACGTGCGGGACGGATTTCTGTGCCCAAGCCGAGTTGCTGCAAACCGAGCATCCGAAGGTCTTGCGCCATGCCGTGTTACCGGTTGATGCTACAGTGACCAGTGTGCAAAAGATTCTTAAAAATTCTGCTTTGAGCTGGTCCTCCTTGATGTTGAGCAAGGTGGATGAGGCCGCGTATCCCTGGGCGCTGATCAAGGGCTTGAGCGAGCAGCCTTTGGGTGTTTCCTGTGTGGCGGGTTCCAGCCGCATTGATCACGCGGCAGAGCCTTTTGATGCCTCGCGTTTGGTGCAATTGGCGTTGACCCCTTTGGCAGAGCATTTACCTTTGGCGCCCGTTGCGCAGACCGCGATGCCTGTGCCTTTGCTGGAGCCTGTGACGATCCATGCGCCTGTGCGCGTTTCCCGCGCCAAAAAACCACCGGTTGTCAAAGCGCCTAAATCCCTCACCAAGGCTGCGAAGTTGCGTGGCAAGAACGCGGTGGATGAAGTCACCGTGATCCCAAGTTTTATGTGCAACCAGCCCAAGACCCCCTCACGACGACCCTCCGCCAAAGCATCTTCCACCTTGAAAGTTGCGCATGGATAAGCCCAACTTTCCTCAGGTCATTGGTGTCGCCAGCGGCAAGGGGGGGGCTGGCAAAACCACGGTCTCCATCAATCTGGCAGTGGCCTTGGCCATGCGTGGCCACAAGGTCATGCTGCTGGACGCTGACCTGGGCATGGCCAACGCCCAAATTGCCTTGGGTGCTTATGCCCCCTTCAACATCAGCCATGTGCTCAACGGCGAAAAAACGCTGGACGAAGTGTTGGTGACCACCAAGCAGGGCGTTCGCTTGGTGCCGGGTGCTTCGGGCTTGCGTGACATCGCAGCGCTCGATACCCAGCAAATCGCCAGCATGATCCGCGCCTTTGATGGCCTGCAAGAGCCGGTGGATTACCTGGTGGTGGATGTGGCGGCGGGCATCGCCCCGGCCGTGCTCGATTTCATGGCCGCTTGCCAGCGCCGTTTTGTGGTGGTGTGTGACCAGCCTTCGTCCATTGCCGATGCGTATGGCTTGATCAAGGTCATGTCCACCGAGCAATCGCTGGATGAGATTTACCTGATCCCGAACATGGTGGGCAATGCCCACGAGGGAAGGCAACTTCACCGCCGCCTGAACGATGTGTGCAACCGTTTCCTGGGGGTTTCGGTCAGGTTTTTGCAGTCCATTGAGGCCGATGAGTTGGTCCTGCAGTCCTTGCGCAAATACCAGACGGTGCTGGAGTTTGCCCCCGGCAGCGCCGCAGCTCGCGATTTTCGGGCTTTGGCCGACGCCATCGATCAGCTGCCGCCCGTGGATGGGCCGTCGGGACGTCTGCAGTTTTTTGCCGAGCGCATGCTGCGCGTTTCTGCGCTGAGGTGATCAACGTGTCCAAGACCATATCCCTTTACGAACAGGTAGACAACCGCCATGAGTCATTGATCATCGCGCACATGCCGATGGTCAAGCGTGTGGCCATCCACCTGAAAGCCCGTGTTCCCCCTTTTATGGAACTCGACGAGTTGATCCAGGTGGGGATGGTCGGGCTGATTGAGGCGGCACGCTCGTTTGACCCGACCAAAGGGTTCGAGTTTGAGCACTTTGCGTTGAGCCGTGTTCGTGGGGCCATCCTGGACGAGGTGCGCAGGCAGTCCTTTTTGCCGCGGTCGGCTGTGGCTTTCAACAAAAGCGAAAACGAGGCGGTGCATGTGTTGGCCGCCGAGTTGGGCCGTGCGCCCACCCAGTCCGAGCTGGCCTTGTTCATGGGCAAGGAACTCGACGATTTCCAACGTGAGCGTGGCCAAGCCAAGCGTTTTGAGACCTATTCCATGGAAGTGGTCAGCGACGAGGTCATGAGCATGCCGGGGGACAGCGCATTGCAGCCTGAGGTCATGGTGGAAGAGGCTGAATTCATGGACGCCGTCGTGGACGCCATCGACGAATTGCCCGAGCGCGAGAAGCTGGTGATGAATCTCTACTACGTAGAAGAGTTGAACCTGAAAGAGATTGGGGAAGTGCTGGGCGTCAGCGAGTCAAGAGTCAGTCAAATTTTGTCCACGGTGGTCAAAAAACTGCGACACACACTGCAGGTCTGATGACAAAATGATAAAATTGTCAGAACATGGCGTCCATTTTTTCCCTTTTTTCCCAAAAAAATCCTGAAGAAGAAATGAGGAAGGCGCAAGCGCTTTTCGAAAAACTCATCGCATCCGAATCCGATTCACGAGAAAGCAGGAACTTGCGCATGCGCATGGGGTTGCTGTGTCGTGCGCACCTGGACAAATCGTTTGTGACAGGCGCTGAACAAACGTCCGCTTGGCAGGAGTTGGCTTCTGTGGCCATCGCCAAAGGAAATGAGAAGCCGCCCGAGCCTGAACCTTCCCTGTTTCAAAAAATCAAGGCGGGTGAAAACGAGGTCTATGTTTATCTGCCCGAAGAGTATGCCCACGAAGCTTTTTTTCTGGGCGGGCGCTACCAACGAGCGGAAATTCCTGCGCTCAAGGCCATAGAGACCATGCAGGGCTTGGCCAATCAACTGTGCTACTACGAGTTGAAACTGGCAGAGCCTTTCCAGATTTTACAGTTTTTGCGGGACGAATTGGCCCAGTCACCCGACGATGAGGCTGCTTCAGGGATGCCCTGATGGCTTGATTCACTGATTTGGAGTGGGTCTTTATGGATGCTTTTGTATCTGCTTTGATGGCCATGGGCATTTTGGTGCTTTTGGTGTGCATCCTTTATCTGCTCGACCGGGTCAATAACCTTGAGAAGCAAACCCGCCAATTTAGCCAGTCCCTTAAATCTCAAAAAGATGTGGTTCCCTCAGGGCCTTTTGCTGGTTTGAGTTCAAAAAAACTTTGGGATGCGATGACAGGGCGGGTGCCTGAGGGATTGGATCTTGATGTGATCGATGAGGTTCGGCTGCACTATGAAATGGTTTTGCACAAGCACGTTGACGCGATTTTTCAAGAGGGCGTCAATGACGGTCGGATGGGCGCGATGGCTGAGCCCAAAAACACCAAGTTGATCAACACCGCGCGCGGTCCGGTGGAGTCATGGCTGCCCTCCGCACAGGTCAATACCCTTTACAAATGTGGCCTGGACAGTGTCCAGCTGCCTGCAGATCAGCTCGAAACGGTTCGCCTCGCCCTTGATGAAGCGGGCCAAACCCTGTACAGCAAAGCGATGGTGAATTTGGCTCAGCCCTTGTCGGTCAGCTTGATGCCGCGGCTCGGTGCCGAGATGCCCGTTCTGGTGCCCCCATCGGCGCCTTGAGTTTTTGTCCTTTGTTGCGCCTCGGTGGCTCAAGTTTCCCCCGGCCTTTCCGATACTGTTTGTACAAGCAGTTAATTAAAGGTTTTCCACCATGCGTGCATATTCAAGAGCGGCTCAAAGTTACGGTTCGGTACAAGTGGTCACAGGCGTTGCCACAGCGGACAATGTTCAACTGATCCAGATGCTGTTTGACGGTTTGACCGAAAGCTTGTCTTCGGCCAAGGGCCATATCCAAAACAACGTGATTGAAGAAAAGTCCAAAGCCCTGTCACGCGCAGGCCGCATTGTGGTGGGTTTGCAGGGGGCGCTGGATTTCGAGCGTGGTGGCGAGTTGGCTCAAAACCTCAACGAGTTGTATGCCTATGTGACCCGCCGCTTGTTTCACATCAATGCCTACAACGATCTGACAGCGCTCGAAGAAGTTCAAAGTCTCATCAAGGACATCACCGAGGCTTGGAAGACTCTGCCCAGCCTGCTGGGCCAGACCCAGCCAGCTTTGCGTTACACCAACTGAAGGGTTGACCTTTCTGATGCGGCCTCTTGATGGGTCACAAGGCTGAATTTTTGACGCGGCTAAGGCTGAGTCGGGCGTGGGGAAGTGGTCTGCCCGACAGGGATCGAACCTGTGACCCACAGCTTAGAAGGCTGTTGCTCTATCCAACTGAGCTACGGGCAGAAAAAATATGCAGCATGCACACGCAGAATAAACACAAAAGGCCCTTGATGGGCCTTTGTTGTTGGATTCAATGTGTTCAATGCGCTGGTTGGGCATTGAATGAAATGGTCGGAGCGGCGGGATTCGAACTCGCGACCCTCTGCTCCCAAAGCAGATGCGCTACCAGGCTGCGCTACGCTCCGACTGATAGCTATTCTAACCCCCAAATGAGGGGGTATCAGAGACGAGCGCTAAAAAAATCTGATCAGTTTTTGGCGCCATGCGCCCATGCGCGTTCGCGGCTGGCGGCCAGCGCCATGGCGTCAGGTGTTGACAAGTCCCAAGCCTGCATGTGGTCCAGGCTGATGTCGGTCAGGGCATCGATCCACTGCGCGTGGTTGTTCAGGCAGGGGATGTAACTGAAGCTTTCGCCCCCCGCGTGCAGATAAGCTTCCTTCGCTTCTTGCTGGATTTCCTCCAGCGTCTCCAGACAATCGCCTGTGAAGCCAGGGCAGATCACGTCCACCTTTTTTACGCCTTGCTGAGCCATCGCCACCAGCGTGGGCTCGGTGTAGGGCTCCAGCCACTTGGCTTTGCCAAAGCGCGATTGGAAGGTGAGTTTGTATTGGTCTTTGGACAGGCCGAGCGCTTCGGTCAGCAGGCGGCCGGTTTTCATGCATTCGCAGTGGTACGGGTCGCCCAAATGCAGGGTGCGCTCGGGCACGCCATGGAAGCTCATCACCAATTGTTCGGATTGGCCGTTGGCAGCCCAGTGTTCACGAACCGTCTGCGCCAGCGCGGCGATGTAGCGCGGGTCGTCGTGGTAGTGGTTGACGAAGCGCATCTCGGGAATGAGCCGGGTTTTCAAGCCCCAGTGGTAAACGGCATCGAACACACTGGCGGTGGTGGTGCCGCTGTATTGAGGGTAAGCGGGCACGATCAGCACGCGCTGAACGCCTTCGGCCTTGAGGGCGCTCAGTTGTTCCGGAATGGAGGGCTGGCCGTAGCGCATGGCGTAACGCACGCTGACGTTGTGGCCGCGCTCTTGCAGTGCCGTGCCCAGCGACTGGGCTTGCTTTTCAGTGAAAACTTTGAGTGGCGAACCACCCTCGGTCCAGATGCTGGCGTATTTGGCGGCCGATTTGGCGGGGCGCACGCGCAAGATGATGCCGTGCAGGATCAGCCACCAGATAGGTTTGGGGATTTCAACCACGCGACTGTCGCCCAAAAATTCAGCCAAATACTTGCGAAGCGCTGGCGCAGTGGGCGCGCTGGGTGTGCCCAAGTTGCAATACAGCACCGCTGTGCGGGCGGCTTGACCATGCTGAAAGGAGGGTTCTTTTTGGAATGCCATGCGGTATTCTCCCACCACCATGATTGACATTTCAAAAATCAAAGCCATTTCTCTTGATTTGGACGACACCTTGTGGCCCGTTTGGCCCACGATTGGCCGTGCCGAGGCTGTTTTGCAGGCTTGGCTGTCTGACCATGCGCCGGGGACGGCGGCCTTGTCGGCCGACTTGGCGTTGAAGCAGGCGGTTCGCGCCGAGGTCAATGCCCGCCACGCCGATCGGGCGCACGACCTGTCGTTTTTGCGCCTGCAGTCGATACGCGCCTTGTTGCAGCAAGCCGGTGACCCGGTGCACTTGGCGGAGGCCGCTTTTGAGGTGTTTTTTGCCGAGCGCCAGCAGGTGGACCTGTTTGACGACGCCTTGCCTGCGCTGGTTTTTTGGAGCGCCAAGTACCCGATCGTTGCGCTGTCCAATGGCAACGCCGATGTCCACCGCGTGGGCATTGGCCAGCACTTTCACGCCAGCGTGAGCGCCCAGTCTTTGGGGGTGGCCAAGCCGGACTTGCGCATTTTTGTGGCTGGCGCGGCGGCAGCGGGCGTGCAGACCCACGAGGTGCTGCACATTGGCGACGATGCGCACGCCGACTGCGTGGGCGCATTGGCCGCTGGCATGCAAGTGGCCTGGCTCAACCGCGAAGGCCACGACTGGACCCACGGCGACACCCGGCCGCACCTGGAAGTGCGAGACTTGCACGCGCTGTGCGCCAGCTGGCCTGATTACGTCGCTTAGGTCGGCGGCTTCAGCCCCGACATGAGGCCTGAGCTATTCGAATATCAGGAGACAGAGATGACTTTGAAAATTTACGGCATCAGCGCATCCCGCGCCGCGCGGCCCTTGTGGGCTGCATTGGAATTGAGCGTTCCGTTTGAGCACATCGCCATGACCTACAAGGCGGGCGCGACACGCACGCCCGAGTTTTTGACGCTCAACCCCAATGGTCACATTCCGGTGCTGGTGGACGAGCGTGACGATGGCACGGTGACGGTTTGGGAAAGCATGGCTTGCGCTTTGTACATTGCCCGTGTCCATGGCCGTCCCGATGGCCAGTCGATCACCCCCGCCACACCCCGCGAAGAAGCCGAAACTCTGCGCTGGAGTTTCTGGACGGTGACCGAGCTGGAAAAAGACGCGCTCACCGTGCTGATGCACCGCATGGCCATGCCCGCTGACCAGCGCAAGCCCGAACTGGCCGAGCAAGCCGAAAACCGCTTGAAGGTGCCCTTGGCCGTGCTACAAGCGCATCTGCAAGCCCAGCACGCCCATGGCCAGGCGCATGTGGCGGCTGATCGTTTCACCGTGGCCGATGTGTGTGTGGCCAGCGTGGCCAACTGGATTCGCCCGGCCCCGGGCTTGCTGGCGCAATACCCGGCGGTTTCGGGCTGGCTGCACTCGTGCATGGAGCGCGAGGCTCAAAATCGCGTGCGGGCGATGCCTTGAAGGTGAAGCCTGTTGGCGTATGAATTTCCCGAACGGGAAATTTAGCAAGCCATGACCAATATTTGTTCATCTCAGCAATTGGGCGATGCCATCCGCACCGCCCGCAAGCAGCTCGCACTCACGCAGCCGCAGTTGGCCTTGGTCGCAGGGGCGGCTGAGTTTTTGCTATGCCCCTGGCTGGCTGGCGCAGCCGACTGCGGTGGCGTTGTCCATGTGTTTGCCTCTTCAGGCCGAGCCTTTCGACGATCACAATAGTCGTCCCTTTTTTGCAGGACTGTTGCCCGAAGGGCAGTTGCGCCGTTTACTTGCACGCCATTTGCAAATCTCAGGGCAGAACGATTTCGCGCTGCTGGACCACATCGGCGGCGAATGTGCCGGAGCCGTGAACTTTTTGACGCGAGACCAGACTTTGCCGGCAGCCGCAAGCGCTGACGATGTGCAATGGCTGAGCGATGAAGAAGTCGTTTTTATTCTGGATGAGTTGCCGCATCGTCCCATGCTGGCGGGTCAGGATGGGTTGCGGCTGTCTTTGGGCGGTGCGCAGGACAAACTGCCTGTGGTTTTTGATGGCCATCGTATCGGCTTGCCGCGCAACGGCACACCCAGCGCTCACATCTTGAAGCCGCCGATTCATGCCGTGGAGGACAGCGTGATCAACGAGGGCTTTTGCATGGCCTTGGCCGAAGCCATGCAACTCAGGCCTGCGAAGTCACAAATTCATGTTGTGCTGAATCGTCTGTTCTTGTTGGTCGAGCGCCATGACCGAATCAAGGAGACACAAGGCCGCAGGTTGCGCCTGCATCAGGAAGACTTTTGCCAGTCGCTGGGCGTGGTGCCTGAAATGAAATACCAGAACGAAGGGGGTCCGGGTCTGGTGCAGTGTTTCGATCTGGTTCGCCGTGTCACACGCCCCAGTTCGCCTCACGTTTTGCGTTTGTTCGATGGTGTGATCTTCAATGTCTTGGTCGGCAACCACGATGCGCATGCCAAGAATTTCTCGCTGTTGTACGCGGGCCAGACGCCTGTTTTGGCACCTTTTTATGACCTGCTCTCAATGGCGGTGTCTCCGACGCTGGCGCCCAAGATGGCCATGAAAATCGGCAGCCAATACAAGTTCAGCGAAGTTCAGGCACGGCATTGGGAGCAGTTTGCGCAAAGCGCAGGGTTGGCCAGATCCCCAGCCAGAAAACGCATCTTGGAATTGGCCAAGGCACTGCCCGGTGCCGCCCGCTCACTGCAGCAAGCCAGTGGCAGCCGATATTTGGGGAATGCCGTGGTGGAGCGCATCGTGGTGTTGATCGAGCAACGCTGCGCTTTGACGGTTCAACGGCTCAGCGCTCCGATGACCGATGAGGCTGTTTCACCCGAATGATGTGATGGCTACGCGGCGACTCAAAACCGCCCCAGCGCCTGCATCTTCCACGCCAGCCACAGCTTGCGCAGCGGCGTCAGCGCAATGCGCTGGTGCAGCACCTGATAGCCCGAGGCCTCGATCTCGCGCAGCAAGGTGCGGTAGAT
>NZ_JBILQU010000119.1:0-7851 GCF_044373035.1 Limnohabitans sp. | reverse complement strand
ATTGGGGTCTGCAACCCGCCATGAGCTTGCATGCCCGCATCATCGCGGTGCAGCAGTTGCAGGCTGGCGACAGCGTGGGTTATGGCTCCAGTTTTGTGGCCGATGGCCCTATGCGCATCGGCGTGGTGGCCTGTGGCTATGCCGACGGTTACCCGCGCATTTGCCCCACAGGCACGCCCGTGCTGGTGGACGGTGCACGGGGCCGCACCGTGGGCCGCGTGAGCATGGACATGCTGACGGTGGACCTGAGTCCATTTCCCGATGCGGGCGTGGGCAGCCAGGTCACGCTCTGGGGACAAGCCGAGGGGGGTGCGTTGCTGGACATTGACGATGTGGCGCAAGCGGCAGGCACTGTGGGCTATGAGCTCATGTGTGCACTGGCTGCGCGTGTGCCGGTGCTGGTGGTCTGAGGCCCCATCCCTAAGTTCCAGGGGCCCTGTCGCCTGCGTGCAGGCCTTCAGGCCAAATGCCATTAGAGTAATCATGGCCTTGAGAAGTTGTTTTCCGGGGCAATCTCATCACAGGAGACACCGATTGCTTCAGATTCCCAAAAAAGACGCATTGGCCGCTTTGTATCTGTGCATGGCCCGCATCCGGGCTTTTGAAAATGCCGCAGAAATCCTGAGCCAGGGCGGCGTCAGCGCTTACAACAAAACCGCAGACGGCAGCGCCAAAGTGCGCGGCCCTTTGCACCTGTCCACCGGGCAAGAAGGCGTGGCCGCTGGCGTGTGTGCCCACCTCACCCCGCGCGACTACCTGACCTCCACCCACCGTGGCCACGGCCACACCCTGGCCAAGGGGGCGGATCTCGGCCGCATGATGTGCGAGCTGTACGGCAAAGCCACAGGTTTTAACGGGGGCAAGGGTGGCTCCATGCACATCGCCGATTTTTCGGTCGGCATGTTGGGGGCCAATGGCGTGGTGGCGGCGGGTCTGCCCATTGCCGTGGGCGCAGCACACGCCCAGAAATTGCAGGGTCGCAGCGACATCACCGTTTGCTTTTTTGGCGACGGTGCCACCAACCGGGGGCCTTTTCTGGAGGCCCTCAACTGGGCGCAGGTGCACCAGTTGCCGGTGCTGTTTGTGTGTGAAGACAACCGCTGGAGCGCCACCACCGCCAGCGGCCCGATGATTGCCGGCCCCGGCGCTTCGGCGCGCAGCGAAAGTCTGGGCATTGCAGCCCACCTGGTCGACGGCAACGATGTGTGGGCTGTTCACGAAAAAGCCGCCGAGCTGGTGCAGACCGTTCGCTCGGGCCACGGGCCGCGCCTGTTGCATGCGCTCACCTACCGTGTCAAAGGCCATGTGTCGGTGGACCTGGCCGCGTACCGGGACCCCCGGGAAGTCGAAGAAGCCCTGAAAAACGACCCCATCCAGAACGCCCGCCGCGCGCTGCTGGCGCTGGGAAGCAGCGATGCCGCGTGCGACCAGATGGACCAGCAAGCCCAGGCCGAAGTGCAGTCCGCCATGCAGTCAGCGGATCAAGCGCCCTGGCCCAGCGTGTCTGCCGCTTACACCGACATCCAGACCACAGGAGCAGGGCAATGGTTTTGAACACGATGAGCTACAGCCAGGCCGCCGTGCTGGCCGTGCAGCGCGAAATGGAAGCCGACGAGCGCGTGGTGGTGATGGGTGAAGACGTGGGGCGGGGCGGTATCTTTGGCCAGTACAAAGGCTTGCAACAGACCTTTGGCACGCACCGCATCATCGACACCCCCATCAGCGAGGCGGCCATCATGGGCGGCGGCGTGGGCATGGCGCTGGCGGGCATGCGCCCGGTGGTGGAGATGCGCGTGGTCGACTTTGCCCTTTGCGGCATGGACGAAATCATCAACCAGGCCGCCAAGAACCGATACATGTTTGGCGGCCAGGGCCGTGTGCCTTTGGTGGCCCGCATGCCCATTGGCATCTGGGACGCTTCGGCGGCGCAGCATTCGCAGTCGCTTGAAGCCTGGTTTGCCCACATCCCCGGCTTGGTGGTCGTGTGTCCGGGCTCGGTGCAAGACAACTATTCTTTGCTGCGCGCGGCCATGCAGTGCGGTGACCCTGTGGTCTACATGGAGCACAAGACCCTGTGGGGCTTGGAAGGGCCAGTGGACGAAAGCGTGCAAGTGCCACTGGGCCAGGCCGCTGTCTTGCGTGCGGGTGATCGTTTGACGATGGTCAGCTGGAGTCGCCAGATGCAGGTGTGCCAAGTGGCTTGCGATCAATTGGCGGCTTTGGGTATTCAGGTCGAGCTGATTGATTTGCGCACCCTGTGGCCTTGGGATCGGGACACGGTGCTCAAGTCTGCGGCCAAAACAGGCCATCTGCTGGTGGTGCACGAAGCGATTCAGGCCGCAGGCTTTGGCGCTGAAATCGCCGCCACCGTGGCCGAAACCTTGGGCGTGCGCGTCAAGCGCTTGGGCGCGCCGCGCATCCCGGTGGGTTACGCCCCTGTTCTGGAAGCGGTGGCCCGCGTGTCGGCTGAGCAGATCGTAGCGGCAGCGCAGAACTGCCTGAAGCCCGTCACTCAGTGAGGATGTTGCCCCATGCGATCTGCTTGCACCTGCACTTTGCGGGCTTTTTCATGGGGTAATCCCTGTGTCCCCGGGGCGCTTTGGGGCCTGATCGGGCGGCATGTGGCCAAGAACGCCATGGTAAAGTGAATTTTAAATTTGGCTTGAGACCTATGACCCATTTGCACGAGCAGGCCCCCGCCGAAGTGGCCGCTGCTGAATCCGATGAAGAAACCGCCGTTCCTCTGAAAATCGAAGACTGGCTCACGGTGATCGTGATGGCTCTGCTCTCGCTCATCACCTTTGCCAATGTGCTGGTGCGCTATTTCACCGACCAGTCCTTTGCCTGGACGGAAGAGTTTTCGGTGTTTTTGATGATCGTGCTGGCGCTGGTGGCGGGCTCGGCCTCGGTGGCCCGCAACCGGCAAATCCGCATTGAATACTTTGCCGACAGCGGTTCAGAAAAACGCCAGCGGGCGTTGGCCCGCTTTGGTGCGCTGATGGTGTTTGTGCTGTTTGCGCTGATCGCGGTGCTCAGCGTGCGCGTGGTCTGGGACGATTTCCGCTTTGGCGAGACCTCGCCGGGCATTGGCGTGCCGCAGTGGTGGTACACCATCTGGTTGCCGGTTTTGTCGGTGGCCATTGCCGGGCGTGCTTTGGGCTTGTTCATACGCCGGGGGCGTCAGCCATGATCCCGACCCTCCTGTTTGTGGCCTTTGTGGTCATGATGCTCATGGGCGTGCCCATTGGCGCGGCTTTGGGTTTGGCCGGTGCTGCTTGCATTGCCTTGGCCAACTCGGACGCGCAGTGGTTTGGCCTGCTGGCTGTGCCGCAAAACTTTTACGCCGGTCTGGGCAAGTACCCGCTGCTGGCCATTCCCATGTTTGTGCTGGTGGGCTCCATCTTTGACCGCTCGGGTGTGGCGCTTCGGCTGGTCAATTTTGCTGTGGCCATCGTGGGCCGTGGCCCGGGCATGCTGCCTTTGGTGGCGATTGTGGTGGCCATGTTCCTGGGTGGTATTTCGGGTTCGGGCCCGGCCAATGCGGCAGCGGTGGGTGCGGTGATGATCGCGGCCATGTCGCGCGCGGGCTATCCGGCACCATTTTCGGCCAGTGTGGTGGGTGCAGCAGCGGCCACGGACATTTTGATTCCGCCTTCGGTGGCCTTCATCGTGTATTCGGTGCTGGTGCCCGGCGCCTCGGTGCCCGCGCTGTTTGCGGCGGGCATGATCCCGGGCATTCTGGCGGGCTTGGCCTTGATCGTGCCCACCGTGTGGATGGCCCGCAAGCACAAGATGGGTGCGCTGGAGGCGAGCTTGCCACGCCCCGAATTGTGGACAAGCTTTGTGCAAGCCGTTTGGGGCTTGGCAGCGCCGGTCTTGATTTTGGGCGGCATGCGGGCCGGTTGGTTCACGCCGACCGAGGCGGCGGTGGTGGCGGTGTTTTATGGCCTGTTTGTGGGCATGGTGATTTACCGCACGATCAAGGTGCGCGACCTGTTTGTCATCTTGCGCGAATCGGGCGAGTTGTCGGCGGTGATCTTGCTGGTGGTGTCGCTGGCAGGTATTTTTGCCTTTTCGCTGTCCACGCTGGGGGTGATCGACCCGGTGACGAACGCCATCGTCAACTCGGGCTTGGGCGAATACGGCGTGCTGGCGCTGCTCATCTTGATGCTCATCACTGTGGGCATGTTCCTTGACGGTGTGTCGATCTTCTTGATCTTTGTGCCACTCCTGTGGCCTATCGTGCAGTACTACAAATGGGACCCGGTCTGGTTTGGTGTGATCCTCACGCTCAAAGTGGCGCTGGGTCAGTTCACGCCGCCGCTGGCCGTGAACCTGATGGTGTCTTGTCGCATCGCCGGGGTGCGCATGGAAGAAACCGTGCGCTGGGTCGGTTGGATGCTGTTTTCGATGTTCCTGGTCATGCTGGCGGTGATCGCTTGGCCCGAGCTGGCCCTGTGGCTGCCGCGTTATTTGGGTTATTGATGTTCATTTTTTCAACAAGGAGAGAACCATGAAACTTCGTCGTCATTTGCTCAGCCTGCTGGCTGTGGCCGCTGGCTTGGGTGCCTTCACCGCTCCGGTGGTGGCTGCTGAATACAAAGCCGAGTACCGCATGTCGCTGGTGTTGGGACCTCCCACACCTTGGGGCCAGGCTGGCAAGATGTGGGCCGACACGGTCAGGGAGCGCACCCAGGGTCGCATCAACATCAAGCTCTACCCCGGCGTGTCGCTGATCCAGGGTGACCAGACCCGCGAATTCAGTGCATTGCGCCAGGGCGTGATCGACATGGCCGTGGGCTCGACCATCAACTGGTCGCCTCAGGTCAAAGAATTGAACCTGTTTTCGCTGCCATTTTTGATGCCCGACTACGCGGCCATTGACGCGTTGACGCAAGGCAGCGTGGGCCAGAAGATTTTCCAGACCCTGGACAAGTCGGGCGTGGTGCCTTTGGCTTGGGGTGAAAACGGCTTCCGTGAACTCACCAACTCCAAGCGCCCCATCAAGTCGCCAGCCGATTTGAAAGGCATGAAAATCCGTGTGGTGGGCTCGCCCATTTACTCGGACATGTTCTCGGCCATGGGGGCCAACCCCACGCAAATGAGCTGGGCCGATGCGCAGCCTGCGCTGTCCAGCGGCGCCGTGGACGGTCAGGAAAATCCGCTGTTCTTGTTCACCGTGCTGAAAATGCACACCGTGGGTCAGAAATTCGTGACCACTTGGGGCTATGTGGCAGACCCGCTGATCTTTGTGGTCAACAAGGACATCTGGGCGTCGTGGACACCCGCTGACCAGGCCATCGTGCGCCAGGCCGCTGTGGACGCGGGCAAAGCCGAAATCGCCATTGCCCGTAAAGGCCTGGTTGAAGCCGACAAGCCAGTCCTCAAGGACATCGCCGCCATGGGCGTGACGGTGACATCGCTCTCCGCCGACGAGCGCGATGCCTTCGTCAAAATCACCCGCCCGGTGTACGAGAAGTGGAAAAACACCGTGGGCCCTGCCCTGGTGAAAGAAGCCGAAGCCGCTGTTGCTGCACGCAAGAAGTGATGTATTCGCCTGGCCAGCACAACTTGTTGGCCAGGCGTTTCCAGTCTGGATGCAGGCCATGACAGCGCCCAGGGGCGTGACGCGGTGACCCTGCGGCCTTCTTGATGCGAGCGAGACACGGGATGCCGCCAGCTGGCACCACAATCCTTGCATGCCCGTCCCGTCTCACTTACACCGTCACGACCGACGTGCCCTGCTTGTGGCGCTCGTATTGGTGGTCATCTGGGGGGGCAACTTTACCCTGCAAAAGTACCTGTTTGACCTGATCACACCGGGTGGTTTTTTGTGGGCGCGGTACCTGATCATGCCCATCTGTGCGCTGCTGCTCATGCGTTGGCGTTTTGGCCGTTGGCTGCCCCCTTTGCCTCGCAAGGACTGGATGCAGATGGCCTGGCTGGGCTTCCTTGGCCACTCCGTGCATGTGGGGTTGGTCACTTACGGCATCCATTGGTCTACGGCATTTTCCAGTTCGGTGATCTTGGCGTGCGGACCGATTTTGACCTTATTGATCCTGCGGTACCAGGGTCTTGAGCGGCTGACCGCAGCACAAATGTCGGGTGTGGCCTTGGCTTTTGGCGGGGTACTGATGTTCCTGTCTGACAAGTTGCTGGGCGGCAATTGGCGCGCTGGCGGGGGCGATTTGGTATTGTTGGTTGCGGCCGCTTTCTTTTCTTATTACACCGTTGCCGTCAAGCCCGTGATGGAAAAACACGGGCCGGTCTTGACCATGGGGTACGCCACCTTGCTGGGTGGTTTGCCCGTGATGCTTTTGTCGGTGCCCGCCGGCATGGCTGCCAATTGGTCGGTGCTCGACTTTTGGGCTTGGGTGGGTTTATTCTGGTCCATTTTGGTGTCAGCCTTCATTGGCTGGTTGGCTTGGGGCTGGATCAACACCGTTCGCGGCGTGGCCCGCACAGCGCCTTTGATGTACTTGATGCCCCCCATGGCGGGCTTGTTTGCCTGGGCTTTGTCGGGCGAGCATTACAGCTGGATCAAGATGGGTGGAGCCGGCGTGACCCTTTTGGGCGTGGCGCTGGCGCAGTACGCGGGGCAAATCAAATGGCGTTTGCGGTGAAGGGCTAGCGCAGCCAGGTGTCGTAAGCGGTTTTGCAGATCAGGGCCAACACCACCACAATGAACACTTGGCGCACAAAACCCGAGCCGTGTTTCATCGCCAGTCGGGTGCCGATCAGGCTGCCAATGATGTTGGACACCGCCATGACCAAAGCCAAGTGCCACCACACATGCCCTTGATAGGCAAACAGCATGAGCGCTGAAAAATTGGTGGCCACATTGATCAGTTTGGCCGAGGCCGTAGCGTTCAAGAAGTCATAGCCCATCAAGCGGACATAGGCAAACACCAAAAAACTGCCCGTGCCGGGTCCGAAAAACCCGTCGTAGAAGCCGATCGTCAAGCCGATGGCGGCCCCAACCCAGGCCTGCTTTGCACCTGCATAGCGGGGCGCATGGGTGCGTCCCATGTCTTTTTTGGCCAGGGTGTAGACCAGCAGCATGGCCATCATGACGGGCAAGGCTTTGCGAAACAGTGTGGGGTCGACCTGTGTGACCACCCAGGCCCCGATCAAGGAGCCCAACAGACCCGCGCCGGCAGCGGGCAGCAAGGCGCGCCAGGGCATGACCACCTTGCGGCTGTACTGCAAGGTGGCAAAAGCGGTGCCCCAGATCGCGGCGCTTTTGTTGGTGCCAAACAAAGTGGCGGGAGCTGCCCCCGGAAAGGTGGCAAACAAGGCGGGGATCAGGATCAGGCCACCACCACCCACGATCGCGTCCATCATCCCTGCCAGCAAGGAGGCCAGCGAAACAATCAGTAATTCCATGGGCGCGATTGTGGCAGTGTGCCCGTGTTGTGGCTGTCACCGGCTGGCGGCCAGAGGGACAAAAAAAAGCGCCGCTTGCGCGACGCTCAGAAAAATCACACCTCGTTGGATGCTGTTCAATGTTGGAGTTCTTAGGCTTCAGTGTCTCCTCGGCCCTCGGGATGCAAGTACAGCTTTGCATCGAGTGATTGAAATGTAATCCCGCAAGCGCTTCTTTTTCCTCAGGGATTTCCCCATTCGGGGGAAATCCCTGACCTCAACTGACGCTTGTCTGAAAAATGTGTGAACTTTGGGGTTCCCCGAAGCGTAGGACAGGTCAGTGCACCGCGTCCTCCACGATCCATTGCGCCGCTTTTTCCGCAATCATGAGCGTGGGGCTGTTGGTGTTGCCGCTGGTGATGGTCGGCATCACGCCGGCATCCACCACACGCAAACCCGCCATGCCGCGCACTTTCAAGCGACCAT
>NZ_JBILQU010000118.1:0-7898 GCF_044373035.1 Limnohabitans sp. | reverse complement strand
AGTCCGAACTTTGCCAGACCGCTGCCATGCCATAGGGGTTGTCGGCGGCAGGCGGCGCTTCAGCCTTTGGTGGTGCCACTTGCGCGGTCTGAGGCACCGCAGACGCCGGCGCAGTTGCCGCTGCAGCTGCCGGCGCAGCAGATTGGGCCAACGCATTGGTTGAAATGCCGACTGCCGAAACAACTACCAACCCGAGTGCCAAAGCCCAAGTCTGTATCCACGCGTTAATTTTTTTCTCCATGACGATCTCCTTTATTAAATGAAACTCAAACTTCTTTTGCACTCGGATGGGACGCCCAAAATGCGACTTTTTTGCGGTGAATCCAAACAGATTCATTCTTCATCCACTCGATACGCTAAAAAACTTCACGGAGTTCAGTATTCCTGTCGGATCGAAGGCGTGTTTCACCTTCCTCATCAACTGACTGCGCATTCAAGCGGTCTGTCTGCTGCTGGCCCGTAGCTGCCTACAGGCGGCATCACGGTGGAGGTGTATTGGGTGCCCATGCTCGACTAAGCGTTGTCTCCAGTCGGCATACCCAGCAAGGCCATCAGGACTTCGTGGCGACCCCTCATGTACTCGCGGGTTTCGGGCCACGTGCGCTGCGCGGCGACTTCAAGGGCGCTTCGGACCGGTGGATCCGCCAACATGTCCCGCATGGGCCAGAGATAGTTCTTCAGTCCGAACGCGATCGCTGCACTGCGCGACAGTTTCACCAAGGTCTGATGCTCGGAGCGGATGAATCCTTGCTCCAGCAGCCGTTCAGGTGTCATCGGAAGGACGAGGTCCAGCGCATCGGCGTGACGAAACAGCCTTGGCGACAGGTGGGGGCCCCAGTTTCGCCTCCAGACCACCCGTTCAGGCCGCATGGCATGAAACGCACGGTCTACCGATGTTGCGAGGTGAACCTCGTATTGCGGCACGCTGCCCTGGTGAATCTCCCGCGTTGTCCGACCCAGCCGCGCCCGTTCGTGGCTCAACTTGCGGTCCTCTTCCCACTGCGCGTGCTGTTGCTCGTGCTCTGGGCCTGGGTCAGGCCGATCAAAGCAGCTGCGCAACGACCAGCCGTTTGGAAACAGCAGTGCGCCGCTCATCAGACGGTAGGTGACCTGGCCCTGCGCGTCCGGCTCTGAGGGCAGCATGAGCAGGAAATCCTCGGTGGCCAGTGCCGCCACGGCAACCATCGGCTGCGCGCCCTGCGGACCGACATCGACGACCACACCGGTCAAATGGCAAGTGACGCGATCGCCTTGTCGGCTGAACGCGCGTGGATGCTGTGTCGTGAGCCACTGCACGACGCGATCACGCAACTCGGTCTCTGCCAGCAAGACCGCTTGCGAGTCCAGCCGGTCGACCACCCAGCTGCGCCTTGTTGCCAGCAGCGCCAAACGCTGCCGCATCTGCTCGGGGTAGGTCGAGTCAATCTGCAGCCAGCTCGGGTCGCCCGCCGGATAGGCATTCATCAACACCGTCTGCGGCGGTGGCAGCAGGCGCTGCATGTGATCGCCTGGCAGCGCGCGCACCTGTTCTGCATCCACCGGCACAGCATCCAGTTGGATGCCATGCGGTACATCGCGAGTGGGCGATGCGGACTCAGCGAGCCCGAATTCCATCAGCCCCCTCGGTTTGTCAAACGTGTTGGTCATGCTCTTGCCTGATCCTGACAGGTTTCCTTGATGGCCATCAGTACTTGAAGCCGAGCCGGAGCTCGAAGGTGCGTGGCGCACCGAAGCTCTCAACCACGCCGCCGTAAGCGTAGTCGGCACGCATCGTCCGGTAGAGCTTGTCGGTGGCGTTCATCACACCGGCCTGCATGTACCAGGCGTCCCTCGGAGCCGACCAACGCAGTGATGCATTGACCAGTCCATAGGCTTCTCCCTTGTTATTAGCCTGGTCCAGCGTCAACGGGAACACCACGCTGCTGCGGTAGTTGTACTCGAGGTGGCTGCGCAGTTGTCCCCCGGCCATCGCGACTTTGTGGTCCAGCCAGACCGAGCCGCTGCTCTTGGGCGTCAGCGGCAACGGCATGCCACTGAGGTCGCGGCGCGTCGATGGGGACACGTAGTTCAACAGTTCACTGTCGATGTAGGCGGCCGACAGGCCACCACTGAAGCCCGCACCCAGCGCCGCATCGGCGCTCAGCTCAAGGCCTTGAACTTTGGCTTTAGAGGCGTTGTTGACGTTGACCACAAATTTGCCCGACACGGCGTCCATCACAGCCGTGCGCAACTGCAGGTCCTTGTAGTCGTAATTGAAGGCAGATGCGTTCAGCGACAGCGCCCCGCCCATTAAGGTGCTGCGTACGCCGACCTCGGTCGCCAAAATGCTTTCTGGCTCGAACTTCTCGATCCCGGCTCGCCCAAAGTTGAAGCCGCCGCTCTTGAAGCCCTTAGACACGCTGGTGTATGCCATCAGCCCCTTCGAGGGCTTCCATTGCAGCTGCGCCTTCGGTGTGAACGACGAGAAGCTGACGTCACCAATAAAGTTCGCCCCAGACCGCCGGTTGGTCGCATCGCCATCCTTGGTGTCGCGGCTGTAGCGCGCACCCAGCAAACCTGACCACTTGGATGTGAAGTGATAGGTCATTTGGCCAAAGACCGCTTCTGAGCGACCGCTGCTCTTGACCGTCTGGCGTGCGAAGTCGCAACTGCCCGGCACGCCGCAGTTGATGGGCCCATGCAGCAGCCAGTCCAGCGTCTCGGTGCCCTTGTCGCGGTACAGGAAGATGCCGGCTGTCCACTCCAGAGGACCATCGCCTTGGCTGTAAAGCTGAAACTCTTGAGAAGTAGATTTGACGTCGGTGGTGGTGTCCTGCGTTTCCAGCTTGGCACCCGTCCAGTCTACGTCGTTCTGGTCACCGCTCTTGAAACTCGTGATTCCGGTAATGGACTTGAACCCAACTGCGCCGAGGTCCCAGTTCACGGTGGCCGCCATGACGCTGGTCTTGCGTGAGCTGGTGACGGGAGAGTCCAGGCGGATGTTGCGTGCGTCGGTGCGGTGATTCGCCGCGGTCAACTTGTAGTCGGGATCCCCGACTGAATACGGGTACAACGGCCCGGTAATTGTGGGGTCAGTGGACACACCGTAGCCGATCGTGCCCTTGTCCTCGGACGCCTGAGCCAACAAGGTGAGATCACCCTTGGCGCCGAGCGCAACACGCAACTTGCCACGGAAAGCCTTGAAGTTGTTGTCGTCCAGACCCGTGCCCGTGCTCAGGTTGCGCGTGTAGCCGTCGTCCTTTGAGTAAGCCACTGCAAGGCGGCCGGACACATCGTCTGTGCCGCCGCCCACAGCCATCTGCGTGCGACGCAGGCCCAGCGAGCCGGAGCCAATGAAACCTTCCGCACTGGGGTTTGCAGTGGGTGCGCGCGTCACGACGTTGATGGCGCCACCCGTCGCATTGCGGCCATACAAGGTGCCCTCAGGGCCTTTCAGCACCTCGACACGCTGCAGGTCGAACAGTTCTGTCAGCGCCATGCTGGATCGCGGCAGGTAGACGCCGTCCAGGTGCACCGCATTGGACGGATCCGCGCCGATGCTGCGCACGTTGTTGGACACGCCCCGGATGGACAGGTTCGTCTCGCGACCACCGGAGGACAGGCTCAGGCCAGGCACCTTCTGCTGAAGGTCGGCCGAGTTCACGATGCCTGAGCGAGCCAGGTCGTCGGCCGTCAGCGCAGTGACGGATGCGGGCACATCTTGCAGGGTCTGGCGTGTTTTCAACGCCGTGACTTCGACCCTCTCTAAGCTGGTGGCGGCCGATTCCGCTTGCCCAGTGCCTGTCCCGGTTTGCGCGGGTGCATTTTGTTGGGCATTCGCCGACAAGGGGGCCAGCATGGCGATGGCGAGCGCCACTGGCGAGAGACGAATAAGGGGAGCAAAGTGGGTCATGGGAACCATCCTTTCAAAGAAAGCCTATTGTTGACGAAGATTTTCCAGGATGTCAATGCTTTATCTATTATGGAAAACTCTGACACAATCAACTGCTTAAAAGACTACTCCGCGCATGTGTGCAGGCGTGACAAGCGTAGACAAGTGATGTTGTTTGACGTTATATTTCCAAAATAGAAACTTTTTTCAGGAGCCCACGATGGTCCATGACAGCCACCCGATCCCCTCTTCGATGGAGCAGCGCGATC
Organism: Limnohabitans sp.; assembly: GCF_044373035.1. GTDB lineage: Bacteria > Pseudomonadota > Gammaproteobacteria > Burkholderiales > Burkholderiaceae_C > Limnohabitans_A. Next base: position 3,758 of record NZ_JBILQU010000118.1, on the reverse strand, counting down.
GCGATTCCTTGCTGCACCCCTTCACCCGTGCCGACGACTTTGCCGCCGGCCGGGTTCCGGGGCAGCGCATCGTGCAAAGTGCATCGGGCATTCGCGTCACCGACGCTCACGGACGCTCAGTCATCGACGGCATGTCCGGCATGTACTGCGTGAATGTGGGCTATGGCCGACAAGCCATCGTCGACGCCATTGCAGAGCAGGCGAGCGAGTTGCCCTATTACCACATCTTCGCGGGCGCCTCGCACCCGAAGGCCATCTTGCTGGCCGAGAAGCTGATCGCGCTCACAGGCGGACGCATGAAACGCGTCTTCTTTGGCCTCTCGGGTTCTGACGCTAACGAGACGCAGATCAAGCTGGTTTGGTACTACCACAACGTCATCGGCAAGCCCCAAAAGAAAAAGATCATTGCGCGCCAGCGCGGGTACCACGGCGCCACCACGATGACGGCAAGCCTGACCGGGCTGCCGAACTACCACAGCGGCTTTGACCTTCCCTTTGCATTGGTGAAGCACACGATCGCCCCGGATGCCTTCTGGGCACCCGAGACCGACCCGCGCGCTTTCTCTCAACGCTGCGCCGATGAACTGGAGCGGCTCATCCTGGAGGAAGGCCCTGATACCGTTGGCGCCTTCATCGCCGAGCCTGTGGTCGGCTCCGGCGGCATCCTGCCGCCACCGCCTGGCTACTGGGAAGCCATCCAGGCAGTGCTTCGCAAGTACGACGTGTTGCTGATCGCCGACGAGGTGATCACCGCCTTCGGACGCGTGGGTCACATGCTGGCCGTCGACGGCTATGGCATTGAGGCCGACCTGATCACGCTGGCCAAGGGATTGAGCAGCGGTTATGCCCCTCTGTCGGCCGCGCTGGTCGGCCCCAAGGTCTGGCAAGCGCTGCAGGATGGCGCGCGGACGCACGGTTTCTTTGCGCACGGCTACACCTACTCGGCACACCCACTGGGCGCTGCAGCCGCTCTTGCGAACATCCAAATCATCGAGGAAGAAGGGCTTTGTGCGAACGCCGCCGACGTGGGTGCCTACCTGCTTCAGCAATTGCGTGAACGTCTGGCCGCCAACCCGCTGGTGGGTGACGTGCGTGGTGCCGGCTTGCTGCAAGCTGTGGAGTTTGTGGCCGAGGGCCCGCCCCGGCGACGGCTTGACGCCTCACTGAAGTTCTCGGCCCAGGTGGCCGCCTTTGCCATGGAAGAAGGCTTGCTCGCCCGGCCGCTGCCCGTGAACGACATCGTGGGCATCTCGCCGCCGCTCATGCTGACGCGCAGCGATGCCGACCAGGTTGCCGAGATGCTGCAGCGGGCCATTTCTCGTGCATCTGCGATGCTGAGCACGGACCAGCGCCGGGGAGCTGTGTGATGGCCAAGTCCTATGAGTTTGTCACCCTGGACGTGTTCACCGACCGCCGTTTCGGTGGTAACCCGTTGGCCGTCATCGCCGACGCCCGCGGCCTGGACACTGCGACGATGCAGGCGTTGGCCGGCGAGTTCAACCTGAGCGAGACGACCTTCGTGCTGCCGCCCGATGACCCTCGCCATACCGCCAAGGTCCGCATTTTCACGCCATCGGCCGAAATCGGCTTTGCCGGCCATCCCAACATCGGCACCGCCTGGATGCTGGCAGCGCAGGGGCGCGACACCCATGGTCGCCTGACCTTTGAGGGCGGCAGTGGGCTGGTGGAGATCGACGTGGAGCGCGACCGCGGGGAACTGCGCATGTGCCGTCTGATGACCCCTAAGGCGCTGAGGCTGAGTGCCGCGCCCGACGCAGCCGACTTGGCACCATGCGCCGGACTGGAAGCGGGCGACATCCGACAAACCGATGTGGCGTCGGTCGGTCTGGACTGTGTGTGCGCCGAGGTCGCCGTGGAGGTGCTGGCACGCGCTGCGCCCGATGCCTCTGCGTTCCGGGCGGTGGCAGACCGCTGGCTGGGGCCACAGGGTCGATTCATGCTGTGCCTTTACGCCCGCGACGGCAACCAGCTGCGGTCGCGGGTCTTCGGCCCGCTGTATGGCGTGACCGAAGATCCTGCTTGTGGCAGCGCCACGGCCGCGTTGGCAGGCCTGCTGCTGGAGCGAGATGGCGCGCAGAGCAACCAGCTCGTGATGCAAATGGGTGAGGAGATCGGCCGCCCGAGCGTGTTGCATACCGGCGCCCAACGCGGCGACGACGGTGTGCGTGTTTGGCTGGCTGGCCAGTGCGTGGAGATGACGCGGGGCACCGTCTTCCTCTAGCAGTGCCCCCAGCAGTCTTTGGCGCCGAGAAACTTAGCGCTTGCGGCTCTTGGGTCTTGGAGACGGCTTGGCCGGGGCAGGCTCGGCCGAGTCTTGAGAAGCAGGTGCCTGCACAAGCTGCGGCTCATCCATCGTTGGCGGATAACCCGCTGCCGCCAACGATGGCCCGTCCGAGCAGACGGTCAGCACGCGGCAGGGGCCATCGCCGACACGCAGGTAGGCATGGCCCATGCTGCTATCGAAGTACACCGAGTCGCCGGTCTGCAGTAGCACCGGGGCATAGAGCTCGGTGTGGAACATCACTGCACCTTCCAGCACCACCGAGAACTCCTCGCCACTGTGGCGCAGGAGTTCACCGAACTCTGCCAGCGTGCGCGCCTTGGGTTGGCCGAAGATGGGCACCATCTGTTTGTTGAGCAGCTCGGTAGCCGAGTACACATGTCCGTAATTGGGTGTATCGATGACACTGCCCTCACCGCTGCGGGACAAGCTGCGACGCCCTGAGAAGGCGAGCGTCCGCGCAGGCACTGCTTCGCTGGGTGCCGTGTCCGCGGCGAAGAGCTGCCCGATGTCGATTCCCAGGCCTTTGCTGATGCGCGACAGCTTGTCATAGGTGAGCGACATCTTGTCGTTCTCCACCTTCGAGAGGGTGGAAACCGACAAGCCCGTGCGTTCGCTGACCTCGGCCAGTGTCCAGCCACGCTGCTCGCGCACGGCTCGAACCATTGTCCCGGGTTTGGCGGGCAGGTTAAGGATTTCAGGCACGGAGTCGCTCATGCATATTCTTCGGTCAAAGGGTCAGAAACCAACGGTTGGTGTGGCTGAATGTTAACCCGTTGCATCATATGCATGTTCTCTCCTTTGCGAGCCAGGCCTGGGCCAGCCGCACCCATGCCGATGCGCCGATCGGGATCAGGGCATCATTGAAGTCGAAACTCGGGTTGTGCAGCATGCAGGGGCCCATGCCGTGCCCCGCATGGCGGTGGTCGCCATCGCCATTGCCGATCATGAAGTAGCAACCGGCCTTGGCCTCCAGCATGAAGCTGAAGTCCTCTGCACTCATGGTCGGCTCGAACGAATGGACGTTTGCCGGACCAACGAGTTCACGCAGCACGCCCTGCAGGAAGGCGGTCTCCATGGGATGGTTGGTGGTGGGTGGGCAGTTGCACTTGAACTCCATCTCGCAACGCGCGCCATGGGCCGCGCCGATGTTTTGCACCAACTGTCTCATCCGCGCCTCGACAAAGTCGCGCGCCTGTACCGAGAAGCAGCGCACCGTCCCGCGCAACTGGCAGCTGTCGGGCAGCACGTTCAGCGCGTCTCCGGCATGTACCTGGGTAATCGACAGCACCACCGACTCGGATGGTTTGACATTGCGCGACACGATGGTCTGCAGCGCCGTGCCGATCTGGAAGGCGACCTGGATGGCGTCGATGCCTTGATCCGGCATCGCCGCGTGCGCGCCCTTGCCATGCACGTTGATGGTGAACTCGTTGCATGACGCCATCATCGGCCC
>NZ_JBILQU010000117.1:0-7910 GCF_044373035.1 Limnohabitans sp. | reverse complement strand
CAAGGCTGCGGTGCCGCTGCCCCACATGGACAAGACAAAAGACAGAACAATCATTTTCCAATGCCAACCCATGTGATGGATGACGGCATAAATCCGAGCGCTGTTCTGCTGACCACAGCGCCAGTCTGGCTGTTGACGGTCACCAATTGCCGAGCCACCGGATCGGTGATGTAAAGCACATCCTTGGCACCGTTGGCGACGATGGTTGGCCAAGGGGCTGCTGCGGGCATGACGGGTACCACGCTGTTAACCACCGGGCCGGCTGCCCACGTACTGCCATCGCGCACCGTCATGCGCAAGCTGCCCGTATGGTCCAGCACAGCAAAACGACGGCCACTGCGGTCAATGGCGTGCGCACGGCGCACACTTGCAGAACCCCACCCGGGCACGCTCAACTCTGCGGATGTGCCAGCCTCGGCGTTGATGGCATAGAAACGGGTCGTGACAGGGGGCGCTGCAGCGCTGCCCTCGGTTGCAATGGCGATGAACTGACCCACGAGTTTGGGATGCCCCGCGATAGCACCCACGCGCAAAGGGGTGGAGACCTTGCGGTCACTGACTCCCGTGGCGCTGGTGTGGGTGACAAGCATCACGCCATCCATGCAACCCACAGCCGTGTGGGCTCCACTGCTGATCGAGCCGTGCATGCCCTCGCAGCGGGTTTCTAAACGACGGTCGTAGGTGTAACCACTCCCACTGCGCTGGTACAGCTCCAAATGCGTGGGCAGTGTGGTGGTGGCATCTTCAGCCCTGGACACCGTTAACAGTTTGTTGCCAACGGGTTCACCCAGACCATGGATGGGATAAGCCAGATCCACACTGGCTTCAATGCGCTTGGCTGCAATAGAGTTTTCTGTAATCAAGCGAACGCCTGCGTTCTGAATCGGCGTTGCAGCACTGTTTCCGTCCATGAAAAAGGCGGCCTGTTTGCCAGGCTGCAGATCGTAGTGTGTGGGGCGCGAACCGGTCAGCGTCCAGGGCACCAGGGCTGAAGCCGTTTTGTAGTCGTGCAGGTGATCGCCGTGGTCCTCCTGCCAGATACCGCCGTCGATGAATTGAACTTGGTCTTGCATGCGCTGCATCGCCACGACATAGCGCCCCCCGGGACTGGTGTAAAGCGAAGACGGAGAGTGGTCGAGTGAGTGGCTGGCGGTCACACCCATGCTGTCCAGATCAAAAATGCGGACCGTTGCCACACCGTTTTCAGCCAAGGCCAATCGGCCCGCTGTGTCGATTTTGTGATGGCTGTTGCCGTGCTCGCTGCTGCTGCCGCCACAGGCGGCCACAAAGGCGGCTGTACAAAGGGCCAACAGGGTATGTCGATGAAGTTTGACAAAAGGTATTTGAATCGCAGTCATGGTCAGAAATTGAAAAAACAACAGGTGGTTAAAAAAACAGGTCAAAACGGCGGACGTCTTGATCTACGGGTCAAAAATTCAGACGGCCATGCCAAGGCCAACAGGCCCAGCAGCAGTGCCGCCATGGGCGTCAGGTACCAGAACTCGGCGCTCATGGTTTAGCCAATGGCAACAAGCTGCGGACCAGCCCATCCATCCAGTCGGCCAAGGCTTGGGCATCGGCCTGTTCGTGCACGGTGGCTGGCAAGACCAGCAAAGGCACTTGCGGGCCCAGTTGGCTGCTCAACCAACGGCCGGGACGCGGGTCCTGGTAGCTGGCCACCACCACGGCTGCGGGTGGTTTGACCCGCAAGCCATCGAGCAAGCGCTGCAGATGGCCAGGTGTCGGGGCCATGCCCGGCTTGGGCTCCAGATCGGCTACCAGCTGGATGCCCAGCCAATGCCACAGGTAGCCAAAACTGGCGTGCTGCGCGGCCACGCGCTGGCCGCGCAAAGGCGCTGCCATGCGGCTCCATTGCGTCATGCGGGCCTGCCAGGTCTGCTCGAATGCCCGCAAGCGTTCGGCGATCACCGACTTTTTGACCGGCCAGACTTCCTGCATGCGCTCGGCCAGTGCTTGGGCCACCAAGAGCAAATTGCGCGGATCTGCATGCACATGCGGGTTGCCCTCGGCATGCACATCGCCTGCCCAAGGCGTGCCAATGGCTGCGGGCTGCGGGTCGATCATGACCACATGGTCAGAGGCCCAAAACACCTCTTTGGCCTTGGGGTTGCCCGCTCTTTGTTGCAGCACAGGCAACCAGCCCGACTCCAGCCCAGCGCCGGTGCACACCACCAGGTCGGCCTGGCGCATCTGGGCAATCAAGGCCGGCCTGGCCTCGATGTGGTGCGGGTCTTGGCCGGCATGGGTGGCCACATGCAGTTTGGCCTCGGGCAAGAGCACACGGCTGAGCGCGGCCCATTCCGGCTCGCAAGCGAACACGGTCTGAGCCTGGACCGGCCCGCTCAGGGCAGCAGCCCAGAGTGTCAGCGCGGCCAGGATCCGGTTGCGCCCACGATTTGGCACCAGGGCCCGATCAGAACGGGTGCGCACCATGGGCTCCAAAGGCCAGCACATATTGCAATTGCACGGCGTTTTTGGCGGGGGCTTCAAAACCCTTCACATCACGCTGCGTGGTGTATTGCACCCGCACCGATTGCATGTGCGTGGGTTTGTAGACCACCATCACAGCGTGCTCACGCATTTGGGCCGCGTCGAAGTGGTCACCGTGAGGTTTGCTGACCTTGAGCCAGTCGGTGCGCGCGCCCACCTCCCAAGACGGGTTGAAACGCCAAACAGCAGACAAGGCGTGCGACTGGTGACGGTCACCCGAGCTGGAAAATCGGTTCAGGCCCGTGGTTCTGGCAGTCTCCAGACCCAACTTGAGCTGCTCTTGACGGTTGTTGCCATTGGGTGACCACTTCCAGGTGGCGTCCAGCATCCAGGTCTTGCGGCCGCTGAACTGGGCACCATGGTGAGCGTGTGCGCCATGGGCCTCTTCACCCCCGTGGTCATCGTGATCGTCTTCGTGTTCATCGTGGTGACCATGCGCATCCTCCAGCGCGGCCTCGCGGCGGTTGCGGATGTGGGACAAGCCCAGCTGCCAGCTGTTGTCGCGATTGAAGTCATCGCCCAACTTGGCCACAAAAGCCACAGCGCCCAGCTGGCCTGGCGCATTGGCCGCCTCGGCCACCAGGCGCTTGCCCCTGAAGGCCTCCACACCGAACATCAGGTATTGGGCGCTCGGCACAGTCCAGTTCAGGCGCAGGCCATCGTCGCTCCAGTGGCCGCCCAACAAAGCGCGGTAGAGCAAGGGCCGCTCGACAAAATCATCGGCATGCGAGTGCTGCGCGTTTTGATAGCCCACTTGCGATGCAAAACGTCCGCCTCGCAATTGCAGGCCCAGCGGCAAAGATGTCGTCTCCAACCAGGCTTCTTCCACAGCTTTTTCCAGTTTGCCGTCGTGCGTTTCGGCCACTGCAGTCAGCTGCGCCTTCAGCTGCGAACCCACAGGGCCCGACACCGTCAAGTCGCTGTGACCGAGCTGCAAACCCTGGCTTCGGGCCCCCAAGGCCAAGGCCCGTGATGTCGCGCCCGCATCCAACACCACGCCCCATTGCCAGCCGTGATCGGCGTGCTCCGTTTTGGCGGGTCTGTTGTCTTTTGTGTCGGCCGCCGGGCCTGCAGTCGTTTGGGCCTGCGCCGAAGCTGCGGCCCACAAAACGCACGCCAAGGCGGCTTGCAGAACGGGGTGTTGGGGAGGCGGACGACACGGAGATAGTGGCCAAGTCATGGCAAATCCTTGCTGGGTTGGTATTGATATTTCATTATCACATAAAAACCACAAGAATCAGTTAACCTCGACACATGGAAAGAAATACCCGCCAACGTTCATCGATACGCGATGCCATTGCCAATGCGGCACGCCCATTGCTGCCCCATGAGGTGTTGGACGCTGCGCAAGCCAGCGTGCCGGGTTTGGGCATCGCCACCGTTTACCGAAATTTGAAAAGCCTGACCGAGGATGGCACGCTCAAAGAGGTGAAACTGCCCGGCGAAAACGCACGTTATGAGTTGGCGGACCATCACCACCACCACCACTTTCAATGCCAGCAGTGCCAAAAGGTGTTTGACGTGCACGCTTGCCCCGGCGACTTGTCACGCCTGGCCCCCCCAGGCTTTACCGTGAAAGACCACGACCTGACACTGTATGGCGACTGCAAAGACTGCAGCGCCGCCTGATCCCGGAAACTTGAACCGCTCGTTCAAGGCCTCTGGGCTGAGTTGCGGCGTCTGCAATGCACCTCGGGCACCATGGCCCGGTACCACAACACGGCATGGCCAAACGCCTTCTGGACAAGAAAAAACGCCACCTCAAGCCAGTTCGGCCTCGGCTGTGGTCTGAGCCACCGGGGTAGCCACTGAAGTGGCCGGGATGCGGATCAGGTGGTCAAAGGCGCTCAGGGCTGCTTTGGCACCTTCACCCGCAGCGATCACGATCTGCTTGTAAGGCACGGTGGTGCAATCACCCGCTGCGAACACGCCGGGCACGTTGGTGTGGCCTTTGGCGTCCACCACGATCTCGCCGAATTTGCTCAGCTCAACCGTGCCCTTGAGGAACTCGGTGTTGGGCACCAGGCCAATTTGCACAAACACGCCTTCCAACTCGACCCAATGGTCATCGCCGGTCGTGCGGTCTTTGTAGCGGATGCCGTTGACTTTGCCGCCATCGCCCGTGATTTCGGTGGTCTGCGCGTAGGTGTGGATGGTGACGTTGGCCAAGCTCTTGAGCTTGGCCACCAGCACCGCATCGGCCTTGAGCTGGTCGGCAAACTCGATCACCGTGACATGCTTGACGATGCCCGCCAAGTCAATGGCCGCCTCAATACCGGAATTGCCGCCACCGATCACGGCGGTGCGCTTGCCCTTGAAAAGAGGACCGTCGCAATGCGGGCAATAGGCCACACCCTTGTTTTTGTACACGGCTTCGCCGGGCACGTTGACATGGCGCCAGCGTGCACCGGTGGACAAGATCACAGTGCGCGCCTGCAAGGTGCCGCCGTTCTCCATCCTGACCTGCACCAAACCACCGGCTTCGGTGGCGGGGATGATTTGGGCTGCACGCTGCAAGTTCATGATGTCCACGCCGTACTGACGCACCTGCGCTTGGAGCGCAGCCGCAAACTTGGGGCCATCGGTCTCCAGCACAGAGATGTAGTTCTCAATCGCCATGGTGTCGTTGGTCTGGCCGCCAAAACGCTCGGCGGCCACTCCCACACGGATGCCTTTGCGCGCAGCGTAGACAGCCGCAGCCGCGCCGGCAGGACCACCGCCCACGATCAACACATCAAAGGGGTCTTTGGCGGTCAGCTTGGCCGCGTCGCGTTCACCGGCTTTGGTGTCCAGTTTGGCCACGATTTCTTCCACCGACATGCGGCCAGAGCCGAACACTTGGCCGTTGAGGAACACCATGGGCACCGCCATGATCTGGCGCTCTTGCACCTCTTTCTGGAAAGCACCGCCTTCGATCACCACGGTTTTGACCTGCGGATTGACGATGGCCATGAGCGACAAAGCCTGCACCACGTCGGGGCAGTTGTGGCAGCTCAGCGACATGTAGACCTCAAAGTTGAAGTTGCCTTCAAGGGCCTTGATGCTGTCGATGACGTCAGACTCGACCTTGGGGGGATGACCGCCCGTCCACAGCAGGGCCAACACCAACGAGGTGAACTCGTGGCCCAGAGGCAGGCCCGCAAAACGCACGCCTTGCGTTTGATCCTCACGCGCCACCACAAACGACGGCTTGCGTGCGTCGTCACCCGAGGTCTCCAAGCTGACCTTGTCAGACAAACCGACGATGGTTTCCAACAGGTTTTTCATGTCAACGCCCGTCTCGCTGTCGTCCAACGAGGCGATCAGGCGGATCGGCTGGCGCAGCAAGGCCAGGTATTGCTGCAATTGGGCTTTGAGGGTCTCGTCGAGCATGGTGATCTCCGGTTTTTCGGGGGGCAGTGAACTTGGACCCGCGCTTGTGGCGCAGGCCAGGGAACAGGGGGAATTGGGGTGAATTTGGGCGAATTGAGGGGGAATGCGTTGAGCGCAAGGCACGCAGGCTTGTGGCCCGCATGCGTTGAACTCAGCGCCCTGACCAGCAGGGCACCCGAGATTCAGATCTTGCCGACCAGGTCGATGGAAGGAGCCAAAGTCTTGGCGCCTTCTTTCCACTTGGCGGGGCACACTTGGCCGGGGTTGGCGGCGGTGTACTGAGCGGCTTTGAGCTTGCGCAGGGTCTCGGACACGTCGCGGGCGATCTCGTTGGAGTGCACTTCGGCGGTCTTGATCATGCCTTCGGGGTTGATGATGAAGGTGCCGCGCAATGCCAGGCCTTCTTCTTCAATGTGCACGCCAAAAGCGCGTGTCAGGGTGTGTGTCGGGTCGCCAACCAATGGGAACCTGGCCTTGCCCACAGCAGGCGATGTCTCGTGCCACACTTTGTGCGAAAAGTGGGTGTCGGTGGTCACGATGTAAACCTCGGCACCAGCTTTCTGGAACTCGGCGTAGTTGTCGGCCGCGTCTTCGATTTCTGTGGGGCAGTTGAAGGTGAAGGCGGCGGGCATGAAAATCAGCACCGACCACTCACCCTTGAGGGTTTCGTTGGACACTTGCACAAACTTGCCGTTGTGGAAAGCCTGGGTTTTGAAAGGCTGGACTGGGGTATTGATCAAAGAGGACATGGTCATTTCCTTGGAGTGGTTAATAAAAACTATCAAATGAGAAAACTCATTGGTCGCAATCATAATGCAACCTAGGGTTTCTACTCATGAGTAGTTCCTATCGATCCCATAGGAAAAAACTTTCAGTTCAAGCTTGCCGATTTATTTTTCCGCTCCCGTGCGCCAAGCCCATGGCCAAAACCAGCCAGGCCAATATCCAGGCCGCCCCGCCCCAAGGCACCAACGCGCGCAACACATCCCACCCCAACACTTGCCGCGCGTAAAGATTGAAGCTGAACAAGACCAAGCCCAGCACCATGAGCCAGCCCGCCGCCTGCAGCCAGCGCGATGCCCCGCAGACCCGCAGCGCCAGCCCGGTGAACAACAACCCCAGGGCATGAAATTGCTGCTGGCTCAAAGCGGTTTGCACCGTCGTGGGCACGCCCCCGGCAAACACCGGCAAATGCGCGAAGGCGGCGCTGAACACCACGCTGGTGCAGGCGCTGATCGCCCCCAGCGCCAGAAACCACCGGGCCGACAAGGGCCAGACTTCTGGCAAGGAAACAGACGAAAAAGCAGTAGACGGGTTGGTCATGGGGTGGTGGGCACGGAGCCAAAAATGGGACCCGCGCATTGAAGCACGACTTTGTGCAGTCCATTTGATTTTGATCAGCTACTGGCCGCGTGCACGGGGGCACAGTGAACTGTCCAAACCAACCCAAGGAAGCACAGTGAAACTGCTGATCGATTTGTTTTCCACCGACTACGGCCTGATGAGTTTGGCCGTGATCGTGGTCATGCTGCTGATGGGCGCTTTCTTATTGCGCATGTTTTTGCACAAGATGAACCACAACGAATGAACCTTCACATCAGCGGCCTGCGGTACCCCCCTGCCCGCCCACCGGGCGACAGCACCACCTGCCACAACTGGTTGTCTCGGGCGCGGAAAGTGCCCGCGCAACAGAGCAGGTAGTAGCGCCACATGCGGTAAAAACGCTCGCCATAGCGCGCTTGCAAGGTGGGCCAAGCATCCTCAAAGCGCGCATGCCAAGCCATCAGGGTTTTGTCATAGTCTTCGCCAAAGTTGTGCCAGTCTTCCATGACGAAATCTTCTTCGCTGTAGTGGGCGATTTCAGACGCCGAGGGCAGCGCGCCATTGGGGAAGATGTATTTTTCGATCCACGGATCGATCCCGGCACCCGCGCGATTTTTGCCAATGGTGTGCAGCAAAAATAAACCGTCGTCCCTCAGGCTGCGCCGGGCCATATCGAAGTAGGCGCGGTAGTTTTTGTGGCCCAC
>NZ_JBILQU010000116.1:0-8044 GCF_044373035.1 Limnohabitans sp. | reverse complement strand
CACCAACACCGACCCACGCACTTTGAAACTCGGGTTCATGCAAAGCGTTCCAACCCGCCACGGCTTGGTCTGCCTGCTGTTGGCGGTTTGAAGGCGCTTGCTTTTGTTCCAACATACCTTGCGAGCAACTCTTCAGCTGTGGCCGAAAAATAAGGGTTGACCAACCCGTCATGCCCAGCAAAAAGCCACCACCCCTCTCAAGTTGGCCTGAATAAAGGGACGCAACCGACACATTGACCCTGCCGCCCTGAAGTACCATCAGATTGATGACGACGCAAATCAAAGGCTTGTTTCTGCCCTCGAAAAAAGCGAATTTTTCGCCACACCCTCACTTGTCAACCTGAACCATCCTGATCAAACAAAAAACCCGGGCCACCCCGACCATTTGGCCGAGCTCTTGGCTGAGTTGGCTGGCCTCGGTATCAACAAGCCAAGCGAAAGCCCTTCCGCAAGCGCTAAAGTCTGCTGCTGCGAGCCGACAAGCCGACAAGCCGCCCTGACCCCTACCTGACAAGCTGAAGTGATCCATGTCCCTTGACTACGCCACCCTTGACGCCCTGCGCAGCCACCACCCGGCTTGGCGGCTGTTGCGCTCGGACCATGCGCCACTGGTGGCCAGTTTTTTACACCGGGTGTTTGTGGTGCCCAATGTGCGGGTGATGGCGGCGGCGGATTTGGCCGAGGCGCTGGAAGACGCCTTGTATGCCTTGCGCCTGCACTTGGGTGAAACCACATTCCCTAAATCAGCGCTGGAGTATCTGAACGATTGGGCTGCGCACGACAAGGGCTGGCTGCGCAAGTTTTACCGCTCGGGCACGGACGAGGCGCAGTTCGATTTGACACCCGCCACCGAAAAGGCTATCGCCTGGCTGGCGCAGCTGAGCGAGCGGCAGTTCGTGGGCACCGAGTCGCGTTTGCTCACGCTGTTTGACCTGCTCAAACAAATGAGTGAGGGCAGCGAAGCCGACCCGGCCAAACGCATCGCCGAGCTGCGGAAAAAGCGCGATGAAATCGACGCCGAAATCGCCCGGGTGCAGTCGGGCGATGCGCCGCTGCTGGACGACACGGCGGTGAAGGACCGTTTTCAGCAGTTCACGCAAGGTGCGCGTGAGTTGCTGACAGACTTTCGCGAGGTCGAGCACAACTTTCGGCAGTTGGACCGGCGTGTGCGTGAACGCATCGCGCTGTGGGAGGGCAGCAAGGGCGCGCTGCTCGAGGACATCATGGGCGAGCGCGATGCCATTGCCGACTCCGACCAGGGCAAAAGCTTTCGCGCCTTCTGGGACTTTTTGCTGTCCAGCCGCAGGCAAGAGGAGTTGACCGCGCTGCTCGAGCGCGTGCTGGCACTGCCCGCCGTGGCCCACCTGAACCCGGACGCCCGCACCCGCCGCGTTCACTACGACTGGATGGAAGCGGGCGAACATACCCAGCGCACCGTTGCCGCCTTGTCCCAGCAATTGCGCCGTTTTCTGGACGACCAGGCCTGGCTGGAAAACCGCCGCATCATGGACATCTTGCATGGCATCGAAAGCAAGGCGCTGGCGCTGCGCGATGCGCCTGTTCCCGGCCACATGATGGAGATGGCCCAACCCAGCGCGGACATTGCGCTGGCCATGGAGCGCCCCCTCTTCACCCCAACCGTGCAACCCGTCATTGCCGACTTGGTGTTGCAGGCAGGCGATGAAGACATCGACCCGGCCAAACTGTTTGACCAAGTGGTGGTTGACTCGGCGCGGCTGGCCCGCCATATCCGCCACGCCCTGCAAGACCGCGCCCAGATCACCCTGGGTGAGCTGGTGGCCAGCCAACCACTGCAACAGGGCTTGGCCGAATTGGTGGCCTATTTGCAGCTGGGCAGTGCCAGCTTCAGCACCGTGGTGGACGAGGACAGGCCCGAGCCAATCCACTGGCACACGCTGGCCACCGATGGCCAAACCATCACCCGCAGCGCCCGCCTGCCCCGCGTGATTTTCATGCGCTGAACCAGAACAAAAACCAAGGCCCTGTATGGAAGATGATTTTTTGAACACCCCAGCGACCCCTCCGCAGTCGCAGTCCATGGTGACGCCCTCTTCTGATTTGTCGGTGTTGCTGATCAACCTGCTCAAAAGCGTGCTCTACCGCGACGCCGACGAACGCCAGTGGGCGGGCCTGCTGAACCTACAAGCGCGGGTGCGTGATTACGTGGCGGTGCTGAACCTTGAGTTGGTGCTGGACGAGGCCGAGGGCTATGCTTTCTTGAAGAGTCGCCCCGAAGCGGCCGACGACGAAGCCGCGCCCCGTCTGCCCCGTTTGGTGGCACGCCGACCGCTGTCCTTCGCCGTGAGTTTGTTGCTGGCTTTGCTGCGCAAAAAACTCGCCGAGTTCGACGCAGGCGGTGGCCAAGACGCCCATGCGGGGCGGCTGGTGCTCTCGCGTGACGAAGTGGTGGAGTTGGTGCGCGTGTTCTTGCCCGACGGCACAAACGAAACCAAGCTCATCGACCAGATCGAGACCAACATCAACAAGGTGGCCGAACTGGGGTTTTTGCACAAACTCAAACCCGCCGGTGGTGCCGCCGCCGGGCAGGCCTCTTACGAGGTGCGGCGCATTCTCAAGGCCTTTGTGGACGCCCAATGGCTGGCCGAATTCGATGCGCGCCTGGCCAGCTACCAGTCTCAATTGGCCGGCGTGACCGACACGCAGGAAGGGGCCCAACATGCTTGAGCCGCAATCCATGGGCTTGGACTTTGTATCGGATGACACCTTGACCGGCTTTCGGCTGACCCGGCTGGAGGTGTTCAACTGGGGCACGTTCGACAGCCGGGTGTGGACGCTGCAACTCGACGGCAAGAACGGCCTGCTCACGGGCGATATTGGCTCGGGCAAGTCCACCTTGGTTGATGCCATCACCACCTTGCTGGTGCCTGCCAACCGCATCGCCTACAACAAGGCTGCGGGCGCGGACAGCAAGGAACGGACGCTGCGCTCCTACGTGCTGGGGCATTACAAATCCGAACGCAATGAGGTCACCGGTGCGGCCAAGCCGGTGAGCCTGCGCGAGCCCAACAGCTACTCGGTGATCTTGGGTGTGTTCCACAACGCAGGCTACGACCAGACGGTGACACTGGCCCAGGTGTTCTGGATGAAGGACGCCCACGGGCAACCCGCACGCTTTTTTTTGGGGGCCGAGCGTGCGCTCTCGATTGCGGCGGACTTCGCCCATTTCGGCTCCGACATGGCCCAACTTCGCAAGCGGCTGCGTGGCCTGGGCGCGGAACTGCACGACTCCTTTCCGCCGTATGCGGCCTGGTTTCGCAGGCGCTTTGGCATTGAAAACGACCAGGCGCTGGAGCTGTTTCACCAAACCGTGTCGATGAAGTCGGTCGGCAACCTGACGGACTTTGTGCGCAGCCACATGCTGGAGCCCTTCGAGGTGGCCCCGCGCCTGCAGGCCTTGATCGGCCACTTTGACGACCTGAACCGCGCCCATCAGGCCATCCTGAAAATCAAAGCCCAAGTGGAATTGCTCACGCCTTTGATCGCCGATTGCAGCCGCCACAGCGCATTGGCCGCCGAGGTCGACAACTTGCGAGCATGCCGCGACCGTCTGCGCCCCTACTTTGCGGGCCTCAAGCTGGAACTGCTCGACAAACGATTGACCTCACTGGCGCAAGAGTGGGAGCGCGTGGATGCACAGGTCCACAAACTGGCGGCCATGCACGAGGCGCAAGGCCAGAAAGTGGATGAACTCAAGCAAGCGATCAACGACAACGGCGGCGACCGGCTGGAGCGCCTTGCCGCCGAGATTCGCCAAAAAGAGCAGTTGCGCGACACCCGCCATACCAAGGCCCGCCGCTATGGTGAACTGACCACCGTGCTGGGCGAGCCCCTGGCCAGCGATGACGCCAGCTTTGCCACGCAGCGCGGCAAATACCAAAGCTGGCGCGAAGCGGCACTGCAGCGCGATGCCGACCTGCAAAACACCCTGACCGAACACAGCGTGAGCTTGCGCCAAGGCAAGCAAGAACACACGCAGCAAAGCCAGGAAATCGACAGCCTCAAGCGCAGGCGCAGCAACATCGACGACCAGCAAATCCAAATCCGCGCCGCCATCTGCACGGCACTGGGCTTGAACGTGGACGACATGCCGTTCGCTGGCGAATTGATTCAGGTGCGCGAAGAGGCCCGTGACTGGGAAGGCGCCGCCGAACGCTTGCTGCGCGGCTTTGGTCTGGCGCTTTTGGTGCCCGATGCGCATTACAAAGCCGTGGCCGAATGGGTAGACAGCGCCCACCTGCGGGGCCGCTTGGTGTACTTCCATGTGCGCGCACGCAAAACCACCGAACTGCCTGCCCTGCACCGCGATTCCCTGGTGCGCAAACTCGCCATCAAGCCCGACTCGCCCCACTACGATTGGCTGGAACGCGAACTCAGCGTCCGGTTCGACGTCGCGTGCTGCGCCACGCAAGAGCAGTTTCGCCGTGAGACCCGCGCCGTCACCCTTGCCGGCCAAATCAAAGACCCCAGTGGCCGGCATGAAAAAGACGACCGCCACCGCATTGAGGACCGCAGCCGCTACGTGCTGGGCTGGAGCAACAGCGCCAAAATTGCAGCCTTGGAGGCCAAGCGCCAACAACTTGAAGCGCGGCTCGCTGAAGTGGGCGGCCAAATTGCGGCCATTCAAACCGAACGCAAAGCACTCACCAGCCGTCTGGATGCGCTCACCCGGCTTGAAGAGTTCACCACCTTCGACGAGCTCGATTGGGCCAGCCTGGCCACCGAAATTGCGCAACTGGTGGACGAGCGCAATCGGCTGGAGGCGGCCTCAGATGTGCTCCAACAACTCAACGACAAGCTGCGCAGCGTGCAGGCGGCACAAAAAACCACTGGCGAAGAACTGCAAGGCACGCGCGACAAACGCGCCAAGGTGGAGCAGCGGCGCGCTGACGCGCAGGCGCTGCACCAGCAAACTGCTGCGCTGCTGCACGAGGTGGCCATCGACGCGGCCTTGGCTGCAAGGCTCGAAGCCATGCGCGCAGAAGCTTTGGGCGAACAACTTCTCAGCGTGGAGTCCTGCGACAACCGCGAGCAAGACCTGCGCGCTTGGCTGCAAGCACGCATTGATGCCGAAGACATCAAGCTGCGGCGTCTGGCCGAAAAAATCATCAAAGCCATGGCCTCCTTCAAAGAGAGCTTCAAGCTGGAAACCGCCGAGATGGATGCCAGCTTGGCAGGGGCCTTTGAATACGAAAACTTGCTGTCGCAGCTGAACCGCGACGACCTGCCGCGCTTTGTGTCGCGCTTCAAGGAGTTGCTCAACGTCAACACCATCAACGAAATCGCCAACTTCAATGCCCAACTGGCCCGTGAGCGCGAAACCATCAAAGAGCGCATCGCCCACATCAACCAATCGCTGGGCGAGATCGACTACAACCCCGGGCGCTTCATTCTGCTGGAATCGCAGGCCAGCCCCGACGCCGAGATCCGCGACTTCCAGCAAGAACTGCGCGCCTGCACCGAGGGCGCGGTCACCGGGTCGGACGATGCCCAGTATTCCGAGGCCAAGTTCTTGCAGGTCAAAGCCATCATCGACCGCTTCAGGGGGCGCGAAGGCCTGTCTGAACAAGACCGCCGCTGGACGGCCAAAGTCACCGACGTGCGCAACTGGTTCCTTTTTGCCGCCAGCGAACGCTGGCGCGAGGACAACACCGAGCACGAGCATTACTCCGACTCCGGTGGCAAATCGGGCGGGCAAAAAGAGAAGCTGGCCTACACCATTTTGGCGGCCAGTTTGGCCTACCAATTCGGCCTAGAATGGGGTGCGGTGCGCTCGCGTTCTTTCCGTTTCGTGGTCATCGATGAGGCCTTCGGGCGCGGTTCGGACGAGTCGGCCCAATACGGCCTCAAGCTGTTTAGGCAACTCAACCTGCAACTTTTGATCGTCACGCCGCTGCAAAAAATCCACATCATCGAACCCTATGTCGCCAGCGTCGGCTTCGTCCACAACGAGGGTGGGCGGGCCTCGAAGCTGCGCAATCTGTCCATCGAAGAATACCGGGCACAAAAGGCCTTGACGCCAGCCCCCGCAATCGCCTTGGCCCCATCTGCCCCTTCTGCCCCTCAAGCACAGGAGCCTGCGCAGTGAGCTGGACTGGCCCGAAAGAACTGAAAGCCCAGCTGGCGCGGCTATGGGAGCGCGGCGAACTGCTGCGCGACGCGGTCAGCGGCCACGAGCGATTTCCTTTGCGCCTGTCCATCAAATCGCCCACTTCCACAGACATCACAGACCGTTTCAATGAGGTGCGCGCATGGGTGGCCGAACTGTCTGGCGAATGGGCACCGCAGGGCGCCGTGCGTGTGGAGTGGCAAACGCTCAACCACCGCGTCCAAGGCGCGCAAAGCTTACCGGCCTGCGTCTGTGTCCAAACACTCGAAGCGGCCTTGGTCTGGTTGGGCAAACGCAAAGACTGGGAGCGCTTTTCGGCGCAAGTGGCCGACACGCGGCAAATGCATCCAGCCTTGCTGCCTTGGTTAGAAAAGCATCCACACCAGGCGCTCGAGTTACTGGCCGAATGGCCCCGCTTGCTGGCTGTGGTGGCCTGGCTGGTCGCGCATCCACGCCCTGGCATTTACCTGCGGCAGATGGACGTGCCCGGCGTTCACAGCAAATTCATCGAAGCCCATCGCGGGGTACTGACCGAGCTGCTCGATCTGGCGCTGCCACTGGACGCGGTCAACCCCCACAAAACTGGCGTCAGCCAGTTCCCTGCCCGTTATGGCTTTTTGCAAAAGCCAACGCGCATACGCCTGCGTGTGCTGGACCCGGCCATGGCGCTGGTGCCTGGCGTGCAATGCCCCGACTTGACGCTGGATGCCGACAGCTTCAGCCGCCTATCGATCGGTGTGCAGCGTGTCTTCATCACCGAAAACGAGACCAACTTTCTGGCCTTTCCGCCAGTGCGCCATGCCCTCGTGATTTTTGGCGCAGGCTACGGCTGGGATGCACTGGCCCTCAGCCATTGGCTCAAGCACTGCCCCATCCACTACTGGGGCGACATCGACACGCATGGCTTTGGCATTCTGGACCAGCTTCGCGGCCACTTTGACCACGTCGTCTCGTTCTTGATGGACAGGTCCACGCTCGATGCGCACGCGGCCATTTGGGGCAGTGAAGACAAGCCCCTTTGCATTGACTTGCACCGGCTGACGCCCGAAGAGCGCGCCCTGTATGACGACCTGCGCGACAACCGCATACGCACAGGGCTGCGCTTGGAGCAAGAACACATCGGGTTCCACTGGTTAATGCATCGCCTTGAACAGATTCAGCGCCAGGATGGCGCGACACCATCCCATTCAAGCCTCGTGTGATGAGCGCCAATCGCGCGAGCAAGCAGACCTGACAACCTGATCCTTGGGCTCCCAAAGCCCTCTCGGCGAACTTCAAATTGTTGCAATTGCTTCACCATCATGATGTAATTGCACCATGAAATCATCAACCCTCTCAACCAACACCACAAGTCGAAGCGCTGCTCTTTCGACCCTTTGGGCCTTGCTGGATGCTCCTGAACAAGACGATTCGCCACAAGCGACCACACGCGTGATGGTGGGCACACGTCTGGCCAGCCTTTCCAGCGCTGGGGCCTGCAAGCTCCTCAAGCGCGGCATTTCCAGTCAAGCCATTGGGCCGCTGGGTGATTATCTGGGGCTGGGTAAAGGGGTGATTGCAGAGTACCTGGATCTGGACCGCAGCACCGCCAACCGCCGAGCTGCCAAAGGGCAACTGTTGCCCATCCATTCGGCTGAAAGCGTCTTGCGTTTACTGGAACTTGGGCAAATGGCCACCGACACCTTTGAGACGGAAGACGAAGCCTCAGCTTGGCTGCGCCGCCCTCACCCCATGCTGGATGGCGATAGCCCTCTGGAGTTGGCCAAAACCAGTTACGGTGCACAGCGCGTGAAAGACATCCTGATTGCCATCCGATACGGCGGTGTCGTTTGACCACGGTCTGGCGCATTGGATTTTGCGAAAACCCCTCACTGCCCTCCTCCGCCATTCTTGCCA
>NZ_JBILQU010000130.1:0-6147 GCF_044373035.1 Limnohabitans sp. | reverse complement strand
CCCCAAGGCACGATCATGGTGATGGGGCGGACGGGATAATTTTGTGCGGCAGCAGGCAGGGCAGCTGCCAAACAAGCCAAGCCAGCGACAGCGCTGGCAACCAAAGTACGGCGTGAGCGATTGAACATGGGGGTCTCCTTGTGATTTGAACAGCCGGACCCATGGGGACCTGCTGAATCCAAGATATACCCATTCGATCGTCATACCAATAGGGTCAACCATAGCCCCAGTAACTCTGGCGACTGTCGTTTGCAGCCCTCTTGTCTGCCTCGACAGTGCCCAGCGGTTCAGTCCAGCTTGGCCCCCGCCACAAACCAGCGCCCGATCATGGCGCGCTCTTCTTCGGTCAGGCCGGTGGCATTGCCCATGGGCATTTGCTTGGTCACCGCCACCTGCTGATAGACGTTTTGCGCGTGCTGCTTGAGCTGTTCAGGGCTGTCCAGGCGAACGTTTTTCATTTGAACCTGAGCGTTGTGGCACGACAGACAATGCTGACTGACGAGGCTTTGCACCTGGGCAAAGCTCACCGGCTGGACAGGCACTGCAGAGACCTTGGGCGGCGCAGGCCGCAATGCCACGATCACGCCCAAAATCATCACCACGCCTACCGCCGCAAAGGGCCAGGGGTTGGCCGCGCGGCCCAGGTGAAAGGCGTGGCGCTGCACAAAGAACTGGCGGATCAAGGCACCGGCCAGCATCATCACAAACAGCAGCACCCAGCGCTGTTCGTGGGTGTACAAAAAGCTGTAGTGGTTGCTCAGCATCGCAAAGATGACGGGCAGCGTGAAGTAAGTGTTGTGCACGCTGCGTTGCTTGCCGCGCTTGCCGTGGATGGCCAGGGCGTTGGCATCATAGACTCCGCCGCTGGTCATGGCGGCCACCACTTTGCGCTGGCCGGGGATGATCCAGAAGAACACGTTGGCGCTCATGGCGGTCGCGATCATCGCGCCCACCAGCAAGAACGCGGCGCGCCCTGCAAACAGCTCGTTGGCCAGCCAAGAGCAAAACGCCACGAACACAATCATCAAGCCCGCCACGATCAGCTCACCGTTTTTGCGGAAGCCAAAGACCCGGCAAACGATGTCGTAAACGAACCAGAAAGCCACCAGCATGCCCACAGCGGCCGATCCGGCCATGACCGGCGTCCAGTCCATCAGCGACTTGTCGATCAGAAAAGTGCCCGCGTTGTAAAGGTAGAGCACCGTGAACAACGCAAAACCGCTCAGCCAGGTGGAATAACTTTCCCAATAAAACCAGTGCAGCTTGGTGTGAATGATCTTGGGGGCGACCATGTACTTTTGCGGGTTGTAAAAACCACCGCCGTGCACCGCCCACATGGCGCCACCCACGCCTTTTTCGAGCAAGTCGGGCGAGTTGGGTTTTTGCAGGTTGTTGTCCAGAAAGACAAAGTAAAACGAAGAGCCAATCCAGGCGATGGCGGTGATGACATGCACCCATCGCAGCAACAAATTGGCCCATTCCAGAAAATACGATTCCATGAAGGATTCTCCAACCTGCTCACCACCGCGGGCCCTGTGAGCGGGTATTCGGTCGCGAACATGTTCCCGGGGGAACCTGCGCCGCTGCGACCAGTGCACCGGAGTGTATACAGTTTACATTCAGGATTCCAGTCCCCCTCTGGCATGGTGGCCTAGGGGAAACCAGCATCACAACTTCAAAGGGTTTGCAAGAGTTGTGCCGCCACCGCCACAGCGATGACCTCGGGCTCCTTGCCCGCGATGCCGGGAACGCCAATCGGGCAGGTGATGCGGGTAATCTCTTGGGCCGTAAAGCCCCGTTCTTCCAAGCGGTGCCTGAAGGTGGCCCATTTGGTTTGGCTGCCGATCAGGCCCACAAAGGCCAAATCGTCCTGAGCGCGCAGGCGCTTGAGACAAGCCACCACGATGTCCAAGTCTTCGGCATGGCTGAAACTCATGATCAGCACCCGGCTGCCCGGCGCCAGATCGGCCACTGCAGCCTGCACCGGATTGGAGTGTTCGCAATCCACCCCGTCGGGCACATCGGCCGGGAAAATCTCGTCGCGGCTGTCGATCCAGCGCACCGCAAAAGGCAAAGGCGCCAGGGCGTTCACAATCGCTCGGCCCACATGGCCACCGCCAAACAGCGCCAGCGGGGTGCGCGGCGGCATCAACAAGGTGCGCAAACGCGCCACGTCGCCCGCGTCCACAAGCTCCATGGTCAATTCCACCACCCCGCCGCAACACTGCCCCAAACTGGGACCCAGCACTTGGCGCAAGTGGGTAGACACCAACTCCCCGGCCAATAACCTTCGTGCGTGCGCCAAGGCCTGAAACTCCAGGTGTCCGCCACCAATCGTGCCCTCTTCGCCCCGGGCAAAAACCAGCATGTGGGTGCCTGGCCCACGCGGCACCGAGCCTTGGGTGGCTTGCACACTCACCTGCACCGCTGCCTCATTGGCCAAACGATCCAACGCCACCATCATCCAATTCACACGCACACCCCTTTGTCAAACGGCCACTCGCCAAGGCCTGTGGTCAATGCCACAATCACAACCGAACACCGAGTATGCCAAGGAGAGGATCCGATCTATGCCAGAGGCACCCCAGCACCCGCACCCGCACCCGCACCCGCAACCTACCCCGCACCGCACCGTTTTGTCGCGCACCTTGCTGGCCCTGAGCGCCGTGGGCCTGGGCTGGCTGAGCGGCTGCAGCGCGCCGCCGACCGCCAAACCCACCTCACACCCTGCCACCAGCCAGGTACCCGCCTCACCCGCCACACCTGTCATACCCGCCACAACCGCCTCACCCGCCACAACGCAGCCTAATGCCGTGGCCCAACCCGCTGCGACAGCCGCAGCCCCGAGTCCCGCCAAATCGGCCGCACGCAACGCCAAGGATTACCGCAAGGACGCAGCCAGCCACCTTTATGCCCGGCACAGCCAAAGCATTTACAAAGGCCGCCTGCCCCCCATGTTGGAGGCGGTGGGTGTGCTCAACGTAGACATCGACCGGCACGGCTCGGTCAAATCGGTGCAATGGATGCGTGCACCCCGACATGTGCCGCAAGTGATGCAACAAATCGAACGCATGGTCATCGCCGCAGCCCCCTACCCCGTGCCCCAGCACATGAGCCAGGTCACCTACTCCGATGTATGGCTTTGGCACAAAAGCGGCAAGTTTCAGCTCGACACCCTGACCGAAGGGCAGGACTGATCAGAACGCTTGGGTGCGCTGAGGTCTGGCACTCTCTGGCTGAAGGCAAGGCTCAGGCCGGCGACGTCTGCTCGTGTGACGCGCCGGGCAGCAAAGTCAAAATGAGCGTGGTGGCCACCGAAAACCCCGCCAGCAGCAAGAGCGAGTTGCCAAACCCCATGGCCTTGACGACCGGCCCCAAAGCCCAGACCGACAAAGAGCTGACCGCGAAAGACACGCCCAGGCGCATGCCCGAGACGCGTGAACGCAGGCGGTCGTCCACATAGCGGGCGATCATGAAGTCGGTGAAAGGAATCGCCCCGAAGATGAACACCATCACCCCAATCAGCGCCGCAAACAGCCACCAGCCCTGCGCCTGCGAAGCCAGCACCAACATGGGGATCTGCGCCAAGACCATGAACATGAAAAAGTGTTTGAGCGGGAAACGGTTGATCAGGTGCCCCACCACCACCTGGGCCACCGAGGCCACGGCGTAAACCAAGGCCAGCAACAGGCCCAAGCTGGCAGGGTCTTCCATCACACCTTTGAAGCGCTCGGTGATCAAAGGCCCATTGCCGTTGGTGGTGAAGTTGAACAACACGCTGCTGGTCACAGCCGCTGCCGTCATGACCACCAGCACACGCGCCAACATGGGCGCGGGCAGGCTCACCTTGGCGCCACCCTTGCGCTTGGCGGGCGCCGACAGCTCTGGTGGACAAGCGCGGGCAAACACCCAGCCGCAGACCAAGGCCAACACGCCCGGCACCACAAAGGCCGCACGCCAGCCCAGCCACTGGATCAAAAAACCCGTGAGCAAGGCCGCCACCGCCACACCCAGGTTGCCCGACAGGCCATTGAAGCCAATGGTGGCACCGGGGTTAGATGAGCGCTCGAGCAGCATGGGAATGCCCACCGGGTGGTAGATGGAGGCGAACACGCCGATCAGCGTGAGGCTTGTGGCCAGTTGCCAAGGCGTTTGGGTGAACGCCGTGAGGATAGACGCTGCGCCAATGCCAAAAAAGAAAATCAGCATCATGCTGCGGCGGCCCCACAAATCCCCCAAGCGACCGGCGGGCAAAGAACCCAGACCGAACATGAAAAACGCCCCTGCGCCGTAAGGCATCAGGTCTTGCCATTGGGCCAGGCCCATGTCGGTCGCGATGGTGCTGACCGCCGCCGCAAAAATCAGCAAGAACAAATGGTCCAAGGCGTGCGCGATGTTGAGCAGGCCCCGCACCACGCGGGGGTGGTCAGCGGGTGGTTCTGGCACAGTGGCCGCAGAAGAGGTCAAGGTGGTCATGGTCGTTGTTGCGTTTTCGACTTTCGGCTATGTGGCCAGACTGCGGTCAATCGGGCTCTGTACCAGCACTGTGCGCCCACGGCCGATTGGACGCTGTCGCTTTGGTCACAGCAGAGGCTCATCGTGCATGCGTCACAAAGGTGCATTGGCTGGCGCTTTGCGGTCCCAAATGTGCGCACGCCAGTACACCGCCATGGCACCGGTCAACAGCAGCCCCAAGGCAGAATACATGCTGGCTGTGGCGGCATAGCCCCAGCGGTCAATCAGCGGCCCCGAGAGCAGCAAGCCCAAAGGCAAACCCCAAATGGCCAACATGCGCATGCCCATCACCCGGCCCCGGTAAGCAGGCTCGGTGGCGCGCAGCATCACGGCCGCCAAGGGCGTCATGCTCAGGCTTTGTGCCAGGCCGGCCAAACACAGCAAGGCCATGCCCACGCCCAGATGCGTGCTGAAGGCGAACAGCACATCCACCGCAAACCAAACCGCCCCGGCCAGCACCATGGTTTGCGCGGCGCGAAACGCAAAGCGGTGCGAACTGAGCACCACCGAGCCCACCAAACCGCCAAAGGCAAAGCTGGCGCCCAGCCAGCCGAGCCCCGTCTGATCGGTCAGGTAAATGTTTTTGGCCACATAGGGCAGCAAGCCCAAAGAGAAGGGAAAGGCCAGCAGGTTGGCCAAAAACGCCAAGGCCATGGCGGCCATCAGCACCGGGCGGGTCCACACATAGCCAAAGGCCAGCTGCAAGTCGCGCACGGGCGACAGACGCGGGGCATCTTTGACGGCTGTTTGTGCAGGTCCATCCGAGACGCCGCGCGACAGCACAAAACTGAGGGTGTAAAGCGCTGTGATCAGCGCGTAAGCCCAAGTCATGCCCAGCCAGGCGACCACACCCGCACCGGCCAATGCACCCGCAATGCGGGCCGAATCCGAGGTGATGCGCGAAATGCCCAGTGTGCCCAGCAAATGCCGGGGCGGCAAAGTCTGCGCAATCAAGGCGTTGCGCATCATCATGTCCGACGGCCGCACCAGTCCCGCTAAAGCGGCCATGAACAGCACGATCATGGGGGTGAGGGCCTGCGACCAGGCCAGCAGCATGAAGGTGGCGGCCAGCGCCGCATACAGGGCACGCGACAAATACAGCATGCGGCGGTAACCCAGCCGATCGCCCACCACGCCAAACATGGGAGAAACCAAAGAGCCCAAGTATTGCAACGAGCCAAACACCACCAGCATCATCACCGAGCCCGACTCGACCAGGATGAACCAGCCCAGCACGATGGTCTCCATCTCAAAAGCCCAGGATGTGGCCAGATCGGCAGGCCACTGGAAGCGAAAACTCCGCACCCGGAACGGGTCGCGCCAGTGCATGGCGGTTGGGGTTTCAGCCGTCGGCGTGCCCTGGCTCACAGCCGTGGCCCTGCGCAGAACAAAGTGAGGGGAAACAGCGCACAGTGGCCGGGGCGCGGGCGCAGGCCACTCATGCGCTCAGTCCTGCCCGGCGCGAGGTGACTGCGGGGTGGTGTCGCTCTTGGCCAGGGGGTCTGGCTGCGCCGCAGGCTCGGGCATGAAGCACATCTTCTCGCCATCCCAACGCTGGCCGCACCAGCACAGGCCTTCGGCGTTGATGATGCAAGTGCCGGTGCCGCAGCACCGTGGATCGTCTGACATGGG
>NZ_JBILQU010000021.1:0-33339 GCF_044373035.1 Limnohabitans sp. | reverse complement strand
TCGGTCAGGAAGGCTCGAAGTCTAACGAAGCGGAGTTCATGCAGTAGCGCAAGCCCGTGGGGGCGGGACCGTCCTCGAACACATGGCCCAGGTGCGCGCCGCATTGGGCGCAGACGGTTTCGACCCGGCGCATGCCGTGGCTGACGTCTACACGCTCTTCGATGGCGTTGTCGCTGGCCGCTAGCGAAAAGCTGGGCCAGCCGCAACCGGCGTCGAATTTGGTGTCCGAGCTGAACAAGGGCGCGTCGCAGCAGATGCAGCGGTAAGTGCCCTTGGACCAGTGGCCCTCGTACTTGCCCGTGAAGGGGCGCTCTGTGGCGGCTTGGCGGGTGACCGCAAAGGCCACCGGTTCTGCGTCTTTTTCGGCCAGCAGGTCACGCCATTCTTGGTCGGATTTGTTGATTTTTCTCATGAGGAACAGCTGATTTCCAGTTGGCCCGCCCAGTCGGGCGGCAAGTCAGCATAGGCTTCAAAGCCCGGATGCTCGTCGAAGGGTGACTGTAGCAAGTTGTACAGGGTGTCGATTTCCGAGAAGTCACCCGCCTGGGCTTGGCGGATGGCGATTTCGGCCAAGTGGTTGCGCAGCACGAATTTGGGGTTGCTGCGCAGCATCTGTTGGCCCATGGCTGAGAAGCTGTTTTGGCCTGAGCGTACGGTGTAACGCGCCAGCCATTCCAGCAGGCGAGGGCGGTCCAATACCAAGTCGGTCACGGCGCTCCAGCCCGCATCGGTCAAAGCAGCAGCAGTCGATTGCATCACCACGGCTTGGCTCAGTTGGCGCCAGAACACCGTGAAATCCACTTTTTCGGCCGCCATGAGTTGCATCAAATCTTCCACCAGCGTCCAGTCGGCTTCGCGCTCGGACTCGGGGGCCAAGTCGCCGATCAGGCCCAACTTGGCGCGCATGGCATCGCCCAAGTAGCGGGGGAACAGGGTTTTGTAGCCCTCCAGCACCAGCAGGGTCATCTCCTGGTCGTCGATCAACGATGCCAGGGCCTGGGCCAGGCAGTAAAGGTTCCAGTACGCCACATTCGGCTGGCGGCCATAGGCATAACGTCCCTGGTGGTCCGAATGGTTGCAGATGTGACCCGGGTCAAAAGCATCCAAGAACTGGAAAGGGCCGTAGTCGATCGTCAGGCCCAAGAGGCTCATGTTGTCGGTGTTCATGACACCGTGGCAAAAGCCCACCGCTTGCCACTTCGCCAGCAGTTTGGCGGTGCGTTCTTGCACCTCGTCCAGCAAGGCCGCATACACATTGCCCTGCCACAACGCTGCGCGCTCGCGGCACTCGGGCAAGTGGTGGGCTATGGCATGGTCGGCCAGGGCGCGCAGGCTGTCGGTGTCGCCTTGCGCCGAAAAATGCTCGAAGTGCCCAAAACGCAGGAAGCTGGGGGCCACGCGGGCCACCACGGCAGCGCTTTCCATGGTTTCACGCCGCACGGGCTCTGGCGAAGCCACCAGGCACAGCGCCCGGGTGGTCGGGATACCCAAACCGTGCATGGCTTCGCTGCATAAATATTCGCGGATGCTCGAGCGCAGCACAGCCCTGCCATCGCCGCCGCGCGAATAGGGCGTGCGGCCTGCGCCTTTGAGCTGAATTTCTTGTGGACCCTGGGCCGATGCGGCTTCGCCCAGCCAGATGGCGCGGCCATCGCCCAGCTGGCCCGCCCATTGGCCAAACTGGTGCCCGCTGTAGACCGTGGCCAACGGTTGAGAGCCGACCATCAGCGCATTGCCCGCGAAGGCTTGCAGGTGTTCGTCGTCAAACAGTGCGTTCGGCCAGCCCAACTCGACGCGCAAGGCTTCATTGCGGGCGGCCCAGCGCGGCGCGGCCACCGGCGTGGGCTGCAGAGGGGTGAAAAATCGGGAACCCAGTTGGGTCAGGCGGTGCGTCCAGTCCAGCACAGGCAAGTCGTGGGGGTGGCTGACGGGGGAGACCAAAGGGGGAGATGACATGGGGTGTGATTGTCACGCCCTTGACAAGCACCCGCGGTTTAGCGGGTTTTAGGTCGGGTTGGCGTTGAACTCGGGTGCACAATGACCCGATTGAAAAACCCCAACTGACAGGAGACACACCATGCTGGGACTGATGCAACAGCAATCGCTTTTGATTTCTGCGTTGATTGAATTTGCCGAACAACACCATGGCGACAGCGCGGTTGTTTCGCGTCGGGTCGAAGGTGACATCCACCGCAGTGATTGGGCCCAGGTGGCCCGCCGTTCGCGCCAGGTGGCCAACGCACTGGATGCGCAAAAGCTGCCTCAGGGCACCCGCATTGCCACGCTGGCCTGGAACGGTTACCGCCACCTGGAGCTTTACTTTGGCGTGAGCGGATCGGGCCGCGTGCTGCACACCCTCAACCCGCGCCTTCATCCGGAGCAGATGGCCTGGATCGCCAACCACGCCGAAGACCAGGTGCTGTGTTTTGACATGACGTTTTTGCCCCTGGTACAGGCGCTGCACAGCCATTGCAAAACCATCACCCACTATGTGGCTCTGTGCGACGCAGACAAGCTGCCTGCTGACACCGGCATCCCCCATTTGGTGAGTTACGAAGCCTGGATGGGGCAGCAGCCCAGCACCTACGACTGGCCGCAGCTCGATGAAAACACCGCCTGCAGCTTGTGCTACACCAGCGGCACCACGGGCAACCCCAAGGGCGCTTTGTACAGCCACCGCTCCACCGTGCTGCACGCGTATGCCGCTGCTTTGCCCGACTCGATGTGCATTTCTGCCCGCGACGCCATTTTGCCGGTCGTGCCCATGTTCCACGTCAACGCCTGGGGCATCCCCTACAGCGCGGCCATGGCGGGGGCCAAACTGGTGTTCCCTGGCCCTGCGCTGGACGGCAAGTCGGTGTACGAACTGATCGAAGCCGAGGGCGTGACCTTTGCGGCCGGCGTGCCCACCGTGTGGCAAATGCTGTTGGGCCACATGGCGCCCGCAGGCTTGAAGTTCAGCACACTGGGCCGCACCGTGATTGGCGGCTCGGCTTGTCCGCCCGCCATGATCGACGCCTTCCGTCAGAACTACAACGTGGACGTGCTGCACGCCTGGGGCATGACCGAACTCAGCCCACTGGGCACCGTCTGTACCCTCAAAAACAAGCATTTGAGCCTGCCTGCTGAGCAGCAGATGAAGCTGCGCATGAAGCAAGGACGCTGCATTTTTGGCATTGACATGAAAATCGTGGACGCCGAGGGTCAAACCCTGCCGCACGATGGCAAAGCCGCAGGTGATCTGCTGGTCAAAGGCCCCTGGGTCATTGAGTCGTACTACAAACAAGAAGGCGGCAACCCTTTGGTGGACGGCTGGTTCCCTACGGGCGATGTGGCCACCATCGACACCGATGGCTTCATGCAAATCACCGACCGCAGCAAAGACGTGATCAAGTCCGGCGGCGAATGGATCAGCTCGATCGATGTGGAAAACATCGCCATGGCGCACCCGGCCGTGGCCATGGCCGCTTGCATTGGCATGCGCCACCCCAAGTGGGACGAGCGGCCGATTGTGTGCGTGGTCAAGAAGCCCGGCGCTGAAGTCAGTCGCGAAGAGCTGATCGCTTTCTACGAAGGCAAAACCGCCAAGTGGCAGATTCCGGACGACGTGGTCTTTGTCGACGCCATTCCGTTGGGGGGCACCGGCAAGATGCTCAAGACCAAATTGCGCGAGCAATTGTCCGAGTACGTTTTGCCCGGACTTTGATGCAAAAATCAATCCGCACGCAGATAAGCTGTGCGGGTTAGTCGCTTGGGTGATAGCCTTAGTGCAAACCCCGAGTCCATTCGAGATTTCAGCGGTTACGCTGTTAACGTTTTGATTCACAACGCAGGAGACCTTGTATGAAAACCACCACCCGCATCATCGCCGCAGCCGCATTGGCCGCTTGCTCCTTGGGCGCTTTTGCCCAAAAAGGCGAAACCGTCAAAATTGCATGGATTGATCCGCTGTCCGGCCTGATGGCCCCCGTGGGCAGCAACCAGCTCAAGAGCTTCCAGTTCTTTGCCGAAAAATTCAGCAAGACCAACCCAGCCGGCGTCAAGTTCGAAGTCATCGGCATCGACAACAAGCTCAGCCCTGCTGAAAGCTTGAACGCGCTCAAAGCCGCTATGGACCAAGGCGTGCGTTACATCACCCAAGGCAACGGCTCTTCAGTTGCGGGTGCCCTGATCGAGGCTGTGAACAAGCACAATGAACGCAACCCCGGCAAGGAAATCATTTTCCTGAACCACTCTGCGGTCGATCCAGACTTCACCAACAGCAAGTGCAGCTTCTGGCACTTCCGCTTTGATGCCGACACCTCCATGAAGATCGAGGCCATGACCACCTTCATGAAGGATGACAAGGACATCAAGAAGGTTTACCTGTTCAACCAGAATTACTCACATGGTCACCAGGTCGTCAAGTTCGCCAAGGAAAACATCGCACGCAAGATGCCGGGTGTGCAAATTGTGGGTGAAGACCTGCACCCGCTGGCCCAAGTCCGCGACTTCTCGCCTTACATCGCCAAGATCAAGGCCTCAGGTGCCGACACTGTGATCACCGGCAACTGGGGCTCTGACCTGGCTTTGCTGGTCAAGGCGGCCAACGAAGGCGGCTACAACGGCAAGTTCTATACCTATTACACCGGTGTCACAGGCACCCCGACAGCGCTGGGTCAAGGCGGTGCAGGTCGCGTTTACCAGATCGCTTATGGCCACTACAACATGGGCGGTCAGATGGACAAGTGGTCCGCTGAATTCAAGCAAAAGTTTAACGACGACTTCTACACCCACTCCGTGGTGCGTATTTACCAAGCGCTGGGTGATGCCATGGCCAAAGCCAAGTCCACCGACCCGGTCAAAGTCGCGGCAGCTTTGTCCGGTCTGAAATTCTCGACCCACAACGGCGACGTCGAAATCCGCAAAGCAGACCACCAGTTGCAGCAACCGCTGTACATGACCGTCTGGCAAAAAGCGGACAAGAAGTTCCCCTACAGCCCCGAGAACACCGGCATGACGCTCGCCCCCGTGAAGGAATTCCCTTCTTATGTCTCCAGCACACCCACCAGCTGCCAGATGAAACGTCCTGGCTGAGGCGCAACGCCTGCCGCTGCCACTTTCTGAGTCACTCGCAAAAGTGGCTCAGGGTTTGGCGGATGGGCCAAGGCCCGATCACCTGAGGGTTCATCGGGCTTTTTTATGGGCTTTCGGGCCCATTGAGACCGAATTTGCCAGTGCAAGTTCAATTTTTTTAATGCTTTAGATCCCAAGGGTCTGGAAAGTTTGTGATGGAGTTTTTCATCATCTCCATGCTCAACGGCCTCAGTTACGGGCTGTTGCTGTTCATGCTCAGCTCCGGGCTGACGCTGATCTTCAGCATGATGGGTGTGCTCAACTTTGCGCACGCCAGCTTCTACATGGTGGGCGCTTATTTTGGCTACACCCTTTCACAGTGGGTCGGTTTTTGGCCTGCTCTGGTCATTGCCCCGATGCTCGTTGGGGCCTGTGGTGCTTTGTTCGAGCGCCTGACGCTGCGCAAAGTCCACCCCTTTGGCCATGTGCCTGAATTGCTGGTCACGTTCGGCCTGTCTTATGTGGTGCTGGAGTTGGTCCAGTTGGTCTGGGGCCGCACGGCTGTGGAGTTTCCACCGCCCGAAATTTTGCGCAGCTCAGCCTTCACGCTGATCAACCACTCGGCCAATGGCCTGAGCTTGGTCTGGGGCGCAGCGCCTGCCGAGATGTGCAGCGCAGCCGATGCCGCCATCCGCGTGGTCTGCTCGCCGTTTCCAGCCACACGCGGCTTCATGATGCTGGTGGCTTTGCTCATGCTGGTGTCTTTGTGGCTTTTGCTCACCCGCACCCGCATCGGCCTGGTCATTCAGGCCGCGTTGACCCACCCTGAAATGGTGGAGTCGCTCGGTCACAACGTGCCGCGCGTGTTCATGCTGGTGTTTGGTGCGGGCACGGGCCTGGCCGGGCTGGCGGGCGTGATTGGCGGTTCCACCTTTGTGACAGAGCCAGCCATGGCCGCCACCGTGGGCTCGGTCATCTTCGTGGTGGTGGTGGTTGGGGGCATGGGATCGTTGTCGGGGGCCTTTTTGGCGTCCATCCTGATTGGCGTGATCCAGACCTTTGCCGTGGCCATCGACTACTCTTTTTTGACACTGGCCAAGGACATGGGCTGGGCCTTGTCGGCTGCTACGCAGGAAAACTCCTTTGCCAAGCTCACGCTGTCTCAGGTTGCGCCCATCTTGCCCTACCTGTTTTTGGTGCTGATCCTGATCTTCCGGCCCAAGGGTCTGTTAGGTACTCGCGAGACTTGAAGCCATGGCATCTGTTTACAAATTCAAACCCTACAACGTCGGTCGCTGGGTCATCTGGAGCCTGTTCGCGCTGGTTCTGGTGGCTTCACCCTTGGTGTTCACCAGCAACTTGTCGACCACGATGCTCGCCCAAATGGGCATCGCCATCATTGCTTGCCTGTCCTACAACATTTTGTTGGGGCAAGGCGGCATGCTCAGCTTTGGTCATGCTGTTTACACCGGACTGGGTTCTTACATGGCCATCCACGCGCTCAATTCGGTGAGCGGCGGCCAATTGAACATTCCGGTCAGTTTGCTGCCCATCGTGGGCGGCTTGACCGGCATGGGCTTTGCCATCTTGCTCGGTTGGGTCACCACCCGCAAATCGGGCACCACCTTCGCCATGATCACCTTGGGCGTGGCCGAGTTGGTGTTCGCCATGTCGCTCATGTTCTCGGAGTTCTTCGGGGGCGAGGCGGGTGTTTCTGGCAATCGGGTGGCAGGCCAGCCATTTTTTGGCATCACCTACGGTCCGCAAATCCAGGTGTATTACCTGATCGCGGCCTACACCTTTGTGTGTGTGGCGCTCATGTACGCCTTCACGCAAACGCCGCTGGGCCGGATTTTGAACGCCGTGCGCGACAACCCCGAGCGCGTTGAGTTCATCGGCTACAACACGCAGCGTGTGCGCTACATGGCGTTCATCATCTCGGGCTTTTTTGCGGGCATCGCAGGCGGCTTGGCATCTTTGAACTTTGAAATCGTCACCGCCGAAGTGGTGGGTGCAGCCCGCTCGGGCGCTTATTTGCTGTTCACCTTTTTGGGCGGTGCGACCTTCTTCTTTGGTCCCATCATCGGCGCGGTGCTGATGATCATCGCCTTTGTGCTGTTGTCCGAGCTAACCAAAGCCTGGCTGCTTTACTTGGGACTGGTCTTCCTGTTCATGGTGATGTATGCACCCGGCGGCATTGCCAGCCTGATCATGATGAATCTGAGGGTGGCCAAGTTCGGCAAGTTGCGCCAGATCTGGACCAGTTACCTGGGCCTGGGTCTCACAGCCATTGTGATGTTGACGGGGGCGGGGGCCATGATCGAGATGGTCTACCACCTGCAGCTCAATTCGGCTTTGGGTGACACCGTCAAATTCATGGGCGCCACCCTCAACGCCAAGAGCCTGGACAGCTGGTTTGGCTCGGCTTTTGTGATGCTCACAGGCCTAGGCTTGTTCGAGCTGGCCCGCAGGCAGTTTGCACGCGACTGGGGCGTGATCCAGACCGATATCGAAAAAGAAATCAAGCGAAGGGAAACGGCCTTATGAGTTACGCCTTAGAACTCCGGGACCTGCGCAAGAACTTCGGCAAGACCGAAATCATCCGTGGCGTGAATCTGGCCGTCCATGCAGGCGAGCGTGTGGCCGTCATCGGTCCCAACGGCGCTGGCAAGTCCACGCTGTTCAACCTGATCAGCGGCCGCTTTGGCCCCACCAGTGGCGACATTTTGCTGAACGGCCAGGCCATCCAGAACAAGACGCCTTACGAGATCAACCGCATGGGGCTGTCGCGCAGCTTCCAGATCACCAACATCTTCCCCAAGCTGAGCGTGTTCGAGAACCTGCGCTGCGCGGTGCTTTGGAGCTTGGGCTACAAGTACAGCTTTTTCAAGTTTCTATCGAATTTGAAAGACGCCAATGAACGCACCGACGAGCTGCTGGACATGATCCATCTGGACAAAAAACGCGATGTTCTGGCGGTCAACCTGACCTATGCCGAGCAGCGGGCGTTGGAAATCGGCGTGACCATTGCGGGTGGCGCGGATGTGATCTTGCTGGATGAGCCCACGGCCGGCATGAGCAAGAGCGAGACCTCGCGATTCATCCAACTCATCAAAGACGTCACTGTGAGCAAAACCCTGCTCACGGTGGAGCACGACATGGGCGTGGTGTTTGGCCTGGCCGACAAGATCGCGGTGGTGGTGTACGGCGAAGTCATCGCCTTCGACACGCCCGAATCGGTGCGGGCCAATGCCAAAGTGCAGGAGGCTTATTTGGGCTCTCCGGTCGCAGACAACCAAGTAGGAGGCCACTGATGTTGCTGATCGACAACCTGCATGCCTATTACGGCAAAAGCCATGTGCTGCATGGCGTCAATTTTGAGGTGGGGCAGGGCGAGATCGTGGCCTTGCTCGGGCGCAACGGCTCGGGCCGCTCCACCACCGCCAAGGCCATCATGGGTCTGGTGGAGTGCGAAGGCCGCATCGACTGGAAAGGCCAGCCCATTCAGGGCAAAAAGGCCTATGAAATTGCCCACCTGGGCGTGGGCTATGTGCCAGAGAACCGAGAAATTTTCCCCAAGCTGACGGTCAGCCAAAACCTGCAATTGGGGCAAAAACGAAATGGGCAAAACGGCCGCTGGTCGTTTGACGACATGTTCGCCATGTTCCCTCGCCTCAAAGAGCGCGAACACAACGAAGCCGGGGTGCTCTCTGGCGGTGAGCAGCAAATGCTCACGCTGTGCCGCACCCTGATGGGTGACCCTGACCTGATCATCATCGACGAACCCACCGAGGGACTGGCCCCCAAAATTGTCGAGCTTGTTGGCCAATTTCTTTTCAGTCTCAAAGCCAAGGGGGTATCGGTCTTGCTGATCGAGCAAAAACTCACCATTGCCATGAGCATTTCGGATCGCGCCTTGGTCATGGGCCATGGGGCCATCGTGTTCCAGGGAACACCCGACGAACTGCGGGCCAACACCTACATTCGCAAGGAATGGCTGGAGGTTTGATCCTGACTTTGCCACGTCTCTGGTGCGACAAAAATTTGCCGTTCAGGGTTTTTTTATGTCTACAATGCACAAAAACGAACGGTCGTTCTTTTTTAATTTTTCACGCAAAGGAAGTCCAGCATGACAGCTGAATACAAAGTGCATGGCGATGTCGCGGTCATCACCCTGATGAACCCGCCCGTCAACGGTTTGGGTCTGTCCACCCGCATCGGCATCACCGATGGGCTGGAAAAAGCCAACAACGACACCGCCGTCAGAGCCATTGTCATCACCGGTGGCGGCAAGGCCTTTTCTGGCGGAGCCGACATCCGTGAATTTGGCTCACCCAAGGCGACTCAAGAACCCAATTTGTTGAGCGTGATTTCCGCTTGCGAAAAATCTGTCAAGCCGGTTGTGGCGGCCATCCACTCGGTCGCCATGGGTGGTGGCTTGGAGCTGGCTTTGGGCTGTCACTACCGCATTGCCGCGCCAGGCACTTCTATTGCCTTGCCTGAAGTCAAGCTGGGCCTGATCCCCGGCGCGGGCGGCACCCAGCGCCTGCCTCGTGTGATTGGCGTGGAAGCGGCGCTGAACATGATCGTCAGCGGCGAAGCCATCAAGAGCGAAATGCTGGCCATGTTACCTGGGCAAAAGCTGTTTGATGCCATGGCCCAGTCAGCCGAAAGCCTGCCCGAAGAAGCACTGGCCATGGCCCGCAAAGTGGCTGCCGCTCACGCCGACGGCTCGCCCTTGCCAATGGTGCGCAATTTGCCTTGCAAGCACGTGCAGGGCGATGCGTATTTCCAGTTCACCCGCAACATGGTCAAAGGGATGGCCAAAAACCTGCCTGCGCCGCTCAAGTGCGTGGACGCTGTCGAAGCCGCGACGAAGAAAAAGTTCGACGATGGCATGATTTTGGAGCGTGAGATTTTCACCAACCTCATGTTCACCCCCGAAAGCCGCTCGCTGCGCCACATCTTCATGGCCGACCGTGCGGCCAGCAAGATCGCAGATGTGCCCAACGACACGCCTCAGCGCAACATCCAGAGCGTGGCCGTCATCGGTGCTGGCACCATGGGTGGTGGCATCTCGATGAACTTCTTGAACGCGGGCATCCCGGTCAAGATGCTCGAAATGAAGCAAGACGCGCTCGACCGTGGCGTGGCCACCATCCGCAAAAACTACGAAGCGCAAGTCAAAAAGGGCAAGCTCAAGCAAGACAAATACGAGCAGCGCATGGCCTTGCTCAGCACCACTCTCAGCTACGATGACATCGGCCAAGCCGATCTGGTGATTGAAGCCGTGTTCGAAGAAATGGGCGTGAAAGAAGCTGTCTTCAAGAAGCTGGATGCCGTCATGAAGCCCGGCGCGATTTTGGCCTCCAACACCTCCACCTTGGACGTGAACCAGATTGCCAACTTCACCAAGCGCCCACAAGACGTGGTCGGCATGCATTTCTTCAGCCCCGCCAACGTGATGAAGCTCCTGGAAGTGGTGCGCGGTGCGCAAACTGCCAAAGACGTCATGGCCACCGTCATGGCCATCGGCAAAAAAATCAAGAAAACCTCGGTGGTTTCGGGTGTGTGCGATGGCTTCATCGGCAACCGCATGATCGAGCAGTACAGTCGCCAAGCCGGTTTCTTGATCGAGGAAGGCTGCACTCCCGCACAGGTGGACAAAGCGGTCGAGAAATTCGGCTTTGCCATGGGCCCTTTCCGAATGGGCGACCTGGCTGGCAACGACATTGGCTGGGCCATTCGCAAGCGCCGCTACACCGAAAAACCCAACCTCAAGTACAGCAAAACCGCTGACTTGCTGTGCGAGATGGGGCGTTACGGCCAAAAGACGGGCGCAGGCTGGTACGACTACCAGACTGGCAAACGCGACGCGATCCCCAGCGCTGTGGTGGTTGAAATGATCGAAAAACACCGCGCTGCTTTGGGGCTAACACCCCGCAAGATTTCCGACGAAGAAATTGTGCAGCGCTTGGTGTATTCCTTGGTGAACGAGGCTTGCCACATTCTGGAAGAGGGCATAGCCAGCAAGGCCAGTGACATTGACATGGTCTACATCACCGGCTACGGTTTCCCGTTCTGGCGCGGTGGCCCCATGTTGTATGCCGACACTGTGGGCTTGTTCAACGTGGCTGAAGCCATGAAGCGTTTTGCCAAGAACCCACACGACGACGCCCAATTCTGGCAACCCGCACCTTTGTTGGCGCGCTTGGCGGCCGAAGGCAAGACATTCAATTGAGGCACGTCTGGCGTTGAGGGTTCAGTTTGCAGCTTGAGTGTTCAGCGTTCTGCGTTGAGCGTCCAAAGACCAATTAGCTGCTCGCAAAACGCACAACGCCTAACGCTGAACGCACATCGCTCAACGCTCAAAACAAGGATTCAAAATGACCAATGCCGTTATCGTATCGACCGCCCGCACCCCTCTGGCCAAGAGCTGGAAGGGCGCTTTCAACATGACCCATGGCGCCACTTTGGGCGGCCACGCTGTGCAACACGCTGTGGCCCGCGCTGGCATTGATGCCGCCGAAGTCGAAGACGTGATCATGGGCTGCGCCACACCTGAAGGTGCCACCGGTGCCAACATCGCCCGTCAGATCGCCCTCAAGGCCGGCATGCCCATCTCGGTCTCGGGCATGACCGTCAACCGCTTTTGCTCGTCGGGCCTGCAAACCATTGCACTGGCTGCGCAGCGCATCATTGCGGGCGAAGGCCAGGTGTATGTGGCTGGCGGCGTGGAGAGCATCTCTTGCGTGCAGCAGGAAATGAACACCCACATGCTGCATGACTTGGCGTTGGCCAAGATGAAGCCCGAGATCTACTGGAACATGCTGCAAACCGCCGAACAAGTGGCCAAGCGCTACAAGATCGGCCGCGATGTGATGGACGCGTATGGCGCGGCCAGCCAACAAAAGGCTTGCGCTGCGCAAGCTGCGGGGCTCTTCAACGACGAAATCGCCCCCATCACCGTGATGCAAGGCGTGATCGACAAAGTCATGGGCATGACCACCAAACAAGTGACCGTGAGCGTAGACGAAGGGTTGCGCGAAGGCACCACCGTGGACGCTATAAGTGGTCTGCGCTCAGCGCTGCCCGGTGGTTTGGTCACAGCCGGCAATGCCAGCCAGTTCTCGGACGGCGCAGG
This sequence comes from Limnohabitans sp., assembly GCF_044373035.1. Lineage (GTDB taxonomy): Bacteria > Pseudomonadota > Gammaproteobacteria > Burkholderiales > Burkholderiaceae_C > Limnohabitans_A. The sequence goes on along the minus strand of NZ_JBILQU010000021.1, from coordinate 21,140 downwards.
CGCTTGCGTGTTGATGGACGAAAAGCTGGCCGAGCAACGTGGCTTGAAGCCGCTGGGCCGCTTTCTTGGTTTTGCCGTGGCCGGTTGCGAGCCGGACGAAATGGGCATCGGCCCTGTGTACGCCGTGCCCAAAGCGCTGGCGCGTCTGGGCCTCACAGTCAACGACATCGACCTGTGGGAGTTGAATGAAGCGTTTGCCGTGCAGGTGCTTTACTGCCGCGACAAGCTGGGCATCCCGGCCGACCGGCTGAACGTCAACGGCGGCGCGATTGCGGTGGGTCACCCTTACGGCGTGTCAGGCCAACGCCTGACGGGTCACGCCTTGATTGAAGGCAAACGCCGTGGTGCCAAACGCGTCGCGGTGACCATGTGCATTGGCGGCGGTATGGGCGCTTGCGGCATTTTTGAAGTGCTGTGATCACCCAGTGCGTGTGCTGTCACTTGGATGGCTGATGTGACACAGGGCAGAAGGCAAGATGTCTTCTGTCCTTTTTTAATGTGGGAGGCCCCTGCGGCCGAATGATTTGCGAGCAATAGCTCGCTCCCACAAGTATTGACCTGATGAAAGCTCGCTGCCATGAGTTTGCGCCCCACCGTTGATTTTTTGCTGCACGACTGGCTGAAGGTGGAAAGCCTGCAGTCCCGCGAACGTTTTACCGACCACTCGCGTGAAACTTTTGATGCCGTGCTCGACACCTGCGAGCGCATTGCGCGGGAAAAATACGCCCCCTTCAACCGCCTGGTGGACACGCAAGAGCCGCACTTTGACGGCGAAAAAGTCATCTTGCCGCAGGCCACACACGATGCGTACAAGGCCTATGCCGAATCGGGCATGTTGAGCGCCGCGCAAGACTACAAGATGGGCGGCATGCAGCTGCCCTACACGGTGGAGGCGGCTGCCAACGCCTTTTTTGCCATGGCCTCGGTCAGCATTGGCTCGGGCATGCTCACCAGCGGCAATGCCAATTTGCTGATGGTGCATGGCACCGACTTGCAAAAGCAGGTGTTTGCCGCCAACGAATTCAATGGACGTTTTTCAGGCACCATGTGCTTGAGCGAACCGCAAGCTGGTTCGTCACTGAGCGACGTGACGACCCGTGCCACACCCGATGGCGCTGACTTTGAATCCGATGCTTTGGGTGCGCGCTACCGCCTTAAGGGCAACAAGATGTGGATTTCCTCGGGCGAGCACGAACTCTCCGAAAACATCCTCCATTTGGTGCTGGCCAAGATCCCCGATGCCAAGGGCCAGTTGGTGCCGGGCGTGCGTGGCATCTCGCTCTTCATCGTGCCCAAAAAGATGGTTGGCACCGATGGGCAACTCACCGGCGAGCGCAACGATGTGGCGTTGGCGGGCCTGAACCACAAGTGCGGCTGGCGCGGCACGACCAACACCTTGCTGAACTTTGGCGAGGGCAAGTACCCCGTTCGCGGCGAATCGGGTGCAGGCTTGGACGGCGCAGGCAGCGGCGCTGTGGGTTACTTGGTCGGCAAGCCCGGCGAAGGCCTGCGCTGCATGTTCCACATGATGAACGAAGCCCGCATTGGCGTGGGCATGGCCGCCACCATGCTGGGCATGGCGGGTTACTACGCCAGCCTCGATTACGCCAAAAACCGCCCGCAAGGCCGACCCAGCGGGGCAGGGGGCAAGGATGCCAGCCGCCCGCAGGTGCGCATCATTGAACATGCCGACATCAAGCGCATGCTTTTGGCCCAAAAATCCTATTCGGAAGGCGCCCTGGCGCTCGCCCTGTACTGCGCCCGTTTGGTGGATGAGCAGCACACCGGCTCAGCCGAAGACGCCGATGTGGCGCGGCTGCTGCTCGAAGTGCTCACGCCCATCGTCAAAAGTTTCCCCAGTGAGTGGTGTCTCGAAGCCAACAGCTTGGCCATCCAGATCCACGGCGGCTACGGCTACACCCGCGACTTTCCAGTCGAGCAGTACTGGCGCGACAACCGCCTGAACATGATCCATGAGGGCACCCACGGCATCCAGGCCATGGACTTGCTGGGCCGCAAGGTGCTGATGGAAAACGGTCGGGGCCTGCAACTTTTGGCCGAACGCATGTTGGCCACGGCGGCCAAGGCTGAAGGCAGCTGGGGACCTGAAGCTGCGGCTTTGCGCGATGCCCTGCAACAAGTCGGCCATGCCACCCAGCAAGCTTGGGACGGTGCCGAACCTGCCCAGGCGCTGGCCAATGCGGTGCCTTATCTGCAGGCCTTTGGCCACACCGTGATCGCCTGGATCTGGCTCGATGTGGCGGCCAGTCTTGAGGGCAACGATACCCCTGCCGCGCAGGGCCGCCGCGCTGCCAGCCGTTACTTCTTCCGCTACGAATTACCCAAAATTGGCGCCTGGCTGAACGTGGTCAGCAGCCGGGACCCGACTTGTGCGGATTTGCCCGAGGAGGCTTTTTGATGATCCGCCACATCGTGCTGTGGAGCCTTCACGAACAGGCACAAGGGGCCGACAAGGCCACCAACCTCGAAAAAGCCAAAGCATTGCTGCTGTCGTGCGCCAAGGTGGTGCCCGGCATCCGTGCTTTCGAAGTCGCCACCGCCACCCCCGGCATGGACTGCACCAACGATTTGGTACTCCACATGCTGCTCGATGACGCGCAGGTGCTAGCGGCTTACCAAAATCACCCCGATCATCAGGCCATCAAACCCTTCATGAAAGCGGTCGTCAAAGAACGCCGCTGCATGGATTTCAACGTCGAATAAAAGGAGCTCCGACATGGCACGCACTGTTCAACAACTTTTTGACCTGACCGGCCAAGTGGCCTTGGTCACCGGCGGCTCGCGCGGCCTGGGCTTGCAAATGGCCCACGCCCTGGGCGAGGCTGGGGCCAAGATCATGCTCAGCTCTCGCAAGGCGGCCGACCTGGAAGAAGCCGCTGCCCAATTGCAGGCCGCTGGCATCGACGCCCGCTGGATCGCTGCCGACTGCGGCAAAGAAGAGGACATCCGTCGTTTGGCCACTGAAACCATGGAGCGCATGGGGCCCATCGACATCCTGGTCAACAACGCCGGTGCCACTTGGGGTGCACCCGCCGAAGAACACCCCGTGGCCGCATGGGACAAGGTCATGAACCTGAACGTGCGTGGTTATTTCATCCTCTCTCAAGAGGTGGCCAAGCAAAGCTTCATCCCGCGCGGCAAAGGTCGCATTTTGAATGTGGCCTCCATCGCCGGTCTGGCTGGCAACCCGTCCGCGATGGAAACCATCGCCTACAACACCTCAAAAGGTGCGGTCATCAACTTCACCCGCGCATTGGCGGGAGAGTGGGGCGAGCACGGCATCACCGTCAACGCCATTTGCCCAGGGTTCTTTCCCAGCAAAATGAGCCAAGGTCTGCTGGACACCATCGGGGCTGACAAGATGGCGCAAGCCGCCCCCCTGCGCCGCTTGGGCGACGACGAAGACCTCAAGGGCCTGGCACTGTTGTTCGCGTCCGACGCAGGCAAGCACATCACCGGCCAATGGCTGGCGGTCGACGGTGGCGTGAGCGCCATCATTGGCGGCTGAGCGCCAAGGTTTGACATGAGCATTCCTTTTGGCGTACCGATTCCGTTTGTGGATCACCTCGGCATCACACTGGAAAAGTTTGAAGACGGCCAATCCGAACTGTGGTTTCCGATGCGCCCGGAAATACTCAACTCTTTTGACGTTGTCCATGGGGGCGCGATCATGACCTTTTTGGACATCGTCCTGGCGGCAGCCGCACGCAGCATTGAGCCCAGCAACGGCGTGTTCACGATTGAAATGAAGACCAGCTTCATGCAAGCAGCCTCAGCCCCCCCAGGGGGCCGACTCATTGGGCGCGGCCGATTGCTGCACCGCACACGCAAACTCGCCTTCACGGAAGGTGGGGTTTACGACCCCGAGGGGCGTTTGTGTGCACATGCCACCGGCACATTCAAATATGTGCCCCGCCGGGGCACCGATGCCCTTCAAACCGACTGATTTTTTTATTCCAACGACCACAGCACTAAGAACGGAAACACAGATGACCCTCAACCACCAAATCGTGCTCGACAACCGCCCCCAAGGCGAAGCCACTGTGACCAATTTCAAACTGATTGAAATGACCATTCCGGCTTTGCAAGACGGCCAAGTGCTGGTCAAGCACCACTTCATGAGCCTGGACCCCTACATGCGCGGTCGCATGAATGAGAGCAAAAGTTACGCCGTGCCCCAAGCTCTGGGGCAAGTCATGCTGGGTGGCACTGTGGGCGAAGTGGTGGACAGTCAGCACCCCAAGTTCAAAGTCGGTGATCAAGTGGTGGGCATGGGTGGCTGGCAAGAATACAGCGTGGTCGATGCGAATGTGTTGGGCGCACTGCGCAAGGTCGACACCACCCATGTGCCGCTGTCCCATTACTTGGGCGCAGTGGGCATGCCCGGCGTGACCGCCTGGTATGGCCTGTGCAAAATCATCAACCCCAAAGCGGGCGAAACCGTGACCGTGAGCGCGGCCAGTGGCGCGGTGGGCAGCGCTTATGGTGCTTTGGCCAAAGCACGCGGCTGCCGCGTGGTCGGCATTGCCGGTGGCAAGGACAAATGCGATTACGTGGTCAATGAATTGGGCTTCGACGCCTGCATCGACTACAAGGAGCACAAGGACTACATCAGCTTGTCCAAGGCCCTGCGCGAGGCTTGCCCGAACGGCATCGACGGCCACTTTGAAAACGTCGGTGGCATGGTGCTGGATGCTGTGATGCTGCGCACCAACGCGTTCGCACGCATCGCGGTGTGCGGCATGATCGCTGGCTATGACGGCGCGCCGCTGCCCATGACCACCCCGGCGTTGATCCTGATCAACCGCATGAAGATCCAAGGCTTCATCGTCAGCGAGCACATGGAAATTTGGCCCGAAGCGCTGCAAGAACTCGGCACCCTGATCGGCACCGGCAAGTTGCGTCCACGCGAATCCGTGGCCCAAGGCCTGGCCGCTGCGCCTGAGGCCTTCCTCGGTCTGCTCAAAGGCAAAAACTTTGGCAAACAATTGGTCAAGCTGATCTGAGGCCAGGCGCATGTCCGATCTGATCCTCCACCATTACCCAACCTCGCCGTTCGCTGAAAAGGTCCGGCTGATCCTGGGCTACAAACAGCTGGCTTGGAAGAGCGTGCTCATTCCAATGATCATGCCCAAGCCCGATCTGACGGCGCTCACCGGGGGCTACCGTAAAACGCCGGTACTGCAGATCGGCGCTGACATTTACTGCGACACCGCACTGATCGGCGATGTGCTGGAGCACTTGGCCCCCGCGCCCGCGATTTATCCTGATGCCGTCAAAGGCGCAGCGCGCATCGTCGCGCAGTGGGCCGACAGCGCTTTGTTCACGGCGTCCATGGCCTACAACTTCCAGCCTGCGGGTGTGGCCCAAGTCTTTGCGGGCGCACCCGCTGAGGGCGTGCAGGCTTTTGTGGCCGATCGCACGGCCATGCGCGGTGGCGCGGCCCGCATGGCGTCCGCAGACGCTACTGGCACTTACAAAAGCTACTTGCGCCGCATCGCCAGCATGCTGCGCGAGCAAGACTTTTTGTTCGGCGCACAGCCTTGCGTGGCCGACTTTGCGGCTTACCACCCCTTGTGGTTCACGCAAGAACGCACGCCAGCCTTGGCGGGCATTTTGGATGCAACGCCCGAAGTCAAAAGCTGGATGGCCCGCATGAAGGTCATCGGCCACGGCTCCCCTGGCAAATGCAGCGCCGAAGAAGCCTTGCAGATGGCTCGCAATGCAAGGCCTGTTGCCTTGCAGGGTGAGGTGTTCCAAGATGAGCACGGCATCGCATTGGGCAGTCAGGTCGAGATTGCCGCCGACAACTTTGGCCTGGAGCCGACCGAGGGCGAACTGATCGCAGCCACCCGCACCCGTTACACCCTGCGCCGCAGCGATGATCGGGCGGGCACGGTGCAGGTCCACTTCCCACGTGTGGGCTTCACATTGAAAAAGGTTTCCCCATGATCGAAAACTTCAAAGGCAAAACTGCGGTGCTGACGGGTGCCGGTTCAGGCTTTGGTCTGGAATGTGCCCGCATCGGTGCCCGACTGGGCATGAAGCTGGTGCTGGTGGACGTACAGCAAGACGCCCTGGACAAAGCCGAGGCCGAAATGAAAGCCCAAGGCGTTCAGGTGCTGGCCCGCAAGGTTGACGTCTCGAACGCGCAGGCCATGGCGCAACTGGCCGCCGACGTGCAAGCAAGCTTTGGGGCACCGAACTTTGTGTTCAACAACGCGGGCGTGGGGGCCGGGGGCCTGGTCTGGGAAAACTCGGTGGCCGATTGGGAATGGGTGCTGGGCGTCAACCTCTGGGGCGTGGTGCACGGCGTGCGCCTGTTCACGCCCATGATGCTCGAAGCGGCCAAAGCCGACCCGGGCTACCGAGGCCATATCGTCAACACCGCCAGCATGGCCGGCTTGCTCACGGCGCCCAACATGGGCATCTACAACGTCAGCAAACACGCTGTGGTTTCGCTCACGGAAACGCTCTACCAAGACCTTCATTTGGTGACAGACCAAGTCAGCGCCAGTGTGTTGTGCCCCTATTTTGTGCCCACCGGGATCAGCCAAAGCCAACGCAACCGCCCCAGCGACCTGCCGCCTCAACAACCCACTGCCAGCCAATTGATTGGCCAAGCCCAAAGTGACAAAGCTGTCAGCAGTGGCAAAGTGTCAGCGGCCGATGTGGCCCAGAAAGTGTTTGATGCGGTGGTCAGCGACCAGTTTTATATTTACAGCCACCCGCATGCACTGGGCAATGTGCAAAGCCGCATGGAAGCGCTCGTGCAAGGCAACAACCCGCCTGACCCGTTTGCTGCGCGCCCCGATCTGGGCGACAAGCTGCGCCAAGCATTGCGAAAGGCCTGAAGGGGCTTTGTTCAGCGACGAGCGCCGATTTTCACGGCCGCTTTGCGGCTGTTCATGTGTGGAAAAGGCCTGTTGCTGCGAGGCCTTCTCAGCGCCTGGCGCAACGGCTGAGAAATGGTCATCGCTGTGTCCTCTTGGGCTGATTTTTTTGCTGCTGAGCTTGTGGCAAACTTGACCATTCCCCCTCTCAATGCGACCTGAGACATGCAAAAAATCCTGGCCCAACTGGCCGCAGAAATCCGTATCCGCACTGAGCAAGTCAAGACCGCCGTGGAATTGCTCGATGGCGGTGCCACCGTCCCTTTCATCGCCCGTTACCGCAAAGAAGTGACCGGAGGCCTGGACGACATCCAGCTGCGTGAGCTGGAGTCTCGCTTGGGGTACTTGCGAGAGCTGGAAGACCGCCGCTCCGCCGTGATCAAGAGCATCACCGAGCAGGACAAGATGACGCCCGACTTGCTGGCCGCCATCGACGCCGCACCCACCAAACAAGCGCTGGAAGACCTCTATTTGCCCTTCAAGCCCAAGCGCCGCACCAAGGGCATGATCGCTCGGGAAGCCGGGCTGGAGCCGCTGGCCGACAAGCTGTTTGCCGACCCGACCCTCGACCCGCACGCCCAAGCGCAAGCCTTTGTGCTGGCTGCGGGTGCCATTGAAGGCGCTGACTTCACGACCACCGCGGCCGTGTTGGACGGTGTGCGCGATTTGCTGAGCGAACGTTGGGCTGAAGACGCGTCACTCGTGCAGGCGCTGCGCGAATGGTTATGGAACGAAGGCCTGTTCAAAAGCAAGCTGGCCGACGGCAAGGACGAGAACAACGCCGATGTGTCCAAGTTCCGCGATTACTTTGACTACGACGAGCCGATGGGCCGCGTGCCCAGCCACCGGGCGCTGGCCGTGTTCCGGGGTCGCGCTTTGGACATGCTGGACGCCAAGCTCATTCTTCCTGTTGAGCCCGAGCCGGGCAAGCCCAGCATCGCCGAAGGCAAGATCGCCATGCACCTGGGCTGGAGCCATGCAGCGCGCCCCTCGGACGACCTGATCCGCAAATGCGTGGCCTGGACCTGGCGCGTGAAGCTCAGCCTGTCGACCGAGCGTGACCTGTTCACCCGCCTTCGCGAGGACGCGGAAAAAGTCGCCATCAAGGTCTTTGCGGACAACCTGCGCGACCTGCTGCTGGCCGCCCCCGCTGGCCCCCGCGTGGTCATGGGCCTGGACCCGGGCATCCGCACCGGTGTGAAGGTGGCCGTGGTCGACACCACCGGCAAGCTGGTCGACACCGCCACGGTGTATCCACACGAGCCGCGCAAGGACTGGGCGGGTTCGCTTTTGACCCTGGCCAAGCTGTGCGAAAAACACAACGTCAACCTGATCGCGATTGGCAACGGCACCGCCAGCCGCGAAACCGACAAACTGGCCGGTGACCTGATCCAACACCTGGCCCGCTTGCGTGACGGTGTGGAGATTCAAAAAGTGGTGGTGAGTGAAGCGGGTGCGTCGGTGTACTCCGCCAGCGAATTCGCATCGCAAGAGATGCCCGACGTGGACGTGAGCCTGCGTGGCGCGGCCAGCATTGCCCGCCGCCTGCAAGACCCGCTGTCAGAGTTGGTCAAGATCGACCCCAAAGCGATTGGCGTGGGCCAGTACCAGCACGACGTGAACCAAAGCGAACTGGCCAAGACGCTGGACGCGGTGGTGGAAGACTGTGTGAACTCGGTGGGCGTGGACCTCAACACCGCCAGCGTGCCTTTGCTCACCCGGGTGTCGGGCTTGTCAGGCAGCGTGGCCAAGGCCGTGGTGCGCTGGCGCGATGCCAACGGCGTGTTCAAAACCCGTCAGGACTTGCTGAAAGTGACGGGCCTGGGGGCCAAGACTTTTGAGCAAAGCGCGGGCTTTTTGCGCATCCGTGGCGGCGACAACCCCTTGGACATGACCGGTGTGCACCCCGAAACCTACCCGTTGATCGAGCAAATCATCGTCCAAACCGCCAAGCCGATTCAGGAGATCATGGGCCGCAGCGATGTCTTGAAGACGCTCAAGCCTGAGCTGTTTGCCAACCACAAGTTCGGCGCGGTGACCATCCAGGACATCTTGGGCGAGCTGGAAAAACCCGGCCGTGACCCGCGCCCCGATTTCAAGGTGGCCCGCTTGGCCGATGGCGTGGAAGACATCAAGGACCTGAAAGAAGGCATGACCCTGGAGGGCACCGTGAGCAACGTGGCCCAATTTGGCGCGTTCATCGACTTGGGCGTGCACCAAGACGGCCTGGTCCATGTGAGCCAGTTGGCCAACAAGTTCGTGACCGACGCCCGTGAGGTGGTCAAGACCGGCGACATCGTCAAAGTGAAAGTGCTCGAGGTCGATGTGGCCCGCAAGCGCATCAGCCTGACCATGAAGCTCGATGCGGCACCTGACAGACGCGATGGTCCCAGAGACAACAAGTTTGAAGGGGCAGGGCGCGACAGCCGACAGCGTGGCGGGGGATCGGTCGGGGGTTACACCTCGACGCCAGCCGCTGGCTCGGGCTCGGCCATGGCCAGCGCCTTTGCCAAACTGCAGGGCCTCAAGAAGTAAAACGCCATGCAAGCCCTCCACATCCACGCAGGCCCCAAAGCGCTGGCCCACATCCGTGAACACGGCTTGCGGCCCGAGCACATTGGCGTCATACCGGGTGCGGCGGGTGGCCCCAAGGGGCTGATCCTTGGCCCATTGGACCGCTTCATCTTTGGCGAGTGGCTGACCCAGAGCAGTCAGTCGGTGGACTTGGTCGGGGCGTCGATTGGTGCCTGGCGCATGGCCACGGCGTGTCTAAATGATTCGGTGGCGGCGTTGGAGCGGCTGGAGCACGACTACATCCACCAGCATTACGAACCGCTGCCGGGCCAAAAGCGAGTGAGCGCCCAGCAGGTGAGCGAGGCCTTTGGCCACAGTTTGCAAGCCTTTTACGGTGGACGCATCGCCGAGGTGCTGAGCCATCCACGGTACAAACTGCACATCGTCACTTCACACGGGCGGCACATCTTGCGCCGCGAAAACCCGGTCGCCACGCCACTGGGCTATGCCGGGGCTTTTTTGGGCAACGTATTGAGCCGTCGCGCCCTGGGTGGGTGGCTGGAACGGGTGGTGTTTTCAGGGCAGGGCGCACCCTTACCGTTTGACGCGCAAGACTTTCGAACCCGCGCTGTGGGCCTGACAGAAGGCAATTTCATGCCTGCGCTGCAAGCCAGTTGCTCGATCCCTTTCGCGCTCAAAGCCGTGCACGACATCCCCGGCGCGCCTGCTGGTGCGTATTGGGATGGCGGCATCACCGATTACCACTTGCATCTGAAATGGTCTGTGCCTGAAATTGGCACCGATCGGTCCATCGTGCTGTACCCGCATTTTCAGAAAAGTGTGGTGCCGGGATGGCTGGACAAAGCGCTCAACTGGCGGCATGGCGCTACGCCTTTTCTGGACAGCACCATTGTCCTGGCCCCCAACCCCGAGTGGGTCAAAACCCTGCCAAACGGCAAATTGCCCGACCGCAAGGATTTCAGGGCCTACGATCACAATCTGGCGGGGCGGGTGAAGGTGTGGACTGCGGCTGCCCGTGCCAGCCAGCCATTGGCGGATGAGTTCAGCCACTGGTTGCAAAACCCCGCCCCTTCCTTGGTTCAGCCCTTGTAAGGATCGCTCATGTCACAAACCTATGTGGTCGGTCAAATGACCGTGAAACACACCGAAAAATGGGGCCAATACCGATCGCAGGTCTTGGCCACCTTGCTGCCTTTTGGCGGAGAGCTCGTGTTTCGGGGTGAACAGGTCCAGTCGTTTTCGGGCGTGAATCCGCACCCTGACATCGTGGTCATCCGTTTTCCGACTTTGGCCGATGCGCAGGCTTGGCATGCATCTGCGGCCTACCAAGCCCTGATCCCTCTGCGCCAAGAGGCGGCAGATGTGGTTTTGACCACTTACGCGGCATAACCATGATGGCAAAGAGGATAATCGCAGCATGTTGACCCAACCCCTTTTCCTCACTGCCGCCCTCTACAAATTCGTCGATCTGCCCGACTTCACCGACCTGCAAGCGCCGTTGCAAGCCTGTTGCGAGGCCAACGAGGTCAAAGGCACGCTGCTGCTGGCGCACGAAGGCATCAACGGCACGATTGCCGGCCCCGAAGCCGGTATCCGCGCCGTGCTGGCGTTTTTGCATGCTGACCCACGCTTGGCCAGCTTGCCGCACAAGGAATCGTGGAGCCCCAAGCCGCCGTTCACCCGCATGAAGGTCAAGCTCAAAAAAGAAATCGTGACCTTGCGCGTGCCCGAGCTGGACCCGAACAAGACGGTGGGCCAATACGTCAAGCCTGCCGACTGGAACGCCTTGCTGGCCGATCCGGACGTGGTGGTCATCGACACGCGCAACGATTACGAAGTGGCCATTGGCACCTTCAAGGGCGCGATCAACCCGAACCTCAAGAACTTTGTGCAGCTGCCCGCCTGGCTGGACGCACAGGAAAACCTGCAAGGCGAGGCCGCCAAAAAGACCAAAGTGGCGATGTTCTGCACCGGTGGCATCCGCTGCGAAAAGTCCACCGCGCTCATGAAAATGCGTGGCTTTGACGAGGTGTATCACCTGGAAGGCGGCATCCTCAAGTATTTGGAAGAAATCCCGCCGGAGCAAAGCACCTGGGAAGGCGAGTGCTTTGTGTTTGACGAGCGCGTGAGCGTGGGCCACGGCTTGGGGCTGGGCCACCACGATCTTTGCCGCTCGTGCCGCTGGCCCCTGAGCGAGCAAGACAAGCAATCACCGCATTACGTGTTGGGCGTGAGCTGCGCCCACTGCCATGACCAGCGCACACCCGAGCAAAAAGAAAAACTGGCCGAGCGCCAGCGCCAAGTGGCGCTGGCCGAAGCGCGGGGCGAGTTGCATGTGGGTGCCAAGATGCCCAGACACGACATCACCTAGGGGCAAAGCGAAAAATCGCACCGACCCTACTCAGACTCACAGGCTGGTCAGCAGCATGTCCCGGTATTCGTCGGCCGAGGCGATGCGCGGATTGGTCTTGTGACAGTGATCCGCCAGTGCGCCGGTGATCACGGCGTCAAACAGGTTTTCGGTCACGCCCATGGCGCCCAGCCCGCTGGGCAGCCCTAAGCGGGCGCACATGTCCCGGATGGCGTCGGGGATGTCCGACCCGCTGTGCAGGCCCATGGCCTGGGCCATGCGGTTCAGGCGGTTGTCCTTTTGCACGGATTCGGCCACGGCGTTGAACTTCACCACGGCTGGCAAAAACATGGCGTTCAAGGTGCCGTGGTGCAGGCGCGGGTTCACGCCGCCCAAGCTGTGGCTGAGCGAATGCACGCAGCCCAGACCTTTCTGGAAAGCCATCGCCCCCTGCATGCTGGCGCTCATCATGTTCAAACGGGCTTCACGGTCTTGGCCATTGACCGTGGCGCGTTCAATGTTGGCCCAGCCCCGGGTCAGGCCGTCGAGTGCGATGCCGTCAGCGGGTGGATTGAAGGGCGCGGCCATGAAAGTTTCCATGCAATGAGCGACAGCGTCCATCCCGGTGGCTGCCGTCAGGATGGGGGGCAAGCCGAGGGTCAGTTCAGGGTCGCAAATGGCCGCTTTGGGCACCAGGAACCAAGAATGAAAGCCCACTTTTCGACCATCGTCCAGGATCAAAATCGCACCCCTGGCCACTTCGCTGCCGGTGCCGCTGGTGGTGGGCACCGCAATGAGCGGGGCCACGCGGTCGGTGATCTTGAGCGAGCCGCCTTCGATGGTCGCGTAGGTTTTGAGCGGGCCCTCGTGGCTGACGGCAATCGCCACGCCTTTGGCGCAGTCGATGGCCGAGCCGCCGCCCACCGCGATCAGGCCGTCGCAACCGTGTTGCTGGTACATGGCCGCTGCGGCGCGCACCGCCGATTCGGTCGGGTTGGATGGGGTCTGGTCAAACACGGTGACGGGCAGGCCCGGCAAGGCGTCGAGGGCTTTCTTCAGCACGCCCGCGGCTTTCACGCCCGCGTCGGTCACGATCAAGGGTTTGCGAATGCCCACGCGCTCGCACTCGGCCTGCAGCAGCTGGACAGCGCCAAAGTCGATCTGGATCTGGGTGACGTAATGGATGAAAGACATGCGAAAACTCCTGACTGAGGTGGCCCAACGCGGATCAAATGACAGACCCGCAGGGCAGGGGGTTGTACGATCAAAGTCCATTTTGATGCACGAAGGGGATGAGCGCTTGTCACCGCTGTCACCCTTGTTGGCTGAATGAGGCCCGACCTCTGCTGCTCATGCAAAAATGTTCAAACAGTGTTGAATTTCAACGGACCTTCTCCTTTCTTCATGAGCAGCCACCACACCAACCCCCGATCTCTGTTGAATGCCGCCGCGCGCAGCCTGATCGAGCGCGTTGAACGCGCAGGCCGGCCCCCGATGGCCGCCATGTCGCCTGTCCAAGCGCGTGCCTTTTACGACACCGGTGGGCCGATGCTCGACCTGCAGCCCGCCCCGCATGTGGACCGGGTGCACAACTTCAGCATCCCTGCTCGCGACGGCCACGCCATGCCCGCCCGCTTGTACGCGCCCCAAAGCGATGTGGCCTTGCCCGTGCTGCTGTACATCCACGGCGGCGGTTTTTCGGTGGGAAGCCTGACGACCCATGACGTGCTGTGCCGCCAACTCTCACGCCAAGGGCATTGCGCTGTGGTGTCGCTGGACTATCGACTGGCCCCTGAGCACCGCTTTCCAACGGCCGTGCATGACAGTTGGGACGCCCTGAACTGGTTGCAGCCGCATGGCCGATCGCTGGGTTTGGACACCACGCGATTGGCCGTGGGCGGCGACAGCGCTGGTGGCACTTTGGCCACGGTTTGCGCCCTGATGGCCCGTGATCTTGGACTGCCCCTGCGCCTGCAGCTGCTGTTTTACCCCGGCTGCATCGCCCGGCAAGACACCGCCTCGCACCACACGTTTGCGGAAGGCTTCATGCTCGACAAGGACACGGTGGACTGGTTTTTTGCCAATTACATCGACGAAGCCGATCGGGAAGACTGGCGTTTCGCGCCCATGAACGCCCCAGACCACAGCGGCCTGGCCCCGGCCTGGATCGGCTTGGCCGAATGTGACCCCTTGGTGGATGAGGGCGTGCGCTACGCCGATACTCTGCGCATGGCGGGTGTGCCGGTTGATCTGGAAATTTACAAAGGTGTGGTGCATGGCTTCATCACCATGGGCCGCGCTATTCCCCTTGCCCTGCAGGCCCACGCCGATGCGGGCCGGGCCTTGAAAAACGCTTTTGAAAGTTGACCCCATGAAACGCCAAGACTTCCGTTTGTCTCACCGCATGCGCGTGCGCTGGGTGGAGGTGGACATGCAAAAGATCGTCTTCAACGGTCACTACCTCATGTATTTCGATACCGCCGTCACCGAATACTGGCGGCAACTGGCCATGCCTTACGCGGAGACCATGCACCAGTTGGGCGGCGATTTGTTTGTCAAAAAGGCCAGCTTGGAGTACCACGCCAGCGCCGAAATGGACGATTTTCTGGAGGTGTGCATGCGTTGCGACCGGGTGGGCAACTCGTCCATGTCGTTTTCTGGGGCGATTTTTCGGGGCGATCAATTGCTGATCACCAGCGAGATGGTCTATGTGTACGCCGACCCGGTGGCCAAAAAGAGCCAGCCCATCCCGGCCCCGCTGCGCGACCTGCTCGAAAGCTTTGAGCGCGGTGAAGACATGGTGCAGGTGCATGTGGGTTCTTGGCACGACTTCCACAAACAGGCCAGCCCGCTGCGCCACGAGGTGTTTGTGGATGAGCAAAAAGTGCCCGTTGAGATGGAGTTGGATCACGAGGACGAGACCGCCTTGCACGCCGTGGCGCTGAACCGCATGGGCTTTTGCCTGGCCACAGGCCGCCTGATCCAACACGCGCCAGGTGTGGCCCGCATCGGACGCATGGCCGTCAAAAAGCAGATGCGCGGCAGCGATCTGGGCCGCCGCGTGCTGCACGCCCTGATGGACGCCGCGCAGCACCGGGGCGATACCCAGGTGATCCTGCACGCCCAATGCAGTGCCGAGGGCTTTTACAAACGCTCAGGCTTTGAGCCGCATGGGGGTGTTTTTGAGGATGCGGGGATGGCGCACATCGAGATGGTGCGGGAGCTGTGATTTAAATATCGGCCAGCAATTCGTAAGGCAGCGGTAGCAGTTCCAACGCTTCGCATTGCACGCTGCCCACCCGCCACCCAGTCTGCTGGCTCTCCAGCGTTCCGCTGACCAGCGCATCAAAACCCCGTCCATCAGGGCGCGCCGCGCTCAGCACCACAGTGGCGCAGGGCTGTTCAGGGTCGGTGGGGGTGAAAACGTCTTGCCCCGCCGCCAAGGCCGCAGGACTGTGCGCCAGGGCTGTGCGGCGCTTGAGCGTGCCGCGAAACTGGCTGCGGGCCACGACTTCTTGCCCGGGGTAGCAGCCTTTTTTGAAGTTGACGCCACCGACCGATTCGTAATTGAGCATTTGCGGCACGAAGGCCTCGAACACAGGTTGACTGACCAAGGTCACGCCGCTCATGACTTCGGCCCAGGCCCAAACTTCGGTGGACAGCGCTGCTCCGGCAGGCAGTGTTTGAGATGGCGCGCCCAGCCAAAGGGCGCGGGGCACTTGGGTGTCGCCCAGCACAGCTGGATAAAGCGCCACGGCATGGGCCCCGTCGTTGCTGGTGGTTTGCCAGGGTGTGGCTTCAGCCAAAACGGCGCGGGCGCTGTCGCCCAATAAGCCGCGCAGCTGCCACTGGCTGGTTGCATCGCTCATTTTGACCTTGGCGCGCAGCACAAACATGGACAGGCGCTTAAGCGTCTGGGCCAACAAATCGATGCTCATGACCAGCAAAACGGTGTCAGGCGCGGTTTTGATGACCACAAAGCTGGCCTGCATCCGGCCCTTGGCCGAGCAAAAAGCAGCCAGACGGGACTGGCCTACGGGCAAGAGCAGCACATCGTTGCTCAGTTGGTTGTGCAAAAAGTTGGCCGCGTCTTCGCCTTGGGCCTGGATCACGCCGAGATGGGGCAGGGCGGTAATGCCTTGCAGCTGTGAAGCGAAGTGGTCGAGGGGGGCGGTGGATGAGGTGGTCATGGCAAAAGGTGTGAGGTGAGCCCCGCTGGCAAGGGCCACAGAATCCAAGGGGGGCCGAATGGGGCCACAGAGCAAAGGCTGGAAAGCCTCAATTATGATCAGCCGCCAGAGTCAATCGGCTCTGTGCGGACATTTTCAAGGATTGCAGGTGATCAAAGGTTGGTTCAAGGGCTTGGTGGGTTTGGGCGTGCTGGCCTTGGCACTGGCTGCGGCCGCCTATTTTTGGGTGCAAGGCCCCATGCCGCTGCGTGCGCCAGCGGCTACCCCGGTCGATTTGTCGATCGAGCCGGGCACATCGGCCAAAGCCATCGCGCAGGCTGTGGCCGATGCCGGTGTGGACACATCACCCACCTTGCTTTACGCGTGGTTTCGCCTGTCTGGCCAGTCGCGTCAAATGCGCGCCGGAAGTTATGAAATCGCCCCCGGCACGTCGCCCGAGCGTTTGCTGAACATGCTGGTGCGGGGCGAAGAGAGCCTGCGCACCGTGACGATCGTGGAGGGCTGGAGCTGGCGGCAAGTGCGCCAGGCCTTGGCCAAGGCCGAGCACCTGAAATCCGACAGCCGGGCGCTGGACGACGCGGCCTTGATGGCCCAGCTGGGACGCCCCGGCGTGGCCCCGGAGGGGCGCTTTTATCCAGATACCTATTCGTATGCCAAGGGCGCCAGTGACTTGGCGGTGTTGCAGCGGGCCATGAAGGCCATGGACAAACAATTGCAGCACGCCTGGGATGCTCGGCAACCCGGCGCAGCATTGCAGTCGCCCGAGCAGGCCCTGATTTTGGCGAGCATTGTCGAAAAGGAAACCGGCAAGGCCCAAGACCGAGCTCAGATTTCGGGTGTATTCAACAACCGGCTGCGCATCGGCATGCGGCTGCAAACCGACCCGACGGTGATTTATGGTCTGGGCGAAGCTTTTGAAGGCGATTTGCGCCGTGTCCACCTGACGACCGACAACCCCTGGAACACCTACACCCGGGGTGGCTTGCCGCCCACGCCGATTGCCATGCCGGGCAAGGCGGCCTTGTTGGCGGCGGTGCAACCCGCCAAGACGCCAGCTCTGTACTTTGTGGCCAAAGGCGATGGCAGCAGCCACTTCAGTGCCACGCTGGACGAGCACAACCGGGCGGTGAACCGTTATCAGCGCGGGCAGAAGTAAGCGGTGTTGAGATCACTCCATCGTGGCCTGAGACCGCTCCCACAGGGGGCGACACCTGCGACAATCGGGTTTTGTCTTTCACGCACACCATGACACGCGGTTTGTTCATCAGTTTTGAAGGCATCGACGGCGCGGGTAAATCCACGCACATCGCGCGCGTGGCTGAACTGTTTCGCCAAGCGGGCAGGGGGGTGGTCCTCACACGCGAGCCTGGGGGCACCCCGTTATCAGAAAAACTGCGCGAGTTGGTGCTGCACGAACCCATGGACGCGCTGACCGAAGCGCTGTTGATGTTTGCGGCCCGCCGTGAGCATCTCGTACAGGTGATCGAGCCCGCACTGCGCCGAGGCGATGTGGTGTTGTGCGACCGCTTCACTGACGCCACTTTTGCCTATCAAGGTGGCGGGCGTGGGTTTGACTGGCAGGTGCTGGTGCAGCTGGAGCGCATGGTGCAGGCCTTGCCCGATGGCGCTTTGCGCCAACCCGAGCTGACCGTCTGGTTTGATTTGGACCCCCAAATTGCAGCGCAGCGCTTGGCCTCAGCCCGCGTGCCGGACAAGTTTGAATCGCAACCTGCCGACTTTTTTGCTTCGGTTCGTGCAGGCTACGCCCGGCGCATGGCTGAGACGCCTGATCGGTTTGCTCGCATCGATGCTGCTCAAAGCCTGGACGCCGTGGGATTTGACGTGGGACGTGTGGCGACCAAATGGTTGAAACGGGTTGCGGCATGAGCGCTGTTTTGAACGCCCCGTGGATTGCGCGCCAGGCCACTGATTTGCTGGCCCAACGTGGTCACGCTTGGTTGTTGCAAGGCCCATCAGGTTTGGGCCAATACGAATTGGCCTTGGCCCTGGTGTCGGCCTGGCTTTGCGAAAAGCCCACACCCCAAGGTGCTTGTGGCGAATGCCCAAGCTGCCATGCTGTCTCTGTGCACACCCACGCCGACCTGGCGGTGCTGATGCCTGAGACGGTGATGATCGAGCTGGGTTGGCCTTTGTCTGAAAAAGCCCAGGACGAGATCGACAAGAAAACCCGCAAGCCCAGCAAAGAGATCCGGGTGGATGCCATGCGAGACGCGGTGGAGTTTTCGCAGCGCACCAACGCGCGGGGTCGCGGCAAGGCGGTGCTGGTGTTTCCGGCTGAGCGCATGAACACCATCACGGCCAACGCCTTGCTCAAAACACTCGAAGAGCCGCCGGGCGATGTGCGCTTTGTGCTGGCCACCGAGGCGGCGCACATGCTGCTGCCCACCATCCGCAGCCGCTGCTTGGCCCACACCCTGAAGTGGCCCGAAGCCGACGAAGCTTTGACTTGGCTGAGCGGGCAGGGCGTTCCCACCCCCGTGGCGCAGGCTTTGCTGCGCAGTGCGGGCGGCCGCCCCACCGATGTGCTGCGCCAAGCCGAAACCGGTTTGACGCCCGATTGGTGGGCCGCTTTGCCCAAGGCCATGCGAGGGGGCGATGCCCGGCACTTGGCCGATTTGAGCCCTGCTCAAGCCATCGATGCCTTGCAAAAGCTTTGCCACGATTTGGTGTTGCGCCAGTCGGGTGCTGCGCCGCGCTTTTTCGAGGCCACCCAATTGCCCGCGACCCAAGCGTCGGTGCCGACCCTGAGCGATTGGTTCAAACGGCTGATGACGTCGGCCCGAACCGCCGAACACCCTTTCAATGCCGGTTTGATGCTCGAAGCGCTGACCGCCGATGCCCAACAAACCCTGCTGTCCAAGGGCTGAGCCGTGTACACCGATTCCCATTGCCATTTGAATTTTCCTGAGCTGATGAGCCAGCTGGACAGCATCCAGCAGGCCATGGTGGCCGCCCAAGTGACCCGCGCCATGGTCATTTGCACCACGATGGAAAAGTTTGACGAAGTGCACAACTTGGCCATGACCAACGACAACCTGTGGGCCACGGTGGGTGTGCACCCGGACAACGAAGGCGTGCGCGAGCCCAGTTTGCAAGACCTGCTGGACGGCGCAGCGCGCCCCAAAGTGGTGGCCATTGGCGAGACGGGCCTGGACTATTACCAAATGGACGAGCGCAAAGGCGGCCGTACTGTGGCAGACATGGAATGGCAGCGTGAGCGTTTTCGCACCCACATCCGTGCAGCGCGCCAGACTGGTTTGCCGCTGGTGATCCACACCCGTCAGGCGTCAGACGACACCATCGCCATCTTGAAAGAAGAGGGGGAAACCGGCGAAGCAGGGTGCGCGGGCGGGGTGTTTCACTGCTTCACCGAAAGCCAAGAGGTCGCCCGAGCGGCCCTGGATTTGGGTTTTTACATTTCCTTGTCGGGCATTTTGACCTTCAAGACCGCTGCGGATTTGCGCGAAGTGGCTAAATTTGTGCCCGATGACCGATTGTTGATCGAGACCGATAGCCCTTATTTGGCGCCCGTGCCTTACCGCGGCAAGCTCAACAACCCTTCTTATGTGCCCTTTGTGGCCAAACTGTTGGGTGAGTTGCGTGGCTGCAGTTCCGAGGCGATTGGGGAATTGACGACCCAGAATTTCCTGAAATTGTTTGTTAAAACAACGGCTTAAAGTTTATGCATTACTTCAATTATCTTAAAAAAGTCATTGCTTTCATTGGATTTATTTCTTTTTCAAATCTTTCATATGCAGGTGCTTACGAGGACTTCTTTCAAGCGGTCAAGTTTGACAATGTGCGCACCGTTCAAGCCTTGCTTCAACGTGGTTTTGATCCCAACACGGTCAACCCTGAGGGCGTTGCAGCCTTGATGCTGGCGGTGCGAGAACCATCTCTGAAGGTGGCTGAGTTGCTGGCCAGTTGGCCCAAAACCAAAACCGAGCTGCGAAACGACAAAGACGAAAGTGTGTTGATGTTGGCTGCTCTCAAAGGCCATTTCAGTTTGGTACAAAAACTGGTTGAACACGATGCCGATGTGAACAAACCTGGCTGGACACCTTTGCATTACGCAGCGTCTGCTGGCCATGTGCACATCCTCGAGTACCTGCTAGAGCACAGCGCCTACATTGATGCTGAGTCACCCAACGGCACCACGCCACTGATGATGGCCGCCATGTACGGCAGCCCTGAAGCCGTTAAGGTGCTGATTCAGGCAGGTGCTGATTTAAGCCATAAAAACCAACTGGGTCTCAGCGCTTGGGATTTTGCAGTGCGCGGCCAGCGTCAAAATTCCAAAGAACTCATTGAAACCGGATTGGCGCGTCATGCGGCTCGTCAAAACCAGGCTACACCCAAGGCGGGCCAGCAAATTCCTGCTGTGCCCAGCCCATCCTTACCCAAGTGATCAGGTCGCTGGTATTTGGCCTGTTGGCCATTTTAATAGTTACATACGATGTATATTATGTAAAGTAACAATGGCATAGCCATCAACGCAGGGTACTGCGATGACCGCGAAAAGAGATGATCGACTTCGAGACCTCACAGGGCACGGTGCGATCAAATCATAAAAAGAGGATGGGTTCACGGGGTCAGCGTCAATCGGTGAACAGCTGTGCTGTTTTGTTGCAGCGGGCGGTAATGGCCCGCAGCCCAAGCGCTGGCCATCGAGCGGCTACGGGTATCAAAAACATGGCCAGATTGACCCGTTTGGTAAATGAAGACCGATTGCTCAGGATCGGCCAAGTCATACACCGCACGCATGGAAGCCGCATGGCGGTTGGCAAAGGGCTCTTTGGGGTCATTGGCCCAGTACTGACCGACATTCACCGTAAACAAGTCCCCTGCACTTTCGGTGCGCACATCAAACAAGGTGTTCAGCAAAGGCACTTTGCCAAAGGGCTTGTGGCTGCTGATGGCCGGATGCCAAGCACCCCAGCGCCACGCACTCATGTTTTGGCCTTGTTTGGCGGCAATGCGGCTCAACGCCCGATCGAGTGCCGCAGACACTTGCACAGGGCAGCCAGCAGCGCCACACCAAAAAGGGTCCGAGCGTTTCAAGATGCCCTCCACCGCCGCGCGGAAATGGCGTTTGCCGTAAAGGGCTTTGAACCGATCGGCACCCAGATG
>NZ_JBILQU010000074.1:0-14883 GCF_044373035.1 Limnohabitans sp. | reverse complement strand
TGAAAGTGATTGCGCGTTTTGGTGTGGGTTACGACACCATCGATGTCCCTACTTGTCAGAAGGCAGGAATTCTTCTGACCATTGCGCCCGATGGCGTTCGTCGCCCAGTGGCGGTCTCAGCCATCACTTTCATGCTCATGCTGGCGCACAAAGTGGGTATCAAGGACCGTTTGACGCGAGCGGGCCGCTGGGCAGAAAAATCCGATCACATTGGCACAGGCTTGACAGGCCGTAACCTGGGTTCGCTGGGGGTGGGCAATATCGGGGCTGAGATGTTTCGTCTGGCCAAGCCTTTCGACATGACATTCATTGCTCACGACCCCTATGCCGATCCCAAGCAAATGGCTGCGCTGGGTGTGGAGTTGGTGGATTTGGACACCCTGTTTCGCAACTCGGATTTTTTGACAGTGAATTGCCCTTTGAATAAATCGACCCGTGGTTTGGTCAATGCGAACAAGTTGTCATTGATGAAAAAAACGGCTTACCTCATCAATACAGCCCGAGGTCCTATCGTAGACGAGTCGGCGCTTTATCAGGCATTGGTGGAGAAAAAAATTGCTGGGGCAGGTTTGGACGTTTTCGAGGTAGAGCCCACACCCGCAGACAACCCCTTGCTGCAGTTGGACAATGTGGTGGTGACGCCCCATGGTATTTGCTTTACCGATGAATGCATGCAGGGCTTGGCCGAAAGTGCTTTCAGGGCCGTTGTTGATGTGATGCAGGGTAAAAAACCGGCACATGTTGTGAGCGCCTGATCTGCAGCCCCCTCAACTTTTAAAGGATCCACATGACAACTGAGATGCCCCTGAAGCCAACCATCATGTCTGGCCAGACTGTCGCGGGGGCTATGGTTTTTGAATTTTTCACACCGGGCATCTCGCAGATACTGGCCAATTCAGGAGCCCGTTTTGCAATCTACGACATGGAGCACACGGGTTTGGGTTTTGAAACCCTGAAATGGTTGTTTGCCACTTGCCGAGGTTTACCCATAGAGCCTATGGTGCGCGTACCCACCGGTGAGTACACTTGGATAGCACGTGCCCTGGACATCGGGGCGCGCGGGGTGATGGTCCCGATGGTGGAGGACCGGGCCCAGGCCGAGCGTCTGGCCCAGGCTTGCCGTTATCCTGGGCTGGGTCGCCGGGGCGCAGCTTTTGGATTTGCGCAATGCGATTACAAGGGCGGAGATGTGGTTGAAAAAATGCGCCTTTACCATGATCGAACTTTGCTGATTGCGCAGATCGAAACAGAAAAGGGCTTGCAAAATGTCGAAGATATTGCTGCTGTCGATGGGGTAGATGTTTTATGGGTGGGGCACTTTGATTTGTCCAATTTCATGGGCATACCTGGCCAGTTTGACCATCCAAAGTTCAGTGAAGCCATGAACCATGTGGCCAAGGTGGCGAGAAAACATGGCAAGGTCGCAGGGTTCATGGCCACCGATGCGACCTGGATTGAGCGGGCTAAAGCCATGGGTTACACCATGCTTGCCGCAGGCACAGACACAGCCTTGTTGCAACAGGCCTTCGGGCAGTTGATTCTGGGCATGCAGTCCACTCCGGCGGATTGAAGCCGTCCTGTTTCACATGCCGGTGTAATTCGGCCCGCCGCCGCCTTCAGGCGTGACCCAGACGATGTTTTGTGTCGGGTCCTTGATGTCGCAGGTTTTGCAGTGCACACAGTTTTGCGCGTTGATCTGTAGGCGGTCCGAGTTGTCTTCGTTCTTCACGTACTCGTAAACACCGGCAGGGCAATAGCGGCTCTCGGGCCCGCCATACTTGGCCAGGTTGATGCCCACGGGCACCGAGGCGTCTTTCAACGTGAGGTGCGCTGGCTGGTTTTCTTCGTGGTTGGTGTTGCTGATGAAGACGCTGGAGAGGCGGTCAAAAGTCAGCTTGCCGTCTGGCTTGGGGTAATCGATTTTGGGGCAATCGGCCGCAGGCTTCAGATACGTGTGGTCGGCTTTGTCGCGGTGCAGCGTCCACGGAATGTGGCCACGCAAGACAAACTGCTCAAAACCGTTCATCAAAGTCGCCACGGTCAGGCCTTTCTTGAACCAGGTCTTGAAGTTGCGCGACTTGTTCAGTTCGGTGTAGAGCCAGCTGGCCTCGAAGGCCTCGGGGTATGCGGCCAATTCGTCGTGCTGGCGACCAGCTTGCAACGCGTCGTAGGCGGCCTCTGCGGCCAGCATGCCGGTTTTGATGGCGGCGTGGCTGCCCTTGATGCGGCTGACGTTCAAGTAGCCCGCGTCACAACCGACCAGCGCGCCGCCGGGGAACACCGTCTTGGGCAAGCTCATCAGGCCGCCAGCAGTGATGGCGCGTGCACCATAGCCAATGCGCTTGGCGTTGACTTCGCCTTGGTCGTTGGTGAAGTACCACTTGATGTTGTTGTGGGTTTTCCAGCGCTGGAACTCTTCAAACGGGCTGAGCCAGGGGTTGGCATAGTCCAGTCCCACCACATAACCGATGGCGATCTTGTTGTCTTCCATGTGGTACATGAACGCGCCGCCATAGGTGTCGTTGTTCATGGGCCAGCCGGCGGTGTGCATCACAAAGCCGGGGGTGTGGCGCGAGGAGTCGATTTCCCACACTTCTTTGATGCCGATGCCATAGGCCTGCGGGTCGCGCCCCTCGTCCAGCTTGTACTTGGCGATCAGCTGCTTTCCCAGGTGGCCTCGAGCGCCTTCGGCGAACACGGTGTACTTGGCGTGCAGTTCCATGCCCAGCTGGAAGTTCTCGGTCGGCTCGCCGTCTTTGCCCACGCCCATATTGCCGGTGGCAACGCCCTTGACCGAAGGTAAACCCCCGTTCGCGCTACCGTCTTCGTTGTAGAGCACTTCGGCTGCCGTGAAGCCGGGGAATATTTCCACGCCCAGGTTTTCGGCCTGCTGGCCCAACCAGCGGGTGAAATTGGAGAGGCTGATGATGTAGTTGCCGTGGTTTTGTGCGCACTCGGGCAAGAAGATGCCGGGGGTGCGGGTGGCACCGGTCTCAGACAGAAAGCTCCAGGCGTCGTCGGTCACGGGCTGGTTGAGTGGAGCGCCCAGCTCTTTCCAGTTGGGAAACAGTTCGGTCAGGGCCTTGGGGTCCATGATGGCGCCGCTGAGAATGTGTGCGCCGGGCTCGCCGCCTTTTTCCAGCACCACCACCGAGACGTCCGTGCCTTTTTCAGCGGCCAGTTGCTTGAGACGGATGGCTGTGGACAGGCCTGCGGGGCCGCCACCGACCACGACCACGTCGTATTCCATGGATTCGCGGGGGCCGTAGGTGCTCAGGATTTCTTCGGGGCTCATGAAAGTCTCTGTTCTAAGTTGGGGATGGGGCTGCCACGCACCGGGGTGTCGGGCTTGTGACTCATTTTATGCGGCAGAGCTCGGGTTCCCCCGCACAATGGTGTCATGGGTGGGTTACTGCTGAAAAGATGGCTTTTAGAGAGGAATATGTCATGGCTTATGAAATTGATTTGTCGGGTCGCGTGGCCTTGGTCACTGGGGCTTCGGGGGGCTTGGGTGCGCAATTTGCCAAAACCCTGGCTGCAGCTGGCGCGGGCGTGGTACTGGCCAGCCGCCGCATTGAAAAACTCAAGGACCTGAGGGCCGAAATCGAGGCCGCCGGGGGCGATGCCCATGTGGTCGAGATGGACGTGACTGACCGCCACAGCATTGCAGCGGCTGTGGCGCATGCCGAAACCGAGATGGGCAGCATCGATATTTTGGTGAACAACTCGGGCGTGAGCACCACCCAGCGCATTCAGGACGTGACCGAAGAAGACTACGACTTCATCATGAACACCAATGTGCGCGGTGCATTTTTTGTGGCGCAAGAGGTGGGCAAACGCATGCTGGCCCGCGCCAAGGGGGCTGCGCCGGGCAGTTTCACAGGCGGGCGCGTCATCAACATCGCCTCGATGGCGGGCCTGAAAGTCTTGCCGCAAATTGGCGTGTACTGCATGAGCAAGGCCGCTGTGATCCAGATGACCAAGGCCTTTGCGGTGGAGTGGGGCAAGTTCGGCATCAACGTGAACGCGATTTGCCCCGGCTACATCGACACCGAGATCAACCACCACCACTGGCAAACCGAGCAGGGCCAAAAGCTCATCAGCATGCTGCCGCGCAAGCGTGTCGGCCAGCCGCGAGACCTGGACGCTTTGCTGATGCTGCTGGCCAGCGACCAGAGCCATTTCATCAACGGCGCAGTGGTGTCGGCTGACGACGGCTTTGCTGTCTGAGGGCCAAGCCATGAAGCTGGAACTTCCTGAGCGGAAAAAATTTGTCAATGAGTTGGTCATTCCTATCCGCTGGGGTGACATGGACGCCATGGGCCACGTCAACAACACGGTGTATTTCCGGTACTTGGAAAGCACCCGCATTGACTGGTTCGACAAGATCGGCTTCATGCCCAACCCGCAGGGCGAAGGACCGGTGATCATCAATGCGTTTTGCAATTTTTACCAACAGTTTGAATACCCGGGCAGCATCCTGGCCAAGATGTTTGTGAGCGATCCGGGCCGCACCACATTTGAGAGTTGGTGCACGCTGGAGCGCACCGATCAGCCTGGCGTGGTGTTTGCCGCCGGGGGTGCGACCACCATTTGGGTGAATTTTCCCAATCAAAAAGCGGTGGCCCTCCCCGACTGGGTGCGGGCCTTGGTCAGCGACTGAGCGCTGTTGCTGTTGTGTGGGAGCGCACCCCCGGGAGCGAATGCCTCAAGGTGTTGTTGCAGCCGCGCCGCCCACAGCACGCCACTGGTCAGCATGGCTTTGCAGCCAGTCTTGTGACAAGGTGGCACTGCCCACTTGCATAGGGTGAAAGTCTTGGCGGGTGTAGGCCCAGATGGGCTTGGCCACGCGCCAAACCATGCCGTGGCGGCCGAACAAAAACTTGCTGGCCGACCACCAGGTGGAGGGCTTGAACAGTGTCTTGTCGTGCCAGAGGTTGTTGACGGTTTGGCGGAAGACGTCGGTGCTGAACTGCACCGTCACGAACCAAAACCAGCGCATGCGCCAGGTGTGGTTTCCGCCCAGGCGCTGGTACAGGTCAAAGGCCACGCATTTGTGTTCGGACTCTTCCGCCGCATGCCAACGCCACAGGGTTTTGAGAGGGTCTTCTGCGCCAGCAAACCAGTCACCCGCTTGGTCCATCCGGTCCAACGTCTGGTCGCCAAAAATCGAGGTGTAGTGCTCAAAAGCGGCGGTGATGGCCAGCTCGTGCAGATAACCCTTGTCGCTTTTGCTGAAGAATTCGTCGCGGCCTTTTTTCAGGCGTTGCTCGGCGCGGGGCCCCCAGTGGTTGACCAAGCCTTGTTTTTCCAGGTGCGCGTTGTACAGCGCATGCAGGTGGCGGTGGGTCGCCTCCTGGCCCACAAAGCCCTTGGCAATTTCCTTGAGCTCGGCGTTTTCGGGGGTGTCGGGCAGCTGCTTGGCCCCGGCCTTGACGGCATCAATAAAGGACTGCTCGCCCACCGGAAAGCTCATGGACAAGGCGTTGGCATAGGCCGTTAAAAACGCATCGCCGCCATTCCAGTGACGCGAAAAACCCTGGCTCAGGTCCACGCTCAATCGGCGCACGGTCAACTCGGTCGGGGCGGCGGGGTAGGGGGGCATGGTGGATCTCTTGGTCAAATAGGTCAGAATATGAGCATTGTTCAGGTTTTGCAAAGACCTTGCAACTCGCTATCTGCTCACATTTTGAATAAGGATTTTCATGCCCGCTGCCAAACCCGATGCAAAACCTGCCACCAAGCCGCAAGCCAAGTCCCAGGCCGATCTCAGCCTGCGTCGCCAGCCCTCGCAGGCGCGGGCACAGCAGACCATGCAAACCTTGTTCAAGGCCGCTGCTCAGATTTTGGACAAGGAAGGCGAGGGCGGTTTGACCACCAACAAGGTGGCGGCAGCGGCCGGTTTTTCGATTGGCACCCTGTACCAGTACTTCCCAAGCAAAGAAGTGTTGGTGCGGGCCATGGCCGCGCGGGGCCAAGAGATGGTGCTGCAAGAGCTGGGGCGATACCTCAGCGAGCTGGAAACCCTGCCGCATGTGCGTGATCTGGACGGGCGTGAGCTGCTGGGCCAGGCCCTCCGCATTTTGGTGCGGGGCTTTGCCACGGGCAAGGGCCTGAGCCAAAGCCTGATCCGCCTGTGCTGGACACTGGAAAAGCCCGATGAAACCGCCAGCGCCGTGCGTCAGGTGGCCGACCGGCTGGCCATCTTTTTTGAGCGCATCGGCCACCCCGCGCTGCAAACACCCAGCCCGGCGCAGCTGTTTGTGCTGACCCGCTCGGTCATTGGCACACTGCGCAGCGCCAGCCTGGAAAAGTCACCCCTCTTGGGCAGCCCCGCGTTTGAAGAAGCCCTGGTGCAAATGGCCTGGGCTTTGTTGGCCCGGCCGCAAGCGCTTCAAGCCGTCGGTTTGGCCTTGGGCGCGCGGCCCATCAAATAGAACTCGGGGTTAGGCATCATCCCGCTGAAGCTGGCCATGCGGTTAGACAGACCAAAGAACGCGGTGATCGCCGCGATGTCCCAGATGTCTTCGTCGTTGAAACCGTGCGCGTGCAGGACTGCAAAGTCGGCATCTTCCACCTGGTCAGAGTGGTCGCAAACCTTGAGCGCAAAGTCCAGCATGGCGCGCTGGCGTGGCGAGATGTCGGCCTTGCGGTGGTTGATGGCGACCTGGTCGGCCACCAGGGGTTTCTTTTCGTAAATGCGCAAAATAGCGCCGTGTGCCACCACGCAATACAGGCAGTGGTTGGCCGCGCTGGTAGTGGTCACGATCATCTCGCGCTCACCCTTGGTCAGGCCACTCTCGCGCCCCACCGACTCGGGCACCATCAGGGCGTCGTGGTAGGCAAAGAAAGCGCGCCACTCAGCGGGCCGGCGGGCAAACGCCAAAAAAACATGGGGCACAAAACCGGCTTTTTCTTGCACCTCCAGCACTTTGGCTTTGATGTCGTCAGGCAAGTCATTGATTTCGGGGGCAGGGTAGCGTGTTGTCATGGGTGTGCTCGTCAGAGGTTTCAAAATGTTTATGCTTGGTTTATTTTCCACCAACTTGGATCTTCACCATGACCGCTTTGAACACCCCAGCTGCCCATTCAGCGCCGCTTGAATGGCCAACCGATGCCGATTTCCAAAACGGGCTGGCTACGCGCAGCCAAGTCGTTGGGGCAGATTATGTCGAACGGGCCTTGGGCGGTGCGACCGAGTTCACACAGCCCATGCAAGAGTTCATCACGCGCAACGCCTGGGGCAATGTCTGGCAGCGTCCGGGGCTTGACCTCAAAACCCGCAGCCTGATCACCGTGGCCATGCTCACGGCCCAAGGCAAGCAGCAAGAACTCAAGGCGCATGTTCGCGGTGCCCTGAACAACGGTGCCACACCAGAAGAAATCCGCGAACTCATGCTGCACGCCACCGTTTACTGTGGTTTTCCGGCAGCGATTGACGCGTTCCGAAGCGCCACAGAGGTCATCGAGCCCAAAACTTGAGGGTTTGAGGAACCTAGGCATCACGCTTGCATTGACGTTTGAGTGCTTTTCCATCATCTTCGAATGAGGAGATAAAGCAATGAATTTTCAGAACTCATCCAGGCCCGCAAAAGCGTTCGCGGTTACCAACAAAAACCTGTCCCCCGTGAGGTGATCGAAGAGATCCTCTCGGTGGCCAAGTGGTCGCCCTCGTCGATGAACACGCAGCCCTGGCATGTGCATGTGGTCACGGGCGAACCACTGGATAGGATTCGCCGAGGCAACACCGAAAACATGGTCAAGGGTGTGCCACCCAAGCGCGACTTTCTGATGAAAGAGTCCTACGAGGGCATCCACCGCAAGCGCCAAGTCGACATCGCCATTCAGCTGTTTGAGTCAAACCCTACCTGCCAAGTGCAATGATGCCCGCAGCGTTTCATTCAGCCGAGTTTGCCATCCATCGCCAGTGGCGCGCAGGGCTGCGAGCACGTCTGCGTCCAGTCTGATCTTGACCGGTTCTTTGGTCACGGCCTGGCTGCTGCCCACAGGGCGGCCACGTCGTCGGGCCATGATTTGCTCAGGCGTGTGGACGGCTGCAATCACCCCGTCCCGCGCTTCTGTCAGAGATTCGCGCAGCCCCTCGATGGCGTGCCCCGCATCGGCTTCGACCGCTTTGGCCAGCTTCTGAATGTCGATCTTTTTCAAATTCATGGCATCAGCGCCTGTCAATTTCATGCGCGGGCAGGTTCTCTCTGTCCGCTTTGGCGTAAATCGCCACCAATAGAACCAATTCTTCAGCGTTCAGATTGAAATAAATCACGCGAACGCCCCCTCGTTTGCCTTTGCCTTGCAGGGTCCAGCGAACTTTGCGGGCACCATCTGCACCAGGGATCACTGTGCCTGCATTCGGGTGCATGCGATCCAGTCTATGAAGGCGTGCCGCTCGGTTGGACGCCAGAGTTTCTCTGCCTGCTTTTGAAAAGTGGGCGTTTCAATCACGGTGAACATAATTAATTGTACCCCCAATTAAATTAAGCCTCATTTTATCGCTCACCCACGCATCAACTTCTGAATCAAATCCGCCGCCCCCGAGGCCTCGTATTTGCGCATGAGTTTGACGCGGTAAATCTCGACTGTGCGGTGGCTGATGCCCAGCGCTTTGCCGATCGCTTTGCTGGTCAGGCCGTCCATCAGGTGCGCGGCGACTTCGCGTTCGCGGGCGGTGAGTTCAGCCTTGACGGGTTTGCGGGCCGAGAGGTCTTCAAAGGTCCAGATGCCTGCTTCGTGAGGGGCGTCGCGGTTGAGCGCTCGGCCCGTCACATGGCACCAGAAGGTTTCGCCTTTGAAGCGGCCGTCCACCCTTTTCATGATGCGGTCGTCGGCATACACGCCTTTGGCGTTCAAGATGGGCTTGATGCGCTGGCCGGTGCGTTCGTATTCGTCGGCGCTGGGGTAAAGCAGCTGAAAGGTCTGGCCGATGAGTTGTTCGCGGCCCACACCAAACATCTCGCACACGCGCTGGTTGCAGTCGACGATGGCGCGGTTGCGCGAGAGCACCAAGCCGATGGGGGCCAAGTCAAAGGCGAGGCGGTAATCGATGTCTGAGTTCATGAGTGGGATGGTCTGCGGCCAGGGGAAGCCCTCTACGAAAAACTACGTAGTTGAATACGTAGTATCGTCATGTTTTCATTCATCCTTGATGGGAGACCGGTGTGAACAAGATTTATCCCTCCGCAGCCGAGGCCTTGAAGGGCATCGTGGCTGACGGTCAATTGCTTGGCGTGGGCGGTTTTGGCCTGTGCGGCATTCCCGAAGCGCTGATCGCTGCACTGCGTGACAGCGGCGTGCAGAACCTCACTGCGATTTCGAACAACGCGGGCGTGGACGATTTTGGTTTGGGCATCTTGCTGCAGACCCGCCAGATCAAGAAGATGATTTCTTCGTATGTGGGCGAGAACAAAGAGTTTGAGCGCCAGTACCTGGCGGGCGAGCTGGCTTTGGATTTCACCCCCCAAGGCACGCTGGCCGAGAAGCTGCGTGCGGGCGGTGCGGGCATCCCGGCTTTCTTCACCAAGACTGGCGTGGGCACCCTGGTGGCCGAAGGCAAAGAGCTGCGCGAGTTTGACGGCGAGACCTACGTGATGGAGCGCGCCTTGGTGCCCGACGTGTCGCTGGTCAAAGCGCACCGCGCCGACAAATCCGGCAACCTGCAGTTTCGCTACACCTCGCGCAACTTCAACCCCGCAGTGGCCATGGCCGGCAAGATCTGCGTGGTCGAGGTCGAAGAGATCGTCGAGACCGGCGAGATGCACCCCGACAGCGTGCACCTGCCAGGCATTTATGTGCACCGCATCGTGTTGAACGCGACACCGGAAAAGCGCATTGAGAAACGCACCATTACAGAAAAGGCGGGCGTATGAAGCCCGCCGTGACAGAAAAAACAGGAGTTTGATATGAGCTGGAGTCAAGACCAAATGGCCGCCCGTGCGGCCCACGAACTGGAAGACGGTTTCTATGTGAACCTGGGCATCGGTATTCCGACCCTGGTAGCCAACTTTGTGCCAACCGACAAAGAAGTTTGGCTGCAAAGCGAAAACGGCATGTTGGGCATTGGCCCTTTCCCGATCGAAGACGAAGTCGATGCCGACCTGATCAACGCGGGCAAACAGACGGTGACCACCATCAAAGGCTCGTCGATCTTTGGCAGCGAGCTGTCGTTTGCCATGATCCGTGGCGGCAAGATCAACCTGTCGATCCTCGGCGCGATGCAGGTGAGCGAAAAGGGCGATCTGGCCAACTGGATGATCCCCGGCAAGATGGTCAAGGGCATGGGCGGCGCGATGGATTTGGTGGCGGGCGTCAAACGCGTGATCATCCTGATGGAACACGTGGCCAAGAAAAAAGACGGCACCGAAGACATGAAGATTTTGCCCAGCTGCACATTGCCTTTGACAGGCGTGGGCGTGGTCGACCGCATCATCACCGACCTGGCCGTGATGGACGTGACGGAGGCAGGTCTGAAGGTGGTGGAGTTGGCCCCAGGCGTGACGCCTGAGTTGCTGCAAAGCAAGACGGGTGTGAAGCTGCATTTCTGAATCCACGCCAAATCATGCAAAAAGGCCCCGTGAGGGGCCTTTTTTCATGATTTGGAGCGGGTGATGGGAATCGAACCCACGTTATTTGCTTGGGAAGCAAGAGTCCTACCATTGAACGACACCCGCAGTGGCTGAATTCTAATCGCTTAAGAGATTTGCAAGACCCGCCATCAAAGAGCGCAAAGTTAAAATCAAGCGATGCGCAGTCCCACTCCCCAAAACCAAGCCTTGAACGCACAGCCTTGGTTTTTGTTTTTACTGGCCTGCTACACCGTCCTCGAGTTGTCCTTCAATCACCGTCTGCTCGAATTGGCGGGTGATTTGCAATGGAACACCACCACCGTCCAATTGAATGATATTGAAATTTGGGGGCGTATCGTTTCTGGTTTGGGTTTGGCTTTGTTGTTGATGCGTTGGCTGGACAACTGGGTGCGTTCGAGGGTTTTACTTTTGGTAATGTGCTGTGCGCTGGGTTTGTTCAGCATGTGGCATGTGCAAAAAGCTTTGGTGGACACCATCGTGGCGCGCGCCGACGAACAAGACTTGACGATGAGCTGGAAGTCGCAGATGAGCACGCAGCAAGCGCTCAATGGACTCATTTTGCTTCGCGGCGAAACCTTGCTGACCAGCCCGGCCCCCCAGAGATACGGCCCGTGATGAGTGCTTTGTGGGCCTCTTCGGTGGCTGGCTTGTACCCTGAAGATCTGGACTCGGATTCGGGTGCTTCGCAACTGATGAACAGCTTTTTTGCCCCGCAAATCACTCCGTCGCAACGGCTTGCGGCTTACCGCAAAACCGTCATGACGCCGGTGGTGCTGGCCGCTTCATTGATGTTTGGATTGCTCAATCTGTGCCAACTTTTTGCGGGTGGTTTTTCTTGGCTGTTGATGGCCATTGGGCAAGACCGGCTAATGCAACGCTGCAAGCCCTGGTTGCTGCCAGCCTTGACCGTGTTGTGTGTGGCGATGAGTTGGTGGCCAGGCAATGTGTGGACCGCATCGCCTGCTTATCAACGGGTGGCCAGTCCTGCGCTTTGGGCCGACAAACCCTACTTGGCCCCTTTTGTGGAGTGGAGTTTGCGCGCTGAGCCGGCTTGGGCGGACTCAGTGGAATGGGTCCACCGGGCTTTGCTGCAAGATTTCGAATTCAAGATGCCGTTTCGCCACTGGCTCGGGTATGAGGGCACGCAACCTTCACCCCAGGCGGAGCCTTTGCGCTGATCTTGGGGTTGGCATCACTTCAGGATGTCGCCCATGCAGAGGTACTTGATTTCCACATAGTCGTCCATGCCGTGGTGAGAGCCTTCGCGGCCCAAGCCCGACTGCTTGACGCCACCGAAAGGCACATGCTCGGTGGCCAAAATGCCCACGTTGATGCCCACCATGCCGTATTCCAGCGCCTCAGCCACGCGGAAGATGCGGCCCACGTCGCGGCTGTAAAAGTAGCTGGCCAAGCCGAACTCGGTGTTGTTGGCCGCATCCACCGCTTCTTGCTCGGTCTTGAATTTGAAGATGGGTGCAAAGGGGCCGAAGGTCTCTTCTTTGGCGCACAACATGTCGGCGGTGGCATCTGCCACCACGGTGGGTTCAAAGAACTGGCCCGAGCCCATGCCGGACAGGCGCTTGCCCCCGACCACCACGCGGCCGCCTTTGGCCACGGCGTCGTCCACATGGCGCTGCACTTTGGTCAAGGCCGCTTCTTCAATCAAGGGGCCTTGGTTCACGCCGTCTTCAAAGCCGTTGCCCACTTTGGCGGTCTGCACTTTGGCCGCGAATTTTTTGACAAACTCGTCGTACACGCCTTCTTGCACATAAAAGCGGTTGGAGCACACGCAAGTCTGGCCCGCATTGC
This sequence comes from Limnohabitans sp., assembly GCF_044373035.1. Lineage (GTDB taxonomy): Bacteria > Pseudomonadota > Gammaproteobacteria > Burkholderiales > Burkholderiaceae_C > Limnohabitans_A. The sequence continues at coordinate 2,476 of NZ_JBILQU010000074.1, read as the reverse complement.
GGTATTTGCTGGCGAAGGCACCTTCTACCGCGCTGTCGATGTCGGCATCTTCAAAAACAATGAAAGGCGCGTTGCCGCCGAGTTCGAGCGACATTTTTTTGACGGTGGGGGCCGACTGCGCCATCAAGAGGCGGCCCACTTCGGTCGAGCCGGTGAAGCTGATGTGCCGCACCACGTCGCTCGCGCACAGCACCTTGCCCACGGCAATCGAGTTGTCGGCATCGGCCGTGATCATGTTCAGCACGCCCGCGGGAATGCCCGCGCGGATGGCGAGCTCGGCCGCGGCCAGGGCCGTCAGCGGCGTCAGCTCGGCCGGCTTGATGATCACCGGGCAGCCTGCGGCCAACGCGGGCGCGACCTTGCGGGTGATCATGGCCAGGGGAAAGTTCCATGGCGTGATGGCCGCGCACACGCCAATCGGTTGCTTGAGCACCAGGAGGCGGCGGTTGTTGTCGAATTGGGGCAGGGTTTCGCCATTGATGCGCTTGGCTTCTTCGGCAAACCACTCGACAAAGCTGGCACCGTAGGCCACTTCGCCTTTGGCTTCGGGAAAGGGTTTGCCTTGCTCGGCGGTCATGAGGCGGCCCAGGTCGTCCTGGTTGGCCATGAGCAGGTCGTACCACTTTCGCAAGATGATGCTGCGCTCTTTGGCGGTTTTGGCTTTCCATGCAGGCCAGGCGGCGTTGGCGGCTGCAATGGCTTGCTCGGCCTCCGCTGGGCCCAGATTGGCCACATCCGCCAGATGGGCCCCGGTGGCGGGGTCGGTCACGGCAAAACGGCCGCTGCCTTTGACCCATTGGCCGTTGATGAGGGCGTCGGTCTTGAGCAGGCTGGGGTCGTTGAGTTGGGCGAGGGGGGATGTCTTCATGTCCATGGGTGTCTCCAGAAGCTGCAAGTACAGGTACTTTTATAAGTTCAACCAGCAAGCTTAGCGTTTGTGCGGTGCACCGTCTGTCACAAAAGACTCAAAACCCCGATGCCCAGAGGACGGCTGGTCTTGTGCGTGCCAGAAATGGCCCTGCCTCAAATCTATAATGGCCGGTTGCATTGAAAGCCTGAACCACCATGAGCCAAGCCCCCATTTCCGTCTCCGACATCCGCAAGACCTTTCTGGACTTTTTTGAGTCCAAAGGCCACACCGTGGTGCCGTCCAGCCCCTTGGTGCCGGGCAACGACCCCACTTTGATGTTCACCAACTCGGGCATGGTCCAGTTCAAGGACGTGTTTTTGGGTTCGGACAAGCGCTCTTATGTCCGCGCTGCCTCCGTGCAAGCTTGCCTGCGCGCCGGTGGCAAGCACAACGACCTGGAAAACGTGGGCTACACCGCCCGTCACCACACCTTTTTCGAGATGCTGGGCAATTGGTCGTTTGGTGACTACTTCAAGCGCGAATCGCTGGAGTGGGCGTGGGAGCTGCTGACCCAGGTCTACAAACTGCCCGCCGACAAGCTCTACGCCACGGTGTACATGGAAGACGACGAAGCCCATGCCATTTGGGAAGGCATTTTTGTCAACGCAGGCTGGACGCCTGAACGCATCAAGTCAGAGAACCGCATCATCCGCATCGGCGACAACAAGGGCGGCCGCTACAAGTCCGACAACTTCTGGATGATGGCCGACACCGGCCCCTGCGGTCCTTGCTCCGAGATTTTTTACGACCACGGTGCCCACATCCCCGGCGGCCCACCCGGCAGCCCCGATGAAGACGGCGACCGTTTCATCGAAATCTGGAACAACGTGTTCATGCAGTTCAACATGGACGAAACCGGTGCCGTCACGCCGCTGCCTGCGCCGTGCGTGGACACCGGCATGGGCCTCGAACGTCTTGCAGCCATTCTTCAACATGTTCACAGCAACTACGAGATCGACATTTTTGACGCGCTGATCAAAGCCGCATCGCGCGAAACCGGCTGCACCGACCTGAACAACAAGTCGCTGCGCGTGATCGCCGACCACATCCGCGCCACTGCGTTTTTGGTGAGCGACGGCGTGGTGCCCAGCAACGAAGGCCGCGGCTATGTGCAGCGCCGCATCATCCGCCGCGCCATTCGCCACGGTTATTTGCTGGGCCAAAAGACCCCGTTCTTCCACAAGCTGGTGCCCGATTTGGTCCAGCTCATGGGCGCGGCTTACCCCAACATGGCCGATCAGGCCGAACGCATTGCCGACGTTTTGCGTGTGGAAGAAGAGCGCTTCTTTGAGACGCTGCAAAGCGGCATGCAAATTCTGGATTCGGCCCTCGAAGGTGGCGTGAAAGTGCTGCCCGGCGAAGTGGCCTTCAAGCTGCACGACACCTTCGGCTTTCCGCTCGACCTGTCGGCCGACGTCTGCCGCGAACGTGGTTTGACTGTGGACGAAGCCGGTTTTGCCGCCGCCATGGAAAAGCAAAAAGTCCAAGCCCGCGCCGCTGGCAAGTTCAAGATGGACAAGGCGCTCGACTATTCGGGCGAGGGCAACGACTTTGTGGGTTATGACG
>NZ_JBILQU010000050.1:0-19120 GCF_044373035.1 Limnohabitans sp. | reverse complement strand
GTGGACGAAGCCGGTTTTGCCGCCGCCATGGAAAAGCAAAAAGTCCAAGCCCGCGCCGCTGGCAAGTTCAAGATGGACAAGGCGCTCGACTATTCGGGCGAGGGCAACGACTTTGTGGGTTATGACGACCTGACGTCCAACGCCAAAGTGCTCGCCTTGTACGCCGACGGCAACGCTGTGACCGAGCTCAAGGCCGGACAAGCTGGCGTTCTGGTGTTGGACACGACACCGTTTTACGCCGAGTCGGGCGGTCAGGTGGGCGACCAGGGCATGGTCCACAACGCAGGTGGCCAGTTCAACGTGGCTGACACACTCAAAATCAAGGCCGATGTGTTTGGCCACCACGGCGAAGTGAAATCCGGCAGCCTGAAGGTGGGCGACGCGGTGCAGGCCCATGTGGACAGCGCCGTACGCGCCGCCACCGTGCGCAACCACAGCGCCACCCACCTGATGCACAAAGCCCTGCGCGAAGTGCTGGGCAGCCATGTGCAGCAAAAGGGCAGCTTGGTCAATGCCGGGCGCACCCGTTTTGATTTTGCGCACAACGCCCCAGTGACCGATGCCGAGATTCGCCAGATCGAAGGCCAAGTCAATGCCGAAATTTTGGCCAACGCCGCCGCGCAAGCGCGTGTGATGGACATCGAGAGCGCCCAAAAGACCGGCGCGATGATGCTGTTTGGTGAGAAGTACGGCGAGACCGTGCGCGTGCTCGACATCGGCTCCAGCCGCGAACTGTGTGGCGGTACCCACGTCAAAGCCACGGGCGACATTGGTCTGTTCAAGATTGTCAGTGAAGGCGGCGTGGCCGCAGGCGTGCGCCGCATCGAAGCCGTGACCGGGGCGAATGCCTTGGCTTATCTGCAGTCGCTCGAAGACACGGTGACGCAAGCCGCAGGCACGCTCAAGGCCCAGCCTGCCGAATTGAACGCCCGCATTGCGCAGGTGCTCGACCAGGTCAAGGCGCTGGAAAAAGAACTGGCTGCCGCCAAAGGCAAACTGGCTTCGGCCCAGGGCGACGAGCTGATGACGCAAGCCGTGGACATCAAAGGCATCAAGCTGCTGGTGGCCAAGCTTGAAGGGGCCGACGCCAAGACCTTGCGCGACACCATGGACAAGCTCAAGGACAAGTTCAAGACCACTGCGGTGATCGTTCTCGCCGCCGTGGATGGCGACAAGGTCAACATCGCCGCAGGCGTGACCGCTGACACCGTGGGCAAAGTCAAAGCCGGTGAGTTGGCCAGCTTTGTGGCAGCACAAGTGGGCGGCAAAGGCGGCGGCAAGCCCGACATGGCCATGGCCGGTGGCACCAACCCTGCGGCCTTGCCCGCAGCGCTGGCCAGCGTGCAAGCTTGGGTGACCGAGCGGGTTTGATTCACCCCGAGTAAAGGGGGGGAGGGCGCCCTAAAGCGCTCGTGGCCTAGCCCATTCCCCTCTTGACCGTCAGCGGCCTTTCCAAACAGGTTTGCGTTTGGCCACGAAGGCGGCCACCCCTTCACGAAAGTCTTCGCTGCCATAGGCTTGGCGAATCAGGTCTTCAGCCTCTGGTGCGCTGTGCTGAACCAATCGGCTGAGGGCTTGTTTGCTGACTTGTTGCGTCACGGGCGCCAAAGTGGTCAGGCGTTGGACCAAGGCGGCAGTGGCCCCATCGATCTCATCGGGGGCTTCCAGTTGGTGCAGGTAGCCGCAGGCCAGGGCCTCATCGGCGCCGATCATGTCGGCCAGCATCAACATGCGTTTGACGCGTTGATGCCCGAAAGCCGCGCACAAACGCGCCACATTCGCCACCGACAAGCAATTGCCCAGCGTCTTGGCAATGGGCACGCCCATTTGTGAGCCGGGCGTGGCCAGTCGAAAATCGCAGGCTGTGGCGATGGCCAGTCCACCGCCCACGGCCCAACCTTCAATGAGCGCCACGGTGGGCATGGGCAGCGAGCAGAGCAAGTCGATGCAAGCCTCAATTTGCGCTTCGTAGGTTACGCCGTCGTCACCGCAGCTGAAGGTTTTGAATTGCTCGATGTCGGTGCCCGCCACAAAGGCCTGCCCGCCTGCACCGCGAAACACCACGGCCCGCACACCCGCATCGGCTTTCAAGCCCCGGCAATGATCGCTCAGCTGCTGGTACATGGCCCAGGTCATGGCGTTGTGTGCCTGGGAGCGGTTAAAAGTGACCGTGGCCACACCTTGCTCGAGAACAAGGTCCACGGTGCCTGCCGTGTTGATTTCCGACATCAGGTGTCCAACTTCACGTTGCTGTCTTTGACCACTTTGGCCCACTTGACTTGTTCGGTGCGGATGAAATCGGCAAAGCGTTGCGCCGAACCGCCGCCGTCCTCTGCGCCGTATTGGGCCAATTTTTCCACCACGTCGGGCATGACCAAGACTTTGTTGATGTCCTCGTTCATGCGTTGTGCCATGGCCGGGGGGAGTTTGCCTGGACCGACCAAACCGTACCAGGTGGTGGCCTCGAAGTTGGGAAAGCCCGCTTCGATCATGGTGGGCACATTGGGGTAACTGGAGGCCCGCTTGGCTCGGGTTTGTGCAATCGCGCGCACCTTGCCACTTTTGACATGGGGTGTCGCAGCGGTCATGGTGTCAAACGAGTACCCGATTTGTCCCCCAATCAAATCGACCAACATGGGGCCCGATCCTTTGTAGGGGATGTGGATGGTGTCCACACCTGCAGCCAGTTTGAAGGACTCAAGAGCCATGTGTTGGGCTGAGCCTTGGCCGGCAGAACCAAAGCTCACCTTGCCCGGGTTGGCCTTGCACAGAGACACCAATTCGGCCACGGTTTTGGCGGGCTGGTCGTTGTTGGAGATCAGCAAATTGGGCGTGATCCCGACCAGGGTCAAAGGCGTGAAGTCGCGGTCCACCACATAGCTGAGTTTGGGCATGAGGGCGGGGGCCAGCGCATGGCTGTTGATGTGCGCCATCAGCAGTGTGTTGCCGTCAGGGGCTGCCTTGGCCACCGCTTCCGCAGCGATCACCCCAGTGGCCCCGGCGCGGTTTTCGACCAGCACCGTGATGCCCCACATGGTTTGCAGTTTTTGCGCGACGATGCGAGCCAGGATGTCGGTGCCACCCCCGGGGGCAAAGCCCACCAAGATGCGCACGGGCCCAGCGGGCAGGGATTGCGCCTGCACCGCGGGTGCAACGAGTGTGGCTGCGGTGGCGGCTGTAGCGGCTACAAAGGTTCTGCGTTTCATGTTGTCTCCTGGGGTTGTGTTTTGAAAATGCACTCTAGACGTGAGGGTGTCTGTCCATCAGTGGCTCGAAAAATGGTCCATGATGGCCTGCACGCCGCTGCCTTGCAGCGCCACGCCCGAGAGATTCAGGCCCATTTCGCAGCCTGCCACGGTGGCGATCAGGGTCAGGTCGTTGCTGTCGCCCAGGTGGCCGATGCGGAACATGCGGCCTTTGACTTTGCCCAGGCCCGTGCCCAGCGAGCAGTCAAAGCGTTCGTGGATGACTTTGCGCACCGCGTCGGCGTCTACCCCTTCAGGGGTCATGACGCCGGTCAGGATGGGGGAGTAGACGGCCGGGTCGGCGCATTGAATCGGCAGGCCCCAAGCATTGACCGCCGCCCGGACACCTGCAGCCCAGCGCTGGTGACGGGCAAACACCGTGTCCAGGCCTTCGGCCAGCAGCATGTCGCACGCTTCGCTCAGGCCATACAGCAAGTTGGTGTTGGGGGTCGAGGGCCAGTAGCCGTTTTTGTTCATCTCGATCATTTCGCCCCAGGCCCAGTAACTGCGCGCCATGCCGCCTTGGTGGCTGACCTCAATGGCGCGGGGTGACAAGGCGTTGAAGCTGATGCCGGGCGGCAACATCAGCCCTTTTTGCGAGCCGCTGATGGTCACATCCACGCCCCATTCGTCGTGCCGGTAGTCGGCACTGGCCAGGCCCGAGATGGTGTCGACCAGCAGCAAAGCAGGGTGCTTGGCAGCGTCCATGGCGCGACGCACGGCGGCGATGTCGCTGGTCACGCCGGTCGAGGTTTCGTTGTGCACCACGCAAACGGCCTTGATGCTGTGGTACGAGTCGGCTTTCAGGCGTTGCTCGATCAAATCGGCCTGCACGCCGTGACGCCAGCCCTCCAGACCCGGCAGGCTGATGACCTCTGACTTCAGTCCGAGTTGGTTGGCCAGTTTGTTCCACAAAAACGCAAAGTGACCGGTCTCGTACATCAGCACATGGTCGCCGGTGCTCAGCACGTTGGAGAGAGCCGCCTCCCAAGCCCCGGTGCCCGAAGCGGGGTAAATCATGACAGGGTGGCGGGTTTTGAAAATCTTTTGCACGTCGGCCAGCACCTTCTTGCCCAGAGCGCCGAACTCGGGGCCACGGTGGTCGATGGTGGGCGAGCTGATGGCCCGCAAGATGCGATCAGGCACGGGCGAGGGGCCTGGAATTTGCAGGAAGTGGCGGCCCGTGGGGTGGAAATTCGTGGTGAGCATGCGCGGCAAAGCCTTTCAGTATTTCACTCATTTTTTGTATTCAAAATACCTTTGTCAAGGGTGTTTGTCCTAAAATTGGCAGATACGACTCATTTTTTTGTATTCAAAAACTCTTATGGGCATTGACCAATCGACCCTTCATCGTCCCGTTTTGCATGCGCAAGTGGCGCAGCGCTTGCGCCAGATGCTGGTGGAGGGCTTGATTCCACCCGGTGGCAAACTCAATGAACGCACGCTGTGCGAAGAGCTGCACATCTCGCGCACGCCGCTGCGCGAAGCCATCAAGATGCTGGCGGCCGAAGGCCTGGTCGAGCTCTTGCCCAACCGGGGGTCGGTGGCGTTGCAGTTGAGCGAGGCGGATGTGCACCACACCTTTGAGGTGATGGCGGGCTTGGAGGGGCTGTCGGGTGAGTTGGCCGCGCAGCGCGTGACCGAGGCCGAACTCAGCGAAATCAAGGCCTTGCACTACGAGATGATGGCGGCCTACACCCGCCGTGACTTGTCAGCCTATTACCAAATCAATGCGGCCATTCACCGCAGCTTCAACGCCGCAGCCAAAAACCCGGTGCTGACGGCGACCTACAACCAGGTCAATGCCCGCTTGCAGGCGTTGCGCTTTCGCTCCAACCAAGACGGCGACAAATGGCAGCGCGCTGTGGACGAGCACGTGGCGATGGTGCAGGCCTTGGAGGCCCGCGACGCAGCGGCCCTGCGTCGGGTGCTGATGCAGCACCTGGACAACAAACGCCATGTGGTGATCGAGCAGCTGCGCAGTGCGGCGGCGAGTTTTGTCCCTGCAGAAAAAGAAGGAAAGACCCCATGAACGCTCCTTTGCCGATCGATTTGTCAAAAACTTCGCCTGAAGGTGCCTACGAAAAAGTGGCTGCTGGCAGCAATGAGGTGGCCGCAACGCTTGCCAAGCATTTGCGCCAGCACGCCCAAGGGGAGGTGCTGTTCTCTGCGGCCGACCGGGGCCGTTACGCCACCGATGCCTCGATTTACCAAGTCATGCCCTTGGGTGTGTTTCTGCCGCGTGATGCGTCCGATGTGTGCGTGGCCATGGACATTTGCCGTGATTTGGGCGTGTCCATCGTGCCGCGCGGCGGCGGCACCAGCCAGTGCGGCCAAACCGTGGGGGCGGGCTTGGTCATGGACCATTCCAAACACATGCGCCACATCATCTCGGTGGACGCGCAGCAGCGCACGGCCACCGTGGAGCCGGGACTGGTGCTGGACCACCTGAACGCGGCCCTCAAACCGCATGGCCTGTGGTACCCGGTGGACGTGTCCACCAGCGCTCAGGCTACCTTGGGTGGCATGGCTGGCAACAACTCGTGTGGCAGCCGCTCAATTGCCTACGGCAACATGGTGCACAACGTGCTGGGGGCTGAGGCTTGGTTGGCCGACGGCAGTTTGCTGGAGTTTGGCGCCTATGAACAAGCCCAGGGGCGGGTGCGCCAGATCGGCGACTTTGTGCGCGATTTGGCACAGCAACACGCCAGTGAGATCGAAGCCCATTGGCCCAAAGTTTTGCGCCGCGTGGCCGGCTACAACCTGGACATTTTCCGCAACCAAAACGAGCGGCCCTACACGGCCGATGGCTCCGTCAACCTGTCGCATTTGCTGATTGGCAGCGAAGGCACGCTGGCGCTGACACGCTCGCTCACCCTGCGCTTGGCCGAGTTGCCACGCGCCAAGGTGCTGGGCGTGGTGAATTTCCCCAGCTTTTACCAAGCCATGGATTCGGCCCAGCACATCGTCAAGCTGGGGCAGGGCATGGCCGTGGGGCAGCTGTCGGCCGTCGAGCTGGTGGATCGCACCATGATCGAGCTGTCTTTGCAAAACCCGGCCTTTGCGCCGACCATCCGCACCGCCTTGTCGCCACACATCAACGGCGGCATGCCCGAAGCGGTGTTGTTGGTGGAGTTTTCTGGTCCCAGCAAGGGCGATATCGTCCACAAAATCAAAGAGCTGGTGGAGCTGATGGGCGACTTGGGCCTGCCCGGCAGCGTGGTCGAGATGGTGGACGATGCTCCGCAAAAGAACCTGTGGGAAGTGCGCAAGGCGGGCTTGAACATCATGATGAGCCTGCGTGGCGACGGCAAGCCGGTGAGCTTTATTGAAGACTGCGCGGTGCCGCTGGAAAGTCTGGCCGAGTACACCGAGGCCCTGACCGGCGTGTTTCGCAAATACGGCAGCCGGGGCACCTGGTACGCCCACGCTTCGGTGGGCACTTTGCATGTGCGGCCCATTTTGGACATGCGCCGCGATGGGGCCAGCAAAATGCGCGCCATTGCCGAAGAGGCCAGCGCCTTGGTGCGTCATTACAAGGGTGCGTTCAGTGGTGAGCACGGAGACGGGCTGTGCCGGGGCGAGTGGATTGGCTGGCAGTTTGGCCCACGCATCAGCGAAGCCTTTGCGGCCATCAAGCAACAGATGGACCCCGGTCAAATGCTGTCGCCCCAGCGCATCGTTAACCCGCCCAAAATGGACGACACCACACTGATGCGCTATTCGCCCATCTACAAGGTGGTGCCTATCCAAACCGCTTTGGACTGGCGTGCCTGGGATGTGCAAAACAACCCTGTGACCGAGCAAACCAGTGCGCCGGGCACCGGCGGCGACCCGGCCCAAGGCCTGGCCAAGGCGGTGGAGATGTGCAACAACAACGGGCACTGCCGCAAGTTCGACGCAGGCACCATGTGCCCCAGCTACCGCGTGACCCGCGATGAGCAGCACCTGACGCGGGGCCGTGCCAACACCTTGCGCCTGGCGCTGAGCGGACAGATCGAGGGCTTGACGGGCGAGGACGCGCTGAGCAGCCAGGCGGTGCACGATGCCATGGACTTGTGCGTGGGTTGCAAAGGCTGCAAGCGCGATTGCCCCACCGGGGTGGACATGGCCAAGATGAAAGTCGAGTTCTTGCAGCACTACAAGGCCAAACACGGCCACACCATGCAAGACAAAATGGTGGCGCATTTGCCCGAGTACGCGGCTTGGGCGGCTAGGCTGGCCCCGGTTTTGAACCTGCGCAACCGCATGCCCTTGCTGGCTGCGTTGACTGAGAAGCTATTGGGCCTGTCGGCCAAGCGCAGCTTGCCGGAGTGGCAGACGCGACACTTTTTCAACGCCAGCGCCACTTCGGCGTCCCGCACGGCCAGCCGCGCCGAGGTGTTGGCAGCGGCGCGTGGGGTGGTCTTGTTTGTGGACACCTTTAACGGCTATTTGGAGTCGGCCAACGCGCATGCGTCCGTGAAGGTGCTGCAGGCGGCGGGTTACACCGTGCATGTGGCCACCAAGTTGCAGGACGACGGTAAGCACCTGTGCTGCGGCCGAACCTACTTGGCCAGCGGCATGGTGGACAAAGCCCGTGACAAAGCCCGAGAAGTGGTGCAAAGCTTGTTGCCTTTTGCCGAAAAAGGGCTGTCCATCGTGGGCTTGGAGCCTTCTTGCTTGCTGACCTTGCGCGATGAGTTGCTGGTGATGGGTTTGGGCGAGGGCGCGCAAAAGATCGCCCAGCAGGCCTTGTTGTTCGAAGAATTTTTGGCCCGCGAAGCCCAATCAGGGCAGCTGGACGGGCTGAAGGCGCAAATCTCCCCGGTGGACCGCCCGCTGTTGTTGCACGGGCATTGCCACCAAAAAGCCTTTGACGCGGTGTCCCCCGTGTTGGAGGTCTTGCGCTGGATTCCGGGGGCCAAGCCGCAACTGATCGAGAGCAGTTGCTGTGGCATGGCCGGCAGTTTTGGCTACGAAGCCAAGCACTACGAGGTGTCCATGCAGATGGCTGAGCTGAGCTTGTTGCCTGCCGTGCGCGCCCAGCCTGATGCGATCCTGGTCGCCGATGGCACCAGCTGCCGCCACCAGATCCACGACGGCGCCAAACGCGAAGCCGTGCACCTGAGTCATTTGCTGGCGAGTTTGTTGCCAGGCTGAGCCACTGAGCCCAAGTGTCTTAAGGCGGTCTGAGTGTCAAACGCAAACCGCTGGTCCAATTGCGGATTTGACCGGTGATCGTATCGGTGAATTGCACCGCCTGGGCCAGCAATTGCAGGGGCTGGCTGAAGTCTTCAGGCGCATCCGGGCCGCGCAAGACGGTGGGGTAAAACAGGTCGCCTTCGATCGGGATGCCCAAGGCGTTCATGTGCACCCGCAGCTGGTGGCGCTTGCCGCTGATGGGCTCCAGCGCATACAGCGCGCGCTGGCCATCGGTGTGCAGCAAAGCGATGCGGGTTTCGCTGTTGGCTGGCCCCGGCACTTCTTGCGTTCTGAAAAACGGCTCGCCCGGCACCAGGCGGCTGGTGTGTGCCAGCGGCAGCTTCAGGTGCGGCGCATGCCCAGCCACCGCGTGGTAGGTCTTGTGGATCAGGTGGTTCCGAAACAGCGCGTGGTAGGCGTCGCGCTCGTGCAGTCGTTTGCCAAACAACACCAGACCTGCGGTTTCTCGGTCGATGCGGTGCAGTGGCACCAGATCTGCGCAGCCCGTCTGGCGTTTGAGCTGCACCAACAGGCTTTGCTGCACGTATCGACCCGTGGGCGTGACGGGCATGAAGTGCGGTTTGTCGGCCACCAGTAGGTGCTCGTCTTCAAACAGTACCTTGGCCTGAACCGGCAGCACGGGCTCGTCGGCCAGATGCCGGTAGTAATAAAGGCGCAGCCCCGGTTGGCAACTTTGGTGGGGCAGGGCCGCTTGACCGTCTTCGTGCAGCACCAATCCTTGCGCCAAGCGTTCAGCCCATTCGCTGCGCGAAATACCGGGCATGCGCTGGGCCAAAAAATCGAGCAGGTGCGGCGCGCCCTGCGGGACCGAGACCACGCTGGCGCTCACGCCGTCGCGCGGGGGCATCGGGAAAGCACGCTCGGATTTGCGCATGTCAGACCCGCCGGAACACCAGATCCCACACGCCATGACCGAGTTTGAGGCCGCGGTTTTCAAACTTGGTCAGCGGCCGGTAGTCGGGCTTGGTGGCATAGCGGCCCAATGCGTCGCTGGTGTTGGCCAGCAAGGGCTCGGCGCTGATGACTTCCATCATCTGCTGGGCGTAAGGTTGCCAGTCTGTGGCGCAGTGCAGATAGCCACCCGGTTTGAGGCGCTGGGCCAACTTGTTCACCAGTTCAGGCTGGATCAAGCGGCGTTTGTGGTGTTTGGTTTTGTGCCAAGGGTCCGGGAAAAAAATGTGCACGCCGTCCAGCGCGCCCGGGCGGATCATGTGATCAATGACCTCGACCGCGTCATGACGCAGGATGCGGATGTTGTGGAGGTCTTGCTCGCCAATGCGTTTGAGCAGGGCACCCACGCCCGCCTCGTGCACCTCGCAACACAGAAAATTGTCATCGGGCCGAACCCGGGCGATGTGGGCCGTGGCTTCGCCCATGCCAAAGCCAATTTCCAGAATCAGCGGGGCGCTGCGGCCAAACGCGGCGCTGGCGTCCAGGGCCTGGGGTGCGTAGGGGAGCAAATGGGTGGGTCCATACAGCTCATAGGCTTTGGCCTGGCCAAGGGTGGTGCGGCCAGCGCGCAGCACATAGCTTTTGATGGTACGCAAAAATGGCACGTCAGCCGGGATACCTTTGGGCTTGGGGCCGTCGATGGGAGCGTTTTCAGTCATGGGTGGGGATTGTAGGGCGCGCCCTTGCCCCGGGGCGGGGCCCATGAGCTCAAGCCGTCTTGGGTTTGAAGTCGCAAAACGCCGCGACTGCGCACAGTCCGCACATCGGCTTGCGCGCTTGGCACACATAGCGTCCGTGCAGGATCAGCCAGTGGTGGGCATCCACCACATACTGGGCTGGAATGCGTTGGAGCAACTTGAGCTCTACCGCCAAAGGCGTTTTGCCCGGGGCCAAGCCCGTGCGGTTGCCCAGGCGAAAAATGTGCGTGTCCACCGCCATGGTGGGCTCACCAAAAGCAGAGTTGAGCACCACATTGGCGGTTTTGCGGCCCACGCCGGGCAGGGCTTGCAGCGCTTCACGGGTGCGGGGCACTTGGCCGCCGTGTTGTTCCACCAAAATGCGGCAGGTTTCCATCAGGTGTTTGGCCTTGCTGCGGAACAGGCCAATGGTCTTGATGTGGTCCTCCAGTCCTGCGAGGCCCAGCGCCAGGATCTTTTGCGGCGTGCCCGCCACCGGAAACAGTTTGCGTGTGGCCTTGTTCACGCCCACGTCGGTGGCCTGGGCCGACAGCAGCACAGCGGCCAGCAGCTCGAACACGCTGGTGTATTCCAGCTCCGTCACGGGCATGGGGTTGGCCGCTTGCAGGGTGGCAAAAAAAGATTCGATCTGGGCGGGCTTCATGAGTTGGGATGTAGGCAAAATGGAGGGCTTAGACAACACGGGAAGATACACCATGCCATTGCAGTTTGCCGACCGCCTGAACAACGTCGAAACCTCCGCCATCCGCGAGCTGTTCAAGCTCTTGGGCAAGCCCGGCATCATCAGCTTTGCGGGCGGCTTTCCTGACAGCGCCATGTTTGACGTGGAGGGCATCCGCGAAGCCAGCAACGCCGCGCTGAGCCAAGACCCCGGCGCGGCCCTGCAGTATGGCGCGACCGAAGGCTTTGGTCTGCTGCGCGAGCAACTGGCGCACTTCATGGGCCAAAAGGGCGCCAAAGATGTGACTGCCGAACAACTCATCGTGACCACGGGCAGCCAGCAAGGGCTGGATTTGATCGGCAAAACCATGATCAGTCCCGGTGACAAGGTGATCGTGGAAGGCCCGACTTTTTTAGCCACCATCCAATGCTTTCGCCTGTATGGGGCCGAACTCATCAGCGCCCCGGTGGACGGCCATGGCGTCAAGACCGACGAGCTGGAAAAGTTGATCGCCGAGCACAAGCCCAAGTTTGTGTATGTGATCCCCACCTTTGGTAACCCCAGCGGTGCCTTGCTCAACGCCGAGCGCCGCCAGCAGGTGCTTCAGATGGCGGTCAAACACCAGACCCTGATCGTCGAAGACGACCCGTATGGTGATTTGTACTTTGGCGAAGCCCCGCCGCCCAGCCTGCTGGCCATGAGCGCATCCGTGCCCGGCAGCCGCGAGCTGTTGGTGCATTGCGGCTCGCTTTCCAAGGTGTTGTCGCCCGGCCTGCGTGTGGGCTGGATGGTGGCACCGCCCGAGTTGCTGACCCGCGCCACCATGTGCAAACAGTTCAGCGATGCGCACACCAGCACCTTTGCTCAGGCCACCGCCGCGCAATACCTTTTGGCGGGCCGCATGCCCGCCACGCTCGACAAAGTGCGCAGCGTGTATGCTCAGCGCGCCCAAACCATGGGCAACGCGCTGCGCCGTGAGTTGGGCGATGCGGTCGAGTTTGTGCAGCCGCAAGGCGGCTTGTTTGTTTGGGCGCGCCTCACAGGTGCGGGCGGCAAGGTCAATGATGGCAATGTGTTCGCCAAAAGCGCCATCGCGCAAGGCGTCGCCTTTGTGCCGGGCACACCGTTCTTCTGCGCCCACCCCGACCACGCCACCTTCCGTTTGAGCTTTGCCACCGTGGGCGAAGACAAGATCCTCGAAGGCGTTGCGCGCCTGGCCAAGGCTTTGTAAACCATGGACAAGCAGGAGCGGTGCATCACCGTCAACGGCACCGAAGTCTGGCTGCAAGGGCAGGGCGACGAAGTCATCCTCATGCTGCATGGCTGGCCCGACACCCGCGCCCTGTGGGACGGCACCGTGGCCGCACTGCAAGACCGTGCCAGCTGTGCCCGCCTGACACTGCCTGGCTTTGAGACGGGCCCTGCCGCCACCAGCTTGGACGACATGTGCCAGCTCTTGCGTCAGATCGTGGACCGCATCAGCCCCGACCAGCCCGTGACGCTCATACTGCACGACTGGGGCTGCGTGTTTGGCTACGAATTGGCCATGCGCCACCCAGAGCGCGTGGCCCGTGTGGTGGCGGTGGATGTGGGGGACCACAACTCGGGTGCCCTGCTGCGCGAATGGGGTTTGAAAGAAAAGCTGTCCGTCATGTGCTACCAAGTGTGGCTGGCCTTGGCCTGGAAGCTGGGCGGCAACTTGGGCACCCGCATGACCCGCGCCATGGCCCGCTGGCTGCGCTGCCCCACGGACCCAGCCTCGATCACCCACAAGATGAATTACCCCTATGCCATGCAGTGGTTCAGCACGGCAGGCGGCTTTAAGCGAGCGGCACAAATTCAGTTGCCCCAGCCGCTGCTGTTTGTCTACGGCGAGCGCAAGCCTTTCATGTTCCATTCGGTCCAATGGTTGGAGAAGGTTGCATCCACCCCCGGCAGCGTCGTGCAGGGCTTGCCCTGTGGGCATTGGGTCATGGTGTCCAGACCCGAAGCTTTCCATGCGCGAGTGGGTCAATGGTTGTGGGGCGAAGCCTGAGCGGACAAGACTGAAAGGCTCGTGCATGAAACCCGAAGACCTGATGAAACTGGTCAACACGCCCATGCCCTTTGGCAAGCACAAAGGCATGTTGATCGCCGATTTGCCCGGCAACTACCTCAACTGGTTTGCGCGTGAGGGTTTCCCCAAGGGTGAAATCGGTCAACTGCTGCAGCTCATGCAGGAGATTGACCACAACGGCTTGAGTGACTTGCTCCAACCCCTGCGCCAGCCTCGATGAGTGGGGGCTTGAGGCCATGGGCTTTTGGGCAGAGCAGGCTGGGAGCGTTGGCTCAATCGTCCTCGGCGGCGCTGATCTCGGGAAACAGCACTTCGGTGAAACCAAAGCGGCTGAAGTCGCGCACCCGCATGGGGTAGAGCTTGCCGATCAGGTGGTCGCATTCATGCTGCACCACACGGGCGTGAAAACCGTCCACCGTGCGGTCGATGGGTGTGCCTTTTTCATCGAAGCCGGTGTAACGGATGCGCGACCAGCGCGGCACCACACCGCGCAAGCCAGGCACCGACAAACAGCCTTCCCAATCGTCCTCTTCCTCGGCCCCCAATGGCGTGATGTCCGGGTTGAGCAGCACCGTGCGCGGGACCAGCGGGCGGCCCGGGTAGCGTGGGTTCACCGCCGTGCTGCCAAAAATCACCAGTTGCAGGTTCACGCCAATTTGCGGGGCGGCCAGGCCTGCGCCGTTCACGGCCGCCATAGTGTCGTGCAAGTCGGCGATCAAGGCGTGCAGCTGCGGCGAATCAAAGGTCTGCACCGGATCGGCCACGCGCAGCAGTCGGGCGTCACCCATCTTGAGGATTTCCCGAACGGTCATGGTGGCCCTCTCACATGAAGAAATAAAAAAACACGATCATTTGCATGCGCCGCAGCCCATCGGCGCGCCCAATCTGGCGGCCAGAGCCGTCGTAGAGCCGGTCGCCATCGATGCGGCCCATGGCCGAGCCCGACGCACTGTAGAGGCGGTCACCGTCAATGCGCCCCATCTGGCTGCCCGAGGCGCTGTACACCCGGGTGCCATCGATCCGCCCCAACGGCCGCCCTGACGCGTCATACACGCGCTCGCCATCGATGCGCCCGATTTGCTGACCCGAAGCGTTGTAAAAGCGCTCGGCATCCACCCGTCCAATCTGCCGACCGCTGCCGTCGTACAGGCGCTGGGCAAACGCCGTGGGCAGCAGCAAGGCCAACACCACCCATGCAAGCATCCATGTCTTCATGCGGGCCTCATGGGTTTTCTTCTCGGAACTCGCCCGCGTGGCGGCCGCCTTGGGCTGCACGCGCATTTTCCTGGTTGCGCAAATCCACGCGGCGGATCTTGCCCGAAATGGTTTTGGGCAGATCGCTGAACTCGATGCGGCGCACCAATTTGTAGCTTGAAACCCGCTCTCGCATGAACTTGAAAATCGCCCCCGCCGTGGCCGCATTTGGCGCGTGGCCCGGGGCCAGGATCACATAGGCCTTGGGTACCAAGCCGCGCAAGGGGTCTGGCGCGGGCACCACCGCCGCCTCGGCCACGGCCGGGTGTTCGATCAGCGCGCTTTCGAGCTCGAAGGGACTGATGCGGTAGCCCGAAGACTTGAACACATCGTCGGCCCGGCCGACATACGTGATGTAACCCTGCTCGTCGCGCTGGCCCACGTCGCCGGTGTGGTAGTGGCCATCGCGCATGGCCTCGGCGGTTTTGTCAGCGTCGTCGGCATAGCCGTTCATCAACGCGGTGGGGCGGTGCGCCAGGTCAATGCAAATCTCGCCTTCGTCGGCGCTTTCGCCATCGGCGTTCAACAGCACCATTCGGTAGCCGGGCAAAGGCCTTCCCATCGAGCCTGCCTTCAAGGGGGCACCCGGTGGGTTGCCAATCTGGGCCGTGGTCTCGGTCTGGCCATAACCGTCCCGGATGGTGATTTGCCATGCGGAGCGCACCTGATCGATGACCTCGGGGTTGAGCGGTTCGCCTGCCGAGATCAGCTCGCGCAACTGCACGGGCCAGGCTTTCAGGTCTTCTTGAATCAGCATGCGCCACACCGTGGGCGGCGCGCACAGGGTGTTGACCTGGTGCTGCACCAGCGTGCCCAGAATGTCTGGCCCATTGAAGCGTGCGTAGTTGTAGATGAACACACAGGCTTGCGCGTTGAGCGGCGCAAAAAAACAGCTCCAAGCGTGCTTGGCCCAGCCCGGCGAGCTGATGGTCCAGTGCACATCGCCTTTTTGCAGGCCCAGCCAGTAAAGGGTGGACAAGTGCCCTACCGGGTAACTTTGCTGGGTGTGTTGCACCAGCTTGGGTTTGGCCGTGGTGCCCGAGGTGAAATACTCCAGCAAAGGATCGGTCACCCGTGTCGGCTCGGGCGGGTTGAAGGCGGTGCTGGCTTGGTGTGACAGCGCGTAATCTTGCCAACCCTCAGGCAAGCCTGCTCGGCCTGACACGCTCACCAAAGTCAGTCCGTTCGTCGCGGTGCTGGGCAAATCCAGCACTTTGGCCATCCCCCCCGCGTTGGTGATGATGCATTTGACACGCCCGCGCTCCAGGCGGTCTTGCAAATCATCGCCCGACAGCAGCGTGGTGGCGGGAATCAGCACCACGCCCAGCTTGATCGCGGCGAGCATGGTCTCCCACAAGGGCACCTCGTTGCCCATCATCAGCAAAATCCGGTCGCCCTTGCGCGCACCCAGGGCCACCAACCAGTTGGCGACTTGGTTGGAGCGCTGCGAGAGTTCGGCATAGCTCAGGCGAAACTGCTCGCCCGAGGCCTCCACAATGTGCAAAGCCGGGGCGGGGTTGTCCCGCGCGATGCTGTCAAAGTAGTCCAGCCCCCAATTGAAATGCGTCAAAACAGGCCAGCGAAACGCCGCCACAGCAGCCTCGTAATCGGTGCGGTGGGTCAGCAAAGCATCGCGGCTGGCCAAAAATTGTGCAAGTTCGCTCATGGGCTCCTCGGCGGGTGTTGGGGTCTAAGTCTTCCGGCCAAAACAGTTTAGCGCCTGCGCAGGCGCTGGTGCATGGGGCTTGTCTGGAGGCGGAATTCTGCGGGCAGCATCCCAGCGTCTGATAAGCTTTTCCGGAAATGCTTAATTTGATAACAAAAAGAAATTTGGGGAATTTATGATTTTTGCGCATTCAAAATGGGCTATGTCTTTGCTCTTGGTTGGCTGGCTCGCCATGCATTTGGGGGCCGGGGCCGAGACCTCTTCAACGCGACCGGATGGTCCGGATGCCGAGCGTTTGGGCATGAAACAAGGTTACCCGGTTTGCCCTCAAGCCTTGACACGGCCTGAGTGCCGGGTGGGTACTTGGTCTGCCAATGAAAAAATCGCACCCAGCTCGGTTGTGAGCCCATCTGGTGACCCCATGCCATTGCCGCGCTGGCCAGACGCGCCAGCCATCAGCTACCGGTGGGGGCTGTTCAGCAAGACTTTGGACGACTTCATGGCCGACACCAAAACCACCGGCTTGATGGTGATCAAGGATGGCCGGGTGGTGGTTGAACGTTACCAGTATGGTCGGCAACCCGACATGCGGTTTCGGTCTTTTTCCATGGCCAAAACATTCACGGCCATGCTGGTGGGCATCGCACACAGCAAAGGCCTGATTCGCTCACTGGACGACAAAGCGGCCGACTACTGGCCTGAAATTGCGCCCTCCGCTTACGGCCAAACCACCATACGCAATTTGCTGCGCATGTCGTCTGGCGTGCCATTTCGGGAGCTTTACACCTGGACCCCCGACGACGACATCTGGCTTTGGGGCCGCGTTTTGTACTCGCCTGAAAACCGCATGCGGCCCGAAAAAATCGTGGAATACCTCAACACCAAGACCACCCGAGAAGCAGAGCAGGGTCGGCGCTTCAAATACGCCACCATCGAAACAGAAATTTTGGGCAGAGTCTTGAGTCGGGCCGCAGGCATGAGCATCACCCAGATGACTCAGGAATGGCTCTGGAAACCCATGGGCGCACAAGCCCAAGCGCGTTGGTTGCTGGCCAGCACTGACCAAGGCGAGGGCACCGGCGGCAGCTTCAATGCCACGCTGCGCGACTACGCTCGCTTTGGGGTGCTGCTGGCCAACGATGGCCTCCGAGGCGATGTGCAAATCATCCCCCGCGATTACCTGCTGGACGCCACCGATGCAGCACGCCAACCGACGGCATTTCGACCGCGCTACGCGACGCCGGGTATGGGCTACGGCTACCAAACCTGGATTGCACCTTTCAAAGAACGCACATTTGCGTTGCAAGGCATCCATGGTCAACACATCATGGTGCAGCCCAAATCGGGCATTGTGATGGTGCAGACCTCGGTCAATGACCAGCCCAGCGGCCGTCAAGATCCACGGCCCTACCAATTGCGCGACGCCTTGTGGCTGGGCGTGCTCAAAAGTCTGGGCGGGGTCACGGACTGAAAAAACGCCAATAAGTCACTTGATCGGTCTGAATGGGTCGTCCGGTTCAATTTGACGATTGCATCAACTGCCTTGGGACATGGTGCGTTGCAGAAAATCGATCAGGGCCTGATTGCGAGAGATCTTTTTTCGATCAGGTGGACACAGTGCAACGATGTGGGTGCCGAACTTGGTTTGCGGGGTCCAGGGTGTCAGCACTTTGACCAAGCTGCCTTGATCGATGGCTGGGACGCACAGGTAGTCTGGCAAGAGAGCGATGCCCATGCCAGCCAAGGCCGCTTCCAACACGGCTTCTGGGTTGTCAACGCGGTATCGCCCACTCACTTTGACTTCCACATGGCGGGGGTCGCTCGGGCTTGCGGCCAGGTTGTGCAGCAAGGTCCAGTGGTCATCGGTGTTGTCGCGACGGTAATACAGGCACGCGTGATCGTTCAGTTCGAAGGGTTCAGTGGGCAGGCCGTGTTGTGCGATGTAAGCGGGGGCGGCGGTCAAAAACCATTTGATTTCGGTCAGGGGTGTGCCGTGTCGCTCATGCTGCGAATGGCTTGACCAACGCAAGGCGACGTCGATGCGCTCGGTGGCCATGTCCATCATGCGGTCATTCAACATGAGGTCAATCTCCAGACTGGGGTGCATCTTGAGGAATTCGGGCAAGTGTTTGGCCAAAACCCGCTGACCCCAAGAAACGGGTGCGGTCAATCGTAAATTCCCGCTCAGCTCTGTTCGCAAAGACCGCACGCGCTCCATGCCGTCAGACACTTCGGCCAGCGCCCTTTTGGCATAGTCCACATAGGTTTCTCCGGCTGGCGTCAGCGCGACCTTGCGGGTGCTTCTGCTGAACAGCGTGGTTTCCAGGCGCTCTTCCAGTTGTGCGATGCGCTTGCTGATCAGGCTTTTGGCTACGTCCAAGGAAACGGCGGCCTGACTGACGCTGCGACATTCCGCCACCTTCAGGAAGGCGGCCAGCATGTCGGTGGAGATGGGGCGTTGCTGCCGTTCCGGTGTGCTCATTGTTCGCGATTCATAAACAATCGATTTGCATTACAGCAGTTGTTTTGACCGGGGTCAATTTTTAAACTGACTTCGCGATTGTTCATGAAACCACACAAACCACGGAGACAACATGAAAATTCACGCAGACCCGATCACCGTCAATTGCAAAAAAGTACTGGCTGGATTGCAGCTGATGGGTGCCCCTTACGAGTTGGTGCACGTTGACTACTTCAAGGGGGAACAAAAACTGGAACCCTTTGTCAGCCTGAACCCCAACGCGTCTTTGCCTGCCATGGTGGACGGCGATTTGGAGCTCTGGGAATCCAACGCCATCTTGCAGTACGCGGCAGACAAAACTGGCCATGCATCGTCGTATCCCCAGGATTTGAAAATCCGTGCCGACATCAACCGCTGGTTGCTGTGGGAGTCTTCCAGCTGGTTTCCAAGCTGTTATGTCTTCCTGGTGGAAAACTGCGTCAAGCCTTTGCTGGGCGGCGCAGCCGATCCGGCAGTCCTGTCGGCGCAGGAAGCCCAGTTCCACAAGTTGGCAGGGATTTTGGACAAACGCTTGGCATCCAGCCGCTGGGTGTGTGGTGACCAAGTCACCATTGCGGACATCGCCTTGGCGGCCCCCTTGCATTTGCACGGTTGGCAAAAGTTGCCTTTGGGGCCCCATAAAAATCTGACCCGCTGGCTGCTGCAAGACATCGAGGCCTTGCCTTGCTGGCAAAACACCATGGTGTACGAAGGCTTCACCACCCAAAAAACGAATTGACATCCGCCATGACCGATTTGCACGCCGTCCGCGCGACTCTGAATTACTCAGAGGACAACGGCCAACCGCCGGATTATTATTTTTACGAGCCCGACCCGAGCGTGAAGCTCAATCCGCCGGGGACGGACGTGCACGAAATGGCCAT
>NZ_JBILQU010000113.1:0-8516 GCF_044373035.1 Limnohabitans sp. | reverse complement strand
TCCAAAAAATCATCGACGGCCGCTGGGTCACGGCCAATGCGGTGATGGGTCTGTACCCCGCCAACACGGTGAACGACGACGACATTGCGCTGTATACCGACGCCTCGCGCAGCCAGGTCGCCATGACGTGGCGCGGCCTGCGTCAGCAGACCGAAAAACACATGATCGATGGTGTCATGCGCCCCAGCCGCTGCTTGGCCGACTTTGTCGCGCCCGTGGGCGTGGCTCCCGATCACGTGGGCCTTTTCGCCGTCACCGCGGGCATCGGCGCCGACAAGCGCGCAGAGGCTTTTGAAGCCGCGCACGACGATTACAGCGCCATCATGCTCAAGTCATTGGCTGACCGCTTGGCCGAAGCGCTGGCCGAGTGCCTGCACAAAAAAGTGCGCACCGACCTGTGGGGCTACGCGGCGGGCGAAGCGCTGACAAGCGAAGAACTGATCGCTGAAAAATACCAAGGCATTCGCCCCGCGCCCGGCTACCCCGCCTGCCCCGACCACAGCGCCAAACAAGCGATGTTCGATGTGCTGCAATGCCAAGACATTGGCATGGGCCTGACCGAAAGCCTGGCCATGACGCCTGCGGCCAGCGTGAGCGGTTTTTACATCGCGCACCCCGAGGCGCAGTATTTCAACGTCGGCAAAGTGGGCGACGACCAGGTGCAAGACCTCGCGCAGCGCAGCGGGGTTGAGGTGAAAGACCTGCAACGCCTGTTGGCCCCTAACCTTTGATGGGGCAAGGCTAACCAGGCCCAAGTGATTTGGGGGGGTCCATACTGAGGCTGCCTGTGGGCGGCTTCATAATTGATGCGTCGGTTGATTGAGGGGGCTTGATCGGAGGCTGGGCAGCAAGGTGTTGAGGGTCTGGGTGCTTGTCCGCACATCTCATTGAACCGATGCGGGTGATTTTTATCTCAAGGGAAAAAATGGAAAAAATTCTTTCCAGTGTGGGCTCATTGCTGTACGGCTTGCGTTTCACCATGTTGTTTTTTTATGTCGGTTTGGTGGGCATTATTTTTGGCATCCTGGGCAAGTTTTTGGTTGAAACTTACAAGCTCATGAACACCCTGCTGTTTGACGATCTGCAGAAGATTGACCTCATCATCAAGGTGTTGGAGTTGGTGGACATGACCATGGTGGCGCAGCTCGTTTGGGTGGTGGCACTGGCCGGTGTGTCCCTTTTTGTCACGACCGGGCACTTCGACAAATCTGACCTGAAAAAACCGGACTGGTTGGACCATGTCAACACCTACAATCTGAAGCTCAAACTGGCATTTGCCATCATTTCGATCTCGGGTGTCCATGCCCTGAAGACCTATTTGAGCGGTGATTTGAGCTTGGAGAACATCCAAGTCGTCACCATGGTGGCGGTGATTCACTTCACCTTTGTGTTGTCTGCCATTGGCATTTCTTTTGCAGAACGGCTCACCCGCGAAAAGCCCCATTAGGTCTTGAAATACGAGGTTTGGCTCACACTTTGAATTCGGGTGTGGCTTGGAGCAGACTTCAAGTCAGGACCGAGAGTCCGCATGACTTGGGTTCAGTTTTTTTCCCATTTGCAGCAGAAAGCGTCCCCATGAACCGATTGGCTACCCGTATCAGCGCTTGGCTGAGCACTTCTTTGGTCGTCTTGGCCTTGTCCGGCTGCGGTTACAACGATTTCCAGCGCTTGGACGAGCAAACCACCTCGGCCTGGTCCGAGGTGCTCAACCAGTACCAGCGCCGTGCCGACCTGGTGCCCAACATCGTGGCCACCGTCAAAGGCGAGGCCAATTTTGAGCAGGAAACCTTGACCCAAGTCATTGAAGCGCGGGCCAAAGCCACCAGTTTCCAGATCACCCCCGAGGTGCTGACCAACCCTCAAGCACTGCAACAGTTCCAGGCCATGCAGGGCCAACTCTCCAGCGCCTTGTCGCGCCTGATGGTGGTGTCTGAGCAATACCCCAACCTCAAGGCCAATCAGGGCTTTGCCGATTTGCGTGTGCAGCTCGAAGGCACCGAAAACCGCATCACCGTGGCGCGCAACCGCTACATCGCCGCAGTCAAGGACTACAACATCTTGGCCCGCAGCTTTCCGAGCAACTTGACGGCCATGGTGTTTGGCTATGCGCCCAAGGCCAACTTCACCGTGGTCAATGAAGCCGCCGTCAGCGCGCCGCCCAAGGTGGACTTCGGCAAGTGATTCACACCCACATGCCCATGCTTTGGCCCATCGGCCGGTTCGGCGGGAACAGTGGGGCCAAGGTTTTGACGCGGCTACTTTTGAGCGCCATGGCTTGGGTCATTTTGAGTTTGTCGCCTGCTTGGGCCCAAGCACTCGTGCCCGTGCCGCCCCTCACCGCCCGGGTGATGGACCAGACCGGCACCCTGGCCGAAGCCGATGTGGCGGCTCTGGAGCAACAACTCCAAAGCTTTGAACAGCAGCGCGGCACCCAGATCGTGGTGTTGGTGTTGCCCAGCACCGCGCCTGAGGACATCGCCGACTTCACCCAACGCCTGGGCGATGCCTGGAAAATCGGTCGCCGCGATGTGGGCGATGGTTTGTTGCTGGTGGTGGCCCTCAACGACCGTCGTTTGCGCATCGCGCCGGCCAAGTCACTCGAAGGCGCTGTGCCCGACTTGGCCGCCCAACGCATCATTGACCAGGTGATCACGCCCGCATTTCGCCAGGGCGATGTGGCCGGTGGGCTGCGTGGCGGCCTCAGCCACCTGCAAGCCCGCATTGAGGGCGAGGCCTTGCCGTTGCCCCAAGCAGGCGCACAAGGCGGCCAACCCCCTGGGGCTGCCGAGGTCGATTGGCTGAATTTGGTTGTTTTGTTGCTGGTGGCGTTGCCTGCCGTGGCGGGCGTGTTGCGCCGGGTGCTGGGGCAGCGTTTGGGCGCATTGGCGGCAGGGGGCGTGGTCGGTGTGGTGGTTTGGATCATGACCAGCCTGCTCTGGTTGGGGGTGGTTGCGGCCATGTTGGGCCTCATGTCGGCGTTGTTCATGCAGGCCCTGCCCAGTGCTGCGGTGCGTCGCAGTCAGGGCCGTGGGCGTGGCGGTGACTTTCCCGGCTGGGGTGGCAGCGGAAGGGGTCACTCCGGCGGTTGGGGTGGTTCTGGTGGCGGTGGGTTTTCTTCGGGCGGCGGCGGTAATTTTGGGGGCGGTGGTGCCTCCGGGAGATGGTGACATGCGCGAATCGCTGATGACCCACGGAAAACGTTGGTGGCGACACCGCTGGATGCACGAGCGTGCCGCCGAGCAGGCGGTGCCTCCGGCCATGGCCGAGCAGCTGCAGGCTAGGGTGAACGCCAGCGAAGCGCGGCACAGCGGCGAAATTGTTCTGTGTGTCGAAGCCGCCTTGCCCAACAGCGATCTGTGGCGGGCGGGGCGAGAGATGCCTTTGCCTGCAGTGGTACGTGAGCGCGCACTGTCGTGGTTTGGCAAGCTGCGCGCGTGGGACACCGAACACAACAATGGCGTGCTCATCTATTTGATGCTGGCCGAGCGCCAGCTTGAAATCGTGGCTGACCGGGGGATTAGCCGTCATGTGCCCGATGCGCATTGGCAAGCGGTGGTTCAACACTTGGGTGAGCACTTGCAAACCGGCGACTTCGATACCGGTCTCACACAGGCGCTGCAGGAAGTCTCGGCACTGCTGGTCCAGCACTTCCCGCTGCAGGCGGGCGAAGCCAATCCGAACGAGCTGTGCAACCGGGTTGTTTGGGCCTGAATCAGCGGTCTGGTCAGAACCAGCACAATCGGTATCGACACACAGCCGCGTGGCAAGACCAAAGAACCAACATGCACAACTTCTGGACCGCTTGCGGTCACCAACACCTGACGCGCAATGCGCGCGGCTGGCTCAGCGCCACGCCCGACTATTGGCGGCTGTGGCTGCAGCGCCCCGAGCTGGCGCTGGTGCCCGAATCGTGCAAGGCCGAAAAGCGTTTGCATGCCGCCCTGACCGATTCGCCCTACATGCAGGTCACGCCTGCAGACTACAAACATTTCAAGGACGACGATGTCCGTGAAAACTACAAACTGTTCCTGCGTTTTCGCGACGACGTGGAAGGTGCTGGCTCACTGGAGTCGGCTTACATGGGCTGGATGCGCAGTGGCCAGATCCAGCTGCCGCCTTTGTTCATCGACTTGGTGGTGCAAGCCATCGTGTGCAATGTGTTGACCGGCCAGGATGACGCTTGGGTCTGGCGTGCGGCCGAGCTGCTGTTTCGCCGCCAACGCATCACGGTGCAAGAGGGCCGCGTACTGTCAGGCGACAGCGACACGCTCGACAACTTGCAAGCCACCGGTGGCCTGGGTGAGATGGGCCGCTTGTTGATGGAAGGCGGCGCAGCCCTCAAGGCGGTCGATGTGAAGGTGCTGCACAAAGACAACGAAGAGCGCTACCTCGCGCAGCGCGAAGGCTTGGGGCGCTATGCCTTCTTGCTCGACATGACGCACGAAATCCAGAACGAATTGCCGCACGGCTTGATTTTGAAAATGGTCAACGCCCGCTCGGGCCTCAAAGCCTTGTCGGCGGTGTTGGTTCTGTGGGTACAACACTTTTTGGGTGTGGCCGTACAGATCGAGCCAGTGCAAAAAGTGGACGACCCTGCCTGGCGCTGGCATGTGGGCCTGGACGCCACGGCCACCGCTTTGCTCAACGATCTGTACCAAGGCACCGAGCTGTCAGCCCAACGCCAGCAGCAACTCATCAGCCTGTTCAAGCTGCGCTTTGACAATCCTCAAGACATGCGCGCCGACGTGCAAGGCAAGCCGGTTTATCTGGGCTTGGCCATGAACGAGCAGGGTTTGCTCAAACTCAAGCCGCAAAACCTGTTGCTCAATTTGCCTTTGGCTGGCGCGGTCTGAAACAGCGCGCCATCAGGCTTTGAGCAAGTCACGGCGAGCTTGCACCAGGCCCGCCATGGCTTCGTTGTGCAGCGCGTGTTTGCCTTCTTGCACCACCCGCTGACCGCCAGACCAGACCTGTGCCACGGCGCTTTGGCGGCTGCTGGCAAAGACATGGCTGGCCAGCATCTGGTCAGGGGACAAGCCGGCCAAGGCCGGGTGATGGGCATCGAGCACGATGAAGTCGGCCTGCTGCCCCACGGCCAGCCCGGCCACCGGCCGAGCCGCGGCCCGCGCGCCACCGGCCACCGCCCCTTGCCACAGGGCTTGGGCCACGTCCGGTTGGCGCTCGTTGGCCGCCACATTGCGTTGCCGCAAAGACAGGCGCTGGCTGTATTCGAGCAGCATCAGGTCTTCGGCTGGGTTCACCGCGATGTGGCTGTCCGAGCCGATGCCCCAAGCACCTTGCTGGTTTTGCCAGGTCTTGAACTCAAAAATCCCGTCGCCCAGATTCGCCTCGGTGGTGGGACACAGCCCCGCCACCGCACCCGAGGCCCCAGCGCGCTGGTACTCGTGTGCGTCCATGTGCGTGGCGTGCACCAGGCACCAGCGTGCATCCACGGGCGCATGGTCCAGCAGCCAAGCCACCGGGCGCTGTCCTGACCAGGCCACACAAGCATCAACCTCGGCCGTTTGTTCCGCGATGTGAATGTGGATGGGCGCGCTGGCGTCCAGCGCCTTCAGCCCCGTGAGCACCTCCCGCAGGCTCTCGGGTGTCACCGCCCGCAAGGAGTGCGGTGCCAGCCCCAGCCGGGCAGATTGGGCATCGCAAGCGGGCCGCAGGCGTTCGAGCAAGCGCAGCATGGCCTCGGTGCTGTGGATGAATCGGCTTTGTCCCGCTGTGGGCGCGCTCCCCCCAAAGCCGCTGTTTTGGTAGAGCACGGGCAGCAGCGTCATGCCGATGCCGGTGCGCTTGGCTGCGCGCAGCAGGCTCAGCGACATCTCGGCCGGGTCGGCATAAGCCTGGCCGTGGGGGTCGTGGTGCAGATAGTGAAACTCGCAGACGCTGGTGAAGCCCGCCTCCAGCATTTCCACATACAAGGCGGTGGCAATGGCCTCCAGTTGAGCGGGTCCCAGCTGGGCCGCAAATTGGTACATGAGCTTGCGCCAGCTCCAAAAGCTGTCTTGCGCATGGCTGCGGTATTCCGTCAGGCCTGCCATCGCGCGCTGAAAAGCATGCGAGTGCAGGTTGGGCATGCCCGGCAACACTGGCCCTGCGGCGCGCGGCACCAGGGGGTTGGGGGTCAGTCCTGTCTGGATGGCTTGCCATTGGCCTTGGGCATTCCATTGCAGCAAGACATCGCGGGCCCAGCCGTCTGGCAGCAAGGCGTGTTCGGCGAACAGCTGGTGTTGCATTTCGATGTTTCAGCGTGGGGTGGGTGTGAAGCGAACGGCCAGCAAGGCCGCATCCGGGTCTGAGTCGACGCATTGGCATTGGCAGGCCAGCGTGTCGTCATGCCACCAAAGGCCTGTTTGTGCGCCAAGCGTGTGCTGCTGGGCCCTGGCTGTGTCGGTGCCATCGGTCTGCACCTGCCATGCGCCCCGAATGGCCATCAGCAAGCCAGCCGGGGCGGGCAACCAAGTCTCATGACGCCGAAACACGCGCATCTCGGCCTGGCACACGCCGCGGCGCGTCATGACATTGAAGTCGTGGCAGCCCCCGTTCAGCAAACGCGCATGCACTGCGGCATCGCCTGAAAAGGCAAAGGGCTGCAAAGGCGTGTCCAGCGCATGCATCACGCTGCCATCCGCGCTGCTCAACTGCACACCGCCACCCTCGAGCAGCGTGATGACCCGGTCCACACCCGCAAACACCGAAAAATCACCGTCGCTGGCAATGTGCGCAATGCTGATGCGCCAGTCGAAGTTCTGCATGCCCGCATGTGGAGGATGGCAAGCGACTTCACGCGTCACGCCGCCGCCGTTTTTCCAGGGGGTGGCGCGCAGTTGGTTCCGTTCAAAAAAATGAATGGGCATGGGCTCAGGCGGTGTTCGGCAATGGACGGCTGTGCCACAGCAAGATCAGCAGCACACCCGGAATGGCCACAGCCGCGGCCACAGGATTGGCAAACACCAGAGACAAGGACAGTGCATTCAACAACCAGAATGCGGGCCTGCGAATCGGCCGCGCCACAAAGCCTGTGTAAGCAGCCCCCAAACCCATCACGGCAACGATGGCGCAAGTCGTGGCCAGCAAGAAAGAGAACCAGGTGAAGTCGATGAACAACAAAGCGGGCGTGTAGACAAAAGCAAAGGGAACCAGAGCCTTGCCCATGGACAGCCTGAAAGCGGTCATGCCCGTGCGCATGGGCTCGCTGCGGGCAATGCCAGCCGCGGCAAACGCGGCCAGAGCCACGGGCGGTGTCACATCGGCCAACACACCAAAATAAAACACAAAAAAGTGCGTCGCCAATTGCGGCACGCCCAGCCCTGCCAAAGCCGGGGCGACGATGGCGGCCAGGATGATGTACGTGGGCGTGGTGGGGACACCCGAGCCCATGATGATGCAAGCAGCTGCAGTGAACATCAGGCCAAAGAAAATGGTGACCTGTTTGAGTTCAAACCAGTTGAACACATCCATCACCATGAACATTTGGGCGGCCACGCCCGAGACATCGATCACCCAGGCTGAGAACTTGAAGCCCATGCCGGTCAGCGTGGTGATGCCCAGCACAAAGCCGACGCAGGCACACGCAGCGCCAATGCCCAACGCGGCTTTGGCACCCATCTCAAAGCCCTGAACCAGCGCTTGCGGCCCCACGGCCATGCCGGTCATGTGTTTGCCCAACGGACCCATCAAGCGGGGAATCCACGAGCAGGCCACGGTGAGGGTGATGCCCCAGAACGCGGCCAGAAAAGGCGTGTACTGCATCAACAGCAGCGTGACCATAACCACCAGCGGTAAGAACAGGTGCCATGAGCTTTTGAGCACCCAGCTGAGCGAGGGGATGTCTTTGGGGTCCATGCCTTGGAGTTTGAGACGCTTGGCTTCCAGGTGCACCATGAACAAGATGGCAAAGTAGTGCAAGCAAGCAGGAACGATCGCCACCAAAATCAAGGTGTTGTACGGGATGCCCAAGGTCTCGGCCATGATGAAAGCCGCCGCCCCCATGATGGGCGGAGTGATCTGGCCCCCGCAAGAAGCCGAGGCCTCAACCGCCCCCGCAAAGCGCGGTGAGAAGCCGACCTTTTTCATGAGCGGAATCGTCATGACGCCGGTGGTCACGGTGTTGGCAATGGCCGATCCGGAAATCATGCCAAACAGGCCCGAAGACACCACGCTGACCTTGGCAGGCCCGCCCGAAAAACGCCCTGCCGCAATGGTGGCCAGGTTCACAAACAACTGCCCCAAGCCGGTCAGCTGGGCCATGATGCCAAACAACACAAAGTGGAAAACAAAGGTGGCGACCACACCGACCGGAATGCCGTAAATGCCTTCGGTGCCCTTGTACAAGTGCGCCACGATGCGCGACAGGCTGTAACCCCGGTGCGACAGGCCGCCCGGCAAGTAGGGCCCCAACAAGCCGTAAAAAATCGCTGCGATGGCCAGCAGCGGCAAGAAGATGCCCATGGTGCGGCGCGTGGCCTCGATCACCATGGCAATCGCGATCACGCCCATCATCA
>NZ_JBILQU010000112.1:0-8566 GCF_044373035.1 Limnohabitans sp. | reverse complement strand
TGGCGGCCCAGGCCGCGGCTGGGGTGGCCCACATCAACCCGGCGGTCCACGCTGTGGTCGAGGTATTTGAGGACGTGGTGGCCAACCCGCTGCAGGACGGCATGAATCCAGATGGCGCCTTTGCAGGCGTGCCGTTTTTCATGAAAGACTTGGGGCCGACGCTCAAAGGGCGTTTGCAGGAAATGGGCTCTTTGATGATGCGTGGCAACCGAGCCACGGCAGACACTTTTCTCACCGCGCAAATTCGGCGCTCTGGCCTGAACGTCATCGGCCGCACCACCACGCCTGAGTTTGGCGTGTGCAGCTCGGCCGAAAACCCGGCCGTCTATGTCACGCGCAACCCCTGGAATCCTGAGTACACCAGCTACGGTTCTTCGGCCGGCACGGCAGTGGCTTTGGCGGCGGGCGTGCTGCCTTTGTCGCACGCCACCGACGGGGGCGGCTCCATCCGCATCCCGGCGGGGGCCAATGGCAATATTGGTCTGAAGCCCTCACGCGGGGTGTTCTCGATTGCGCCTGTAGCCTCAGACCTGACCGGCCTGGTCTCGACCCAGGGCTGCCAAAGCCGCACCGTGCGTGACACAGCCGCTTTTGTGGACCATTGCCGGGGTGGTGCGCCGGGCGAGTTCATGCCCTACTGGATGCCACCCGAGCCCTACAGCGCCTTGATCCAGCGTGACCCTCAGCGTTTGCGCATTGCGCTGTCGCACGAATGGGGTGACTTTCGGGCGGTGCCGCATTTTGTGGACGAGCTCCAGCGCGTGGGGCGATTTTTAGAAGGGCTGGGCCACCAAGTGGATTGGGCCTTGCCTGAAGTAGACTTTCGCGCCGCTTTCGATGCACAGACGACGTGCTACATCAGCAACTTCGCGCAAACCATCTCCAACTTGCTGGCCCCTCGGGGCTTGGCGCGTCCGCCTGCGGATCTGGTCGAGCCGATCAATATCAAGATTTGGGAGATGGGCCTGAACACCACCTTTACTGAGCGGGCCCGCATGCAGGCGGTCTTCAACACCACCTCGCGGGCGTTTGGTCAGTTCTTTGAAGACTGGGACATCATCCTCACGCCCATCACCGCTTTGCCGACGCCCAAAATGGGCACGGTGGAATATCTGACGACCAGCGACAACCCTTCGGTGCTCGATTGGTTCCACCACCTGTGGTGCAACTTTGCCTATACCCCGCTGACCAATCTGTGCGGCATGCCGGGTATCTCCATGCCCATGGCCTGGCAAGAAAACGGCTTGCCTTTGGGCATCCATGCGCAGGCACGCCAAGCCAACGACGGCATGTTGTTGCAACTGGCCGCGCAGATTGAACGCGCGCTGGACGGCCAATGGCACGCGGGGCGTGTGCCTCAGGTGCACGTGTGCCACACGCCAGAGGCATAAAAAAAGCCACTCAACGAAACATTGAGTGGCTTCATTGGCTATTTCATTAGTCGGTTAATTCGCCCCCGAGAGGGCAGAAAGCTCAGCGGCCCGCAGCCGCCTTCAGCGCAGCAGCGCGGTCAGTACGCTCCCAGGTGAAGTCGGGCTCGTCGCGGCCAAAGTGGCCGTAGGCGGCTGTCTTGCTGTAGATCGGGCGCAGCAGGTCCAGCATCTGGATGATGCCTTTGGGGCGCAGGTCAAAGTGCTCGGCGACCAAAGCGGCCAGCTTGTCGTCCGAGATCACGCCTGTGCCTTCGGTGTTCACCGTGATGTTCATGGGGCGTGCCACGCCGATGGCGTAAGCCACTTGAATTTGGCACTTCGTTGCCAGGCCCGCAGCCACGATGTTTTTGGCCACGTAACGTGCAGCGTAAGCGGCCGAGCGGTCCACCTTGGAGGGGTCTTTGCCGGAGAACGCGCCGCCACCGTGGGGGCAAGCACCGCCGTAAGTGTCGACGATGATCTTGCGACCTGTCAGGCCGCAGTCACCCTGGGGGCCGCCGATGACAAAACGGCCTGTGGGGTTGATCAGGTACTTGGTGTCTTGCAGCCACTCTTTGGGCAGCACGGGCTTGATGATCTCTTCGATGATGGCTTCGGTGAAGCTGTCCTTCATCTTGGTCGATGTTTCCGATTGGTCAGGGCTGTGCTGGGTGGACAACACCACGGTGTCGATGCTGTGGGGCTTGCCGTCCACATAGCGCATGGTCACCTGGCTCTTGGCGTCGGGGCGCAAGAAAGGCAGACGGCCGTCTTTGCGCAACTGGGCTTGGCGCTCGACCAGACGGTGGGCGTAGTAAATGGGGGCGGGCATCAGCTCGGGTGTTTCGCTGCAGGCGTAGCCGAACATCAGTCCTTGGTCGCCCGCGCCGATGTTGAGGTGGTCGTCAGACGCGTGGTTCACGCCCTGGGCGATGTCGTTGGATTGTTTGTCGTAACACACCATCACGGCGCAACCCTTGTAGTCGATGCCGTAGTCGGTGTTGTCGTAGCCGATGCGTTTGATGGTGTCGCGGGCGACCTGGATGTAGTCGACGTGTGCGTTGGTGGTGATCTCGCCGGCCAATACGACCAAGCCGGTGTTGGTCAGGGTTTCGGCGGCCACGCGGCTGCGGGGGTCTTGCTCGAAAATGGCATCCAAAATCGCGTCAGAAATCTGGTCTGCGACTTTGTCGGGATGGCCTTCGGAGACGGATTCCGAGGTGAAGAGGAAATTGCTGGACATGAAAAAAGCTCCTAAAGTTTCAGGGGTTTGTCGGCGTTGCCGACCCTGATAACCTGGAGCCTGGCGAACGCTTTAGCAGAATTTATGAATCGCCCTGCAAGTAGTTCAGGTAACTCGGCGATAGTAGATTATAAAACAAGGTCCGCATGCATGGTATTTCCATGTCGAAATCATGTCCAATACAGCCCATGGACATTCCCACCCCGATTGAAAACCGCCTGGTTGACTTGGAAATCAAGGCCGGTTTTACCGAAGACCTGCTGGACCAGCTCAATGCGCAGGTGTATAGCCAGCAGCAGCAAATCGACGCGCTTCTTCAGGAGCTGCGCCAAATGCGCGATCGCTTGCCCGAATCGGGTGCTGGTGCCGAGATGCGCAACTTGCGCGATGAAATCCCGCCGCATTACTGAAGTGGGGGCCTGATGCACAGCGTTCAGGACATCCGCGAGCATTTGCGTGCACGGGGTGCGAACGCCCTGCACGAGCAGCGCGTGTTGCGCCTGTGGGCTCAGGCCAAGCCCCAAGACAGTGGGCGCAGGCCGCTGCACAGCTTCATGCCCACGGCGGTGCGCGAGGCTTTGCCAGCACTCAGCGCCACGCTTGCAGGCCTGGCCACCCTGCGCGAGCAGCACCCGGGGCAAGACGGCTCGGCGCGCTTGCTGGTGGGCCTGCAAGATGGCCAGACGGTGGAAAGCGTGCTGCTGCCGCGTGACGGCCTGTGTGTTTCTAGCCAGGTGGGTTGCGCGGTGGGCTGCGTGTTTTGCATGACCGGGCGCGAAGGCCTGATACGGCAGGTGGGCAGCGCCGAAATCGTGGCCCAAGTGGCTTTGGCGCGCATGCTCAGGCCGGTCAAAAAAGTGGTGTTCATGGGCATGGGCGAGCCCGCGCACAACCTGGACGCGGTGATGGAGGCCATTGAGCTGCTGGGCACGGTGGGCAACATCGGTCACAAAAATTTGGTGTTTTCCACCGTGGGCGATGCGCGGGTGTTCGAGCGTTTGCCGCAAGGCCTTGTCAAGCCTGCACTGGCTTTGTCGCTGCACAGCACGCGGGCCGAGCTGCGGGCGCAGTTGCTGCCTCGAGCCCCGCGTTTTGACCCGCAAGATTTGGTGGAGGCGGGCGAGGTCTATGCCCGCGCCACCGGCTACCCGATCCAGTACCAATGGACCTTGATCGAAGGTGTGAACGACAGTGATGAAGAAATTGATGGCATCGTGCGCTTGCTGCAAGGCAAATACGCGCTGATGAACATGATCCCTTACAACGCGGTGCCCGACTTGCCTTATGCACGCCCGAGCTGGGACAAGGCTGCGGCCATCGCCCGCACGCTGCACCAGCGCGGCGTGCTGACCAAGTTGCGCCAGTCAGCCGGGCAGGATGTGGATGGAGGGTGTGGCCAACTCAGGGCGCGCGATGTGCAGCGCGAAAAAACCATGACTTTTCACCGGCCCATCAACGCCCCGGCAGCTTGATCAAGCCGCTGGACAAAGAAGTCCCCAGCAAAATCACCGCGCCGCACAGCAGCATCCAGGCCGTGACGCTTTCGCCCAAAAACAGCACGCCGTAAGCGATGGCAAACACCGGCACCAAAAAGGTGACGGTCAGGGCCCGTGCAGGCCCCGAGTTCTCGATCAGCTTGAAGTACAGGATGTAGGCCACCCCGGTGCACAACACCCCCACCACCAGCAAGGACCACCAGACCGAGGCGCTGGGCATGTGATCGGGGCGGTACCACAGCGCGGGCAATGCCAGAACCAAAGTCGCCCCGATCTGGCTGCCGGTGGCGGTGACCAGTGGCGGCAGGCTGGGAATGTGTTTTTTGGTGAAACTCGCTGCGAGCGCATAGCAAGTGGTCGCAGCCAGGCAAGCGGCGACTGCCCATGCAGGGGCGATGCCCGAGTCGTTGGGTTTGAAGCTGGCTTGTCCACCCGCCAGCAGCAGCACGCCCCCAAAGCCGATGCCCAGGCCCACGATCCGTGAGAGGGTCGGTTTGTCCCCCAGCCACATCCAGGCGACGACCGCGCCAAACAAGGGCACCGTCGCGTTCAGGATGGAGGACAAACCGGTGGTGATGTGCAGGACGGCAAAGGCATACAAGGCAAAGGGGACGCCGCTGTTGAGCGCCCCGACAAAGAGCACCGGCTTCCAATGCCTGCGCAATTGGGCCCAGTGGCCTTTGGCCAGCATGATCGGCAGCAAAAAAGCGGCGGCAATGGCCACCCGGATGGCGGCCGTGGGCAGGGGACCCAATTCGACGGCGGCTATGCGCATGAATAAAAAGGATGAGCCCCAAATGGCGGCCAGGATCAAAAAATCGGTCAGCCAGCCTTTGGCGTGAGAAGAGGTCATTCAGGAAAGAGGGGAACAGTCGATGTCAGGGCGAGCGGGTAGCCTTCCAGTTTGAGCAGCGCCTGTTTGCGCCACAACCCGCCTGCATAACCCGTGAGTTGGCCACCGGCACCCAGGACGCGGTGGCAAGGCACGATGATACTCACCGGGTTACGTCCCACCGCCGCGCCGACGGCACGAACGGCCTGGGGGTTGTTCAATTGACGGGCCACATCGCCATAGCTTTGATGTGCACCAGAGGGGATGGACAGCAAAGCGCGCCAGACCGATTGTTGAAAGGGCGTGCCTGCCGACAGGTCCAAAGGCACGTCAAACGATGTCAAATCGCCTGCAAAGTAGGCCAGCAGTTGCCGGGAGGCGCTTTGGAGCAGCGTGTGGTCGCTGTCGTTCGTCCAGCTTTGCATTCCGGCCTCGGTCGGGCCATGGCGCTGGCCTTCAAACCACACGCCGCACAGGCCTTGCGGCGATGCGGCCAGGATCATGGGCCCCAAAGGGCCGTTCAGTGCTTGCGTGGTGATGGTTTTCATGGCGTTGTGTGGGTTGAGGATGACAGGCGCTGCCAAGCGGCAATCAGGGCATAGCTGCGAAAAGGGCGCCATGGCTGCCCGAGTTGTTCCAATGCCTGCGTGGGGCGGGGGTGTTGGCGCACGCCCAAGGCGGTTTGCAAGGCCACATCCTGCACCGGCCAGGCATCCAGCCAGCGCAAAGCACGCATGGCGATGTAATGCGCCGTCCAGGGGCCGATGCCGGGCAAGGCCATCAGTGCCTGCAAAGTGGGCTCCAGCGGGGCTTGGGGGTGCAGCTTTAGCGCGCCCGATTCAACCGCCCGTGCCAGTGCCTGAATCGCTTTTTGCCTTTGGCGCACCACACCCAGGCTTCCCATGAGCGCGGCGTTTTCCTCCAGCGCCAGGCACGCCGGGCTGGGAAAGGTTCGGTTCAGTTCAGGCCAAGGTGTTTCGCAAGGCGTGCCCAGCGCTTGGACCAAGCGCTGCCCCAGCGTGCGTGCGGCCTTGACGGTGATTTGCTGACCCAAAATGGCGCGCACGGCCAGCTCGAATCCATCCAGGCCCCCCGGCAAACGCTGGCCCATGGCGTGTGGAAATGCGGGCTCAAGCACCTGGGCGATGGCGGCGGGCTGGGCATCCAGGTCCAGCCAGTCCCGCACCTGCGCCACCAGAGCGGGCAGCACGGGCAGCAAGTTGGGGCTGACGCGAAGATGGACCCAAGGGTGCAGGTTGTCCCAGCGGACCGTCAACCAGCCGTTGATCACGCTGGGGCCATGGAGCCAGCGCACGGTGCGACGCAACTGGGCTTGCGTGCCTTCGCCGCGCCAGCTCTCCATGCCCTCCAGCGAACGGGTTTTGAAAAATTGCCACAGCTGCGCGATCTGGCACGGTGGCCGGTAGTGCAGTTCCATGGCCAATGGCGCGCCGCTAACGGATGCGGCCTGGCGCTGCGTGCGGGCCGGGCGAAGTTGTCCTGGGCTGAGTCGGTAATGCTTTGAAAACGCCGCATACATGCGCCGGGCCGAGCCGAATCCGCTGGCTTGGGCCACCTGGGCCACGGACATCGGGCTGTCGTGCAGCCACTGTTTGGCCCGCAGCAGGCGTTGGGTTTGCAGGTATTGCAGCGGCGAGACCTGCCAATGCAGCGTGAACATGCGGCGCAGGTGCCGGTCGCTCACGCCCAGTTGTGCGGCCAAGGTGCTCAGGGTGGGTGGTTTGCGGCCATGGTCGATGGCCATGTGCAGTTGCTGGGCCGCGAATTCAGCCACCAAGGCCTGCGCATCGGTGGTGGACCAAAAGCGCCGCGCGGGGGCCAGCTCCGGGCGGCAACGCAAACAAGGTCTGAAGCCATGGGACTCGGCTTGCGCTGCCGTTTCAAAAAACTGGCAATTCACGGCGCGCGGCAGTTTCACCCGGCAGACCGGGCGGCAATAAATGCCGGTGGACGTGACGCCGGTGAAAAAAATACCGTCCCAAGCGGCATCCCTTTCGGACAGGGCCTGGTAGCAGCGGTCCGAGTCCAAGCCTTTTGCCGATTCAGGCCGAACTTGTGGGGGAGGCAGCTGATGGCGTTTCATGAAGGCCATGTTAGCCATAAATGGCGCTGTCTGAACGTTTGGAATGTGCCGTTTTCGGACCCGTGATTTCGGCTGGCGGGCGGGCCTCAGCCCCTACAATACAAGGCGCTCACCTTCCCAGCGGCCAGGCTGGAGCCTCTCCTACCCAGACCAATCCCAGACGCCATGCAAGTCACCTCTACGATCTTCAAAGCCTACGACATCCGCGGCGTGGTGCCGTCGACCTTGAATGAGCAAGTGGCCGAAGGTCTGGGCAAGGCCTTTGGCACGCATGCTCTGGCCCAAGGCCAGAGCGCGGTGGCTGTGGGGCGCGACGGCCGCCTGAGTGGCCCCGCATTGTCGGCCGCGCTGATCCGTGGTCTGGTGGCCGCAGGCATCCAGGTCATCGACATCGGCTTGGCCACCACGCCCATGCTGTACTTTGCGGCCAGCACCGCTTGCCAAAGCGGCATCCAGGTGACGGGCAGCCACAACCCCAAGGACTACAACGGCTTCAAGATGGTGCTGGGCGGCCGCGCCATTTATGGCGATGAAATCCAGGCTCTGCGCCAGATGATGGAAGCCGAAACCTGGCGGCTGACGGATGGCGGCAGCGTGACGCATTTGGACGTGCTGGCCGACTACACGCAGCGCATCGTGGGCGACGTGAAGTTGTCGCGCCCCATGAAGATCGTGATCGACTCGGGCAACGGCATTGCGGGCGCCTCGGCCCCCGGCATCTTCCGCGCTCTGGGCTGCGAAGTGATCGAGCTGTTCAGCGAGGTGGACGGCAACTTCCCCAACCACCACCCCGACCCCAGCAAGCCGGAAAACCTGCAAGACCTGATTGCGGCCCTGAAAACCAGTGGCGCCGAATTGGGCCTGGCCTTTGACGGCGACGGTGACCGATTGGGCATTGTCACGAAAGACGGCAACAACATTTACCCCGACCGCCAGATGCAGCTGTTTGCACAAGACGTGCTCAGCCGTGTGCCGGGCGGCACCATTTTGTTTGACGTCAAATGCTCGCAGCGCCTGGCCCCGGCCATTGAGGCTGCGGGCGGTCAGCCCCTGATGTACAAAACAGGGCATTCGCTGATCAAAGCCAAGATGAAGGCCATCGAGGTCGCAGGTGGCCAGGCCCCCCTGGGCGGCGAGATGAGTGGCCATATTTTCTTCAAAGAGCGCTGGTACGGTTTTGACGACGGCACCTACGCCGGTTGCCGCTTGCTCGAAATCGTCAGCCAATCGCCCGATGCCAACGCCGTCTTGAATGCCCTGCCCGCCAGCTTCAGCACGCCCGAGCTGAACGTGGCCTGCACTGAAGGAGAGCCCCACAGCGTGACAGCTGCGCTGCAGGCGCTGGCCGGCGAGGCCTTCAAGGCACCTGCCCAGGTTTGCACCATCGACGGCCTGCGTGTGGACTGGCCCGATGGCTTTGGCCTGATCCGCGCCTCCAACACCACGCCGGTGCTGGTGTTGCGCTTTGAAGGCCAGACC
>NZ_JBILQU010000020.1:0-34588 GCF_044373035.1 Limnohabitans sp. | reverse complement strand
CACCGTGGGGCCGACCTGGCCTTTGGCCGCAACGAAGGCGATGGCCTGCGTTGCCCTTTTCATGGCTGGAAGTTTGACGTCACGGGCCAGTGCATCGAAACACCTGCCGAGCCCTCCGGCAGCACGCTGTGCAAACGTGTGCGCCAGCGCAGCTACCCGCTGATCGAGCGCAGCGGCATCCTCTTTGGCTGGTTCGGCCCCGAAAACCAGACACCGCCGCCACTGCCCGGCATCGACGCCTTCAGCGCCCCCGCCTCCCACACCTTTGCCTTCAAAGGGCTGTGGCATTGCAACTGGTTGCAGGCGTTTGAGGTGGGCATTGACCCGGCACACGCGTCGTACCTGCACCGCTTTTTCAATGATGAGTCGCTCGAAGGCAGCTATGGTCGCCAATTCCGTGGCGCGAGCGCGGGCGATGTGCAAGGCGAGCGCTGGCCCATGACGCGGGTGATGCGCGAACTGGACCAGCCCGAGATTTCATTCGAGCCCACCGATGCCGGCCTGCGCCTGACGGCCCTGCGCCCGATCAACGAGGCGCTCACGCATGTGCGGGTGACGAATGCGCTGTTCCCGCACACCTTTGTGATTCCGCTGTCGGAGACCATGACCATCACGCAGATGCATGTGCCGGTGGACGACACGCACACCTATTGGTATTCGGTGTTCACCAGCTTTGCCGGACCGGTGGACAAAGAGGCCATGCGCAACCAGCGCCTGCCCTCGGTCACCTTGCCCGACTACATCCCCAAAGCGGGCAAGCACAACCACTGGGGCTTCAACCCCGAAGAACAAGTCTCGCGCACCTACTTGGGCATGGGCGAAGACGACATCAACGTGCACGACCAATGGGCCTGCGAGAGCATGGGCGCGATACAAGACCGCACCCGCGAGCACCTGGGCACCAGCGACAAGGTCATCATGGCCAACCGCCGCATCTTGCTCAAAGCCATCGAGACGGTGCAGGCTGGGGGCGTGCCGCCCGGTTTTGCGCAAAACGCTGTGGCCAGCCAGCGCACCGGCCCCGACACGGTGGACGGCATCGCGCCCAGCGGGCAATGGCCGCAGTGGTGGCGCGAAGCCTGCGATGCCAAACGCAGCGGTGCACCGTGGGATGCCGCCCTGCCAGGCCATGCCCCCACGCCAGCGGACACCCCAGCCAACACGAGCGCGGCATGAGCTTCGCTGAACGCTGCGGCCTGCACAGCCCAGAACGCGAGGCGGCTTGCGAGCAATTGGTGCGGCAGGTCGAGGCCTCGGGCATCGAGCTGATCCGCCTGGGCTGGTGCGACCTGCACGGCGTGGTGCGCGGCAAAACCCTCGTGGCTTCGCAACTGCGCCAGGCGCTGGCCAATGGCATCGGCATGGTCAGCACCTTGCTGCTCAAAGACAGTTCGGACCGCACCGCCTTCAAAGTGTTCGAGTCGGGCATTGAAGACACCCTGCCTGGCTTTGCCGGGGCCAGCAATTTCACCCTCATGCTCGACCCGGCCAGCTGGCAGGTGCTGCCTTGGACCGACAAGACCGGTTGGCTCCAGTGCCAGCCCTACTTGGCCGACGGGCGCATCGTGCCGCTCGATTCGCGCCATGTGCTGCAGCAAGCCGTACAGCGCTTGGCCGAGCGTGGCTGGCAAATGCGCTGCGGGCTCGAAGTCGAATTCCACATCTACCGCCTCAAAGACCCGCTGCACGGGCCAGACCTGGACCCGGACCGCGCCGCATGGCCAGGTCCCGCGCCCGAAGTCAGCCTGATCCACCCGGGCTACAACCTGCTGACCGAAGGCTGGATGGACCGGGCCGAAGAGCCGCTGCGCATCGTGCAGCGCACCGCGCAGGCGCTGGGCCTGCCGCTGATCTCGCTCGAAATCGAACTCGGCCCCAGCCAGGTCGAAGCGGTGTTTGATGTGAGCGATGCGCTCACGGCCGCCGACCAGATGGTGCTGTTTCGCAACGCCACACGCCAAGCCCTGCGCCGCGCCGGTTACCACGCCACCTTCATGTGCCGACCGCCGTTTGAACACATCATGTCGAGCGGCTGGCACCTTCACCAATCGGTTTGTGAATTGGCCACAGGGCGCAACGTGTTCATGCGCGAAGATCTGGCCCCCGGCAGCAGTTCACGCGAAGCCCGGCAAGTGCTGAGCGATGCGGGCGCTCTCTGGCTGGCCGGACTGCTGGCGCACGCCCCGGCGCTCACCGCCTTGTGCACCAGCACCACCAATGGCTATGGGCGCTTTCGGCCCAACGCGATGGCGCCGCAGTCGATTTTGTGGGGCCGTGACAACCGAGGCGCGATGCTGCGCGTCATCGGCGCGCCGGGTGACAGCGCCACCCGCATTGAAAACCGCCTGGGCGAGCCTGCGGCCAACCCTTATCTGTACATGGCCTCGCAAATTCACGCTGGGCTTGACGGGGTGGACGCACAGCTGCAAGCGCCGCCAGCCACCGAAACACCTTATGCCCCAGGGGCTGTCTCCATACCAACGTCTTTGGCCGATGCGGTGCAGGCGTTGCAAGCCGATAGCGCTTTGAGCCAGGCCATGGGGCAGCCCTTGGTGGATTACTACAGCACCATCAAACTGGCCGAGCACCGGCGCTTGACCCAGGCCGAAGATGCGACGGAGTTTCACAAGCGCGAATACTTCGGCCGAATTTAACAACCCATTGAAAGCCCGCGTTTGAGCGCGCTGCATTGAAGATGATCACGATCCACCTGCAAGCCCACGACCCCGCACAAGCCCCGATCACACTGCAAGCCCATTCTGGGCAAAGCCTGATGCAAGCCGCTGTCGACACCAATGTGTCAGGTATCCAGGCCGATTGCGGCGGGCTGTTGACCTGCGCCACCTGCCATGTGGTGGTGCATGAAGATTGGGTGAAGCAGCTGCCGCCGATGGGCAGCGATGAAGACGGCATGTTGGCCTTCACCGCCCAAGCGCGTGAGCTGGGCAGTCGCCTGTCGTGCCAGATCGTGCTGACCCCAGAGCTGGACGGTCTGCAGGTCACGCTGCCCGAGAGCCAGTATTGAAAACGGTTTTGAGCAGGTCGGCGGCTTGAGCCCCGACATGAAACCTGCACCAAACCCACCATGTCGGACCTGAAGGCCAGACCTGCAAGAGAAGTTCAGCGCGGCATACCAGGAAAGCCCCCGCCGCCGCCCATCATGCCTTTCATGGCCCCCATGCGCTTCATCATTTTCATCATGCCGCCGCCGGACATTTTTTTCATCATGTCCTGCATCTGCTCGAACTCCTTGAGCATGCGATTGACGTCTTGCACCTGAACGCCCGCGCCCGCTGCGATGCGGCGCTTACGCGTGGCCTTGATCAATTCAGGCTTGCTGCGCTCTTTGGGCGTCATGCTGTGAATGATGCCCTGCTTGCGGCCGATGTCTTTTTCGACCTTGTCCATGTCCATGGACGCTGCCTTGGCGGTCATCTGGCTGGGCAACTTGTCCATCAGGCTTGACAGCCCGCCCATTTGCTTCATCTGCTGGATCTGCGCCAAAAAGTCGTTCAGATCAAAGCCGCCACCGCTCTTGACCTTGGCGGCCAATTTTTGCGCGGCTTCCATGTCCACACCTGCAGTGACCTGCTCGACCAGGGCCACGATGTCGCCCATGCCCAGAACCCGGCCCGCGTGGCGCTCGGCATCGAACACTTCCAGACCATCGATTTTTTCACTGGTACCGGCAAACTTGATCGGCACGCCCGTGATCTGGCGCACCGACAGGGCCGCGCCACCGCGTGAGTCGCCGTCCAGTTTTGTGAGCACAATGCCCGTCAAAGGCAAAGCCTCGCTGAACGCCTTGGCGGTATTGGCCGCGTCCTGGCCTTGCATGGCATCCACCACGAACAGGGTTTCAACAGGCTTCAATTCGGCGTGCAAGGCCTTGATTTCGGCCATCAGGGCTTCGTCAATCGCCAAGCGACCCGCGGTGTCGACTAGCAACACGTCAAAGAAATGTTTGCGGGCGTAGTCGATGGCGGCACGCGCAATGTCGATGGGCTTTTGGTCGGGCGAGCTGGGAAACCATTCGGCACCAGCTTGCGCGGTCACCGTCTTGAGCTGCTCAATCGCCGCAGGGCGGTACACGTCACCCGAGACGGTGAGCACTTTCTTTTTGCGCTTTTCGATCAGGTGTT
Organism: Limnohabitans sp.; assembly: GCF_044373035.1. Taxonomy (GTDB): domain Bacteria; phylum Pseudomonadota; class Gammaproteobacteria; order Burkholderiales; family Burkholderiaceae_C; genus Limnohabitans_A. Next base: position 30,446 of record NZ_JBILQU010000020.1, on the reverse strand, counting down.
TGGCCAGCTTGGCGGTGGTGGTGGTTTTACCGGCCCCTTGCAAACCGGCCATCAAGATCACAGCAGGCGGCTGCGCCGCCAGGTTGATGTCCGACACGCCCTCGCCCATGGTGGCCGCCAACTCGCGGTTGACCACACCCACCAAGGCCTGTCCGGGCTTCAAAGAACCCATGACTTCTTGGCCCAAGGCTTTTTCTTTCACCCGGGCAATGAAATCGCGCACCACTGGCAAAGCCACGTCGGCTTCGAGCAAGGCCATGCGCACCTCGCGCAGCATGTCGGCCACGTTCGACTCGGTGATGCGGGCCTGCCCGCTGAGGGTCTTGACGAGGCGTGAGAGTTTGTCGGTCAGGGCGGAGGCCATGGGGGAAATCCAGAAAAAACCGTGAGAGCTTGATGGCGAAGCCCCAGCGGCAGCGCCTGAAAGGCTAAACTCGGTACCATGATTTTAGCGAGTGCACCTTTGTGGACGTTGCCCTTCTCGGCATTGGCAGCCCTGGCCTATGCCTTGCCCGCTCTGGTGCCCCGCCACCTGAGTGCTGTGAACGCACGCCGCCTGCTTTGGCTGGCTTGGGTTTTACACGCCATTAGCTTGCTGGTGCTGCTGATGGGGCCGGCGCGCTTCGGTTTTGCCCCGGCTTTGTCGGTCACCGCCTGGCTGGTGGTGTTGGCTTACATGATCGAGACCCAGTTTTTCCCCAAACTCAGGGCCCGCTGGGCCGTGGGCGGCCTGGGGGCGGTCACCGTGGTGCTGGCCTGGGTGTATCCAGGAGCCTTGCTCACCACCCAGGCATCGGCCTGGTTGCCCCTTCACTTTGCCCTGGGTTTGTCGGCTTATGGCATGTTTGCCGCTGCGGTGGTGCACGCCTGGATGATGACCCGCACGGAACATGACATTCGCCAGGCTCAAGAAGGCTCGAGCGGTCTGCCGCTGTTGACACTGGAGCGCCTGACCTTTCGCTTTGTGACAGCCGGCTTTGTGCTGTTGACGGCCACTTTGGTGGCAGGCGCCCTGTTTGGCGAGGCCCTGTATGGCCAAGGCCACAACCCATGGCGCTGGGACCACAAGCGCGTCTTTGCCGTCCTGTCTTGGATCACCTTTGCCGCCTTGCTGGTGGGCCGCAACCAATGGGGCTGGCGGGGCCGTCGCGCCGTACGGGTGCTTTACATCGGTGCGGGCTTGCTGCTGCTGTCTTATGCGGGTTCGCGCTTTGTATTGGAAGTTTTGATTGGACGCGTGGGATGAAATACCTGATTTGGATCTTGGTCATTTTGCTGGCGATCTGGGCTTTCAAGCGCAGCCGCCGCGTCAAATCAGACGCGCCCAAAGAGCAGCCTCCGACCCCGGCCACGCCCACCAACATGGCTGTATGTCTGCATTGCGGCATCCACTTGCCGCAAGACGAAGCCGTCACAGGTGAAAAAGGCCTGTACTGCAGCGCCGAGCACCGTGCAGCTGCACAAGACCGCAACCCAGTGTGAAAACCCGGCGGCGCCCTGACGCGCCCAACCACCGCCACCGACCAAGTCCAGCCATGCCTGAACACGCCGCTGAACCCACCGTCCTTTGGGACCAAGGCTGGTACGCGCCTGCTCAAAGGCTGGATTCACCCAACTTTGGCCCCAGACCGTCAGGCGCTTGCATCGATTTGCTCGTCATCCATTCCATCAGCCTGCCCCCCGGCCAATACGGAGGCCAAGAGGTGCAAGCGCTGTTCACCAACCAGCTCGACTGGGATGCCCACCCGTATTTCACACAAATCCGGGGCCTGCAGGTGTCCTCGCACTTTTATATCCGGCGTGACGGCAGCCTGTGGCAGTTTGTCAGCGCCGACGATCGGGCCTGGCATGCCGGTCAGTCCGAATACAGAGGTCGCCCCCAATGCAATGACGACTCGATCGGTATTGAACTCGAAGGCTTGGAGGGCGATGTGTTCGAGGACGCTCAGTATGAGCAATTGAGTCGGCTGTGCCTGGACTTGCACCGACACTACGCCATTGCACATGTTGCGGGCCATGAGCACATTGCGCCAGGCCGCAAAGGCGATCCGGGATCGGGCTTTGACTGGCAACGCCTGAAAGCGACCCTCCAACTGCCCGATCATTGTTTTCCTGTGTGTTTTTGATGCGACACAAAAAAATGATTTTTAGCTTTTTCAAGTTTTAAAAGCGACTTATCAACTTAGGACCGAAGCCCAGTCATTTGGCACGGAAGTGAAATCGGGCGATTGAGCAAGAAAAGCCTTCGGAAGTCGCATCGCGACTGGCATCGCTTTGCAAACCCCCCTGATTGGTTGATTTTCAGCGGCTTTTTTCAGTCTCTGAAAAACCCATGAATGGCGCCTGCGCCGAGCCAACACCCAGCACATTCACTTCAAGGCTCTGATCAGAGCCCGTACACTACCTGTAGTGGCTTGTCATGACCCCAGACACCAGATATAGTGTCCGTTAGAAATTCTCACAAACATGCCAGAGCGGCATTTGAAGCCTTTTTGACCGACACAACCCAGACCATAAATTAAAAAATGACCATGCAAATTGACCTGACCATCCCCTCGACTTCTTCCGGCCTGATGAACCTGCCTGTAGACCGGGCTGGCGCTGCCACGGTGCACCCCCTCAACCACTACCAGATCATCCGCCGCAACGGTGCCGTGGTGCCTTTTGAGCCCAACAAGATAGCCGTGGCCATGATGAAAGCCTTTTTAGCGGTGCACGGCACCCAAGGGGCCGCCTCTGCCAGCGTGCGCGAGGTCGTCGAGGAATTGACGCAGAACGTGGTGCGCGCCCTGATGCGCTCCCGCCCAGGTGGCGGTACTTTTCACATCGAAGACGTGCAAGACCAGGTTGAATTGGGCCTGATGCGCAGCAGCAACCATGAAGTGGCCAGGTCCTATGTGCTGTACCGCGAGCGCCGCACGCAAGAGCGCTCACAGCAAACCCAGCAAGCCGCGCCGGTCGTGCAAGAGCCTGCATTGCATGTCTTGGACGGTGGCAAGCGCATCGCGCTGGACCTGAACTACCTCAAATCCCTGATGGTCAACGCCTGCGCCGGCCTGGGCAAAGACGTGAGCCCCGAGCCGATCTTGGCCGAGACCATGCGTAACCTTTACGACGGTGTGCCCATGGAAGAAGTTTACAAAGCTTCCATCCTGGCTTCACGCACGCTGATCGAAAAAGACCCGGACTACACCTACGTCACCGCGCGCCTGCTGATGCACACCATTGCCAAGGAAATCCTGGGCAAGGAAGTGGCACAAGACCAAATGGCCGAGGAATACATCAACTACTTTCCCCAGTTCATCAAAAAAGGCATCGACAACGACCTGCTCGACGCCAAGCTCGCACAGTTTGACCTGAAAAAATTGGCCGAAGCCCTCAAGCCCGAGCGGGACTTGCAGTTCGACTACCTGGGTCTGCAGACCCTGTACGACCGTTATTTCCTGCACGTACGCAAGCAACGCATCGAAATGCCTCAGGCTTTCTTCATGCGCGTGGCCATGGGCTTGTCACTCAACGAAGTAAACCGCGAAGCGCGCGCCATCGAGTTCTACGAAATCCTGTCATCGTTTGACTTCATGTCGTCCACCCCCACCTTGTTCAACAGTGGCACTTTGCGCCCCCAGTTGTCCAGCTGCTACCTGACCACCGTGCCCGACGACTTGGATGGCATTTACGAATCCATCAAGGAAAACGCCCTGTTGTCCAAGTTTGCGGGTGGTCTGGGCAACGACTGGACGCGTGTGCGCGCCATGGGCTCGCACATCAAGGGCACCAACGGTGAGTCCCAGGGCGTGGTGCCTTTCCTCAAAGTGGTCAACGACACCGCTGTGGCCGTGAACCAAGGCGGCAAGCGCAAAGGTGCGGTTTGCACTTATTTGGAAACCTGGCACCTGGACATCGAAGAATTTCTGGAGCTGCGCAAGAACACCGGCGACGACCGCCGACGCACCCATGACATGAACACCGCCAACTGGATTCCCGACCTGTTCATGCGCCGCGTCATGGAAAAAGGCGACTGGACTTTGTTCTCTCCCTCAGACTGCCCCGATCTGCACGACAAGTTTGGTGCCGACTTTGAGAAGGCCTATACCGCCTACGAAGCCAAAGCAGAGCGCGGTGAAATCAAGCCCAGCAAAAAACTGCCCGCCAATGACCTGTGGCGCAAGATGCTGTCGATGCTGTTTGAAACCGGCCACCCTTGGATCACCTTCAAAGACGCCTGCAACGTGCGCTCACCCCAACAACACGCTGGCGTGGTGCACTCCTCCAACCTGTGCACCGAGATCACGCTCAACACCAGCGACACCGAAACCGCCGTCTGCAACCTAGGCTCGGTCAACCTGTCGCGCCACCTCAAAGACAGCGCCAACGGCAAAGAGCTGGACCACGACAAGCTCAAGAAGACCATTTCCACGGCCATGCGCATGTTGGACAACGTGATCGATATCAACTACTACGCCGTCAAAAAAGCCCGTGATTCCAACATCCGCCACCGCCCGGTGGGCTTGGGCCTGATGGCTTTCCAAGATTCGCTGTACGAAATGCGCATCGCATACGCCTCACAAGAGGCCGTGGAGTTTGCTGACCAATCGATGGAAGCGATTTGCTATTACGCTTATTGGGCTTCCACCGAGCTGGCCAAAGAACGTGGCCAGTACTCCAGCTACAAGGGCTCTTTGTGGGACCAAGGCATCTTGCCGTTAGACACAATCGATTTGCTGGCCCGTGAGCGCGGTGGTTATGTGGAAGTCGACCGCTCGGCCACCATGGACTGGGACACCTTGCGCCAGAAAATCAAGTCCGATGGTATGCGCAACTCCAATTGTGTGGCCATTGCCCCTACCGCCACGATCTCCAACATCATTGGCGTGGATGCCTCCATTGAGCCCTGCTTTGGCAACCTGTCAGTCAAGTCCAACCTGTCTGGTGAATTCACCGTCATCAATGGTTACTTGGTGCGTGACTTGAAACGCCTCGGCCTTTGGGACGACGTGATGGTCATGGACCTCAAACACTTTGATGGTTCGCTGCGGCCCATCGACCGTGTGCCGCAAGACATTAAGGCTTTGTACGCCACCGCTTTTGAAGTTGAAACAACCTGGCTGGTTGAAGCGGCTGCACGTCGTCAAAAGTGGATTGACCAAGCGCAATCGCTCAACATCTACATGGCCGGCGCCTCAGGCAAGAAACTCGACGACACCTACAAACTCGCTTGGCTGCGCGGCCTCAAAACCACCTACTACCTGCGCACATCCAGCGCCACACAAGTAGAGAAATCCACGGTCAGTTCAGGCTCGCACAATGCCGTATCAGCATCGGGTGCACCGAGCGGCGGCATGAGCGCCATCGAGGCCGCCGCTGCTGCTGCACAAGCACAAATGGCCGCGACTCCTGCCACCGACATCAAGTTCTGCGCCATCGACGATCCAGGTTGCGAAGCTTGCCAGTGATGGACCTTGCACACAGCAGCGCACTCGAGTGCGCTGTTCGATGCAATGGAACAACACTTCATGCATTGCTTGCGTCCTAAATCGACGAACGGCTTTGCAATTTGTGGTCATGCTTTCATAATTTAAGAACTGGAATTTTTTATGCTGTCCTGGGACGATCAAGTCAAACCCGCATTGCAACCTGCAATGCCCTCCTTCAGTGGCGCAGACAACTCTGCCGTCAAGGCCACGCCGTCTTCATCCACAGCAACCCCTGCCGCACCACGTCGCATGAATGCCGCTGACAAGCGCATCATCAATGGTCAAACCGACGTCAACCAGCTGGTGCCGTTCAAATACAAATGGGCTTGGGAAAAATACCTGGCCACTTGCGCCAACCACTGGATGCCGCAAGAAGTGAACATGAACCGCGACATCGCTTTGTGGAAAGACCCCAACGGTCTGACCGAAGACGAACGCCGCATGGTCAAGCGCAACCTCGGCTTCTTCGTCACGGCCGACTCGCTGGCAGCCAATAACATCACCTTGGGCACCTACCGCCACATCACGGCCCCTGAATGCCGTCAGTTCTTGTTGCGCCAAGCTTTTGAAGAAGCCATTCACACCCACGCTTACCAATACATCACTGAGTCATTGGGATTGGACGAGAGTGAGATTTTCAACGCCTACAACGAAGTCAAATCAATTCGCGACAAAGACGAATTCCTGATCCCGTTCATCAACGTGATCATGGATCCCCACTTCAAGACGGGCACCCTGGAAACAGACCAGACCTTGCTCAAGTCGTTGATCGTGTTCGCTTGCCTGATGGAGGGCCTGTTCTTCTATGTCGGCTTCACGCAGATCCTGGCTCTGGGTCGCCAAAACAAGATGACCGGTGCTGCTGAGCAGTACCAATACATCCTGCGTGACGAATCCATGCATTGCAACTTCGGCATTGACATGATCAACACCATCAAATTCGAAAACCCACAGCTGTGGACCAACGAATTCAAAGCCGAAATCAAGGACCTGTTCCTCAAAGCGGTCGAATTGGAATACCAGTACGCGGAAGACACCATGCCCCGCGGCGTCTTGGGCATGAATGCATCCATGTTCAAAGGTTATCTGCGCTACATTGCCAACCGCCGCGCCACTCAGATCGGCCTGGAGGCTCTTTTCCCCAACGAAGAGAACCCCTTCCCCTGGATGAGCGAGATGATCGACCTGAAGAAAGAACGCAACTTCTTTGAAACCCGGGTCATCGAATACCAAACTGGCGGGGCTTTGTCCTGGGATTGATTTTCTGAACCCCTATCTCATGCCCTACCTCTTCAAGCCACACGCAGCAAAGTCTCCAGACTTTGGGCGGTGTGGCTTTTCTGCGTTCATGGCGTTGGGGATTTCCCCAGCGCCATGGATCGCTTTGTGCAAACCAACAAGCACCAAGCGTTCCCTTTCCGTTGAGTTCTCAACTTGATCAAGGAGAAAATCATGGCAACTGCAAAAAAAGTAGCGGCAAAAAAAGCTGCTCCAGCGAAAAAGGCCGCACCGGCCAAAAAAGCGGCTCCAGCTAAAAAAGTAGCTGCAGCCAAGAAACCTGCCGCCAAAAAAGCTGCTCCCGCAAAGAAAGCCGCTCCTGCCAAAAAAGCAGTAGCAGCCAAAAAGCCAGCAGCGAAAAAAGCAGCACCGGCCAAAAAAGCCGCTCCCGCCAAAAAAGCGGTAGCAGCCAAAAAGCCAGCAGCGAAAAAAGCAGCACCGGCCAAAAAAGCCGCAGCCAAAAAAGCTGCTCCCGCCAAAAAAGCAGCACCAGCCAAAAAAGCAGCAGCCAAGAAAACTGCCGCCAAAAAGCCTGCTGCTAAAAAAGCGGTTGTGAAAAAAGCGGCCAAAAAACCAGCAGCAAAGAAGGCATCCAAAGCACCCGCTGCCCCGGCTGCTCAAACGACTCTGAATCCTCAAGCTGCGTGGCCGTTTCCTTCGGCCGCCAAGCCCTGATTCTCAGTTCAGGCGCTAGCCACAAAGCCCGTCACTGGCAACAGTGCCGGGCTTTTTTTTTCGTCCCGAATGGACACGGGATCAACCCGCATCAAGGGTAGAAACTCAGCACACGGTAATCGCTGAAGACCCTGTCCGGGGACACCAGAAATTTCAAGCTGCCCGACCAGGACTGCCCTGGAGACAGGGTTTGCGGCGCTCCGGTCTGCGCAGGCAAAACCACGGTGCGCAGCACCAGCTTGCCTTCTTGATCCATCAAACTCAGCTCCAAGGCCGTCATGCCCAGGACACGCTGCGTGGTGTTACGGACAGACCAAGACAGGACATGGTCCTCGCTGTGTTGCACCAGGCTGGAGCTGTCGATGACAATGCCCTCTGGATCGCGCAGCGGACTGACTTGGCAACCAAAAAACTCGCACACATGGCGAATCATGGGCTCACTGTCAGGCCAAGACGACGCAATGGCATCTCTTTGCACATAGGCCCCTTGCATCACCAGCAGCAACGCCAAGGACAGCACCCCATAAGGTGCAAGCCATGCCCTGGATGGCAGCGCTTTGGCGATCTTTGGGGGGTTTGGCAAGGCCTCAGACGCCACAGGCTCAGGTTTAAAACTCGACAACGCGTCTTCAAAAGCGGCCAGCTCGGCTTGCGCTGGCCGGATGTGGGCAGGCGATCTGTGGTCTTCTTTTGTCAATAAGTGGTCGAGCGAGATGCGGTCCGCAGGGTCAGCCACCAAGTCGACAGGTTGCACCGCCTCAAGCGAAGGGTGAGGACCGTCTCCAGTGCCTGGATCAGGCACTGCGGGAGAAACAAGCGCCCCAGCGGACGCAGGGTCCCAGCGCAGCACCAGTCCCGTGCTGTCAAACGCATGGCCACAGGCGCCGCAACGCAACCAGCCTTTGGCAGCGTGCAAATGCACCTCCGGCAGCTGATAAACCATGGCGCACGAAGGGCAGCGGGTGATCCTGTTCATGGCCTGATTGTAGACAGGCTCAAGCTGGCCGAGGCACCACCTTGGCCGTCATCAAAATCCAGCCTTCTTGGGTATCGGCCACTTCGAGGGCAACCCATGGGGCGTAAGCGGCTTTGAGTTCTTCAGCCTGCCGCTCGAGGATACCGGCCAAAACCAAATGGCCGCCCGGGGCCACATAAGAACACAAAAGGGGCGCCAACACCTTCAACGGTGTGGCCAAGATGTTGGCCAGCACGGTCTGGTACTGGCCCTGCGCTTTGTCTGGCAAACCGGCCTTCAACTGCACGCCGTTGGCCTGCGCATTCAATTCGGTGGACGTCACCGCCGCTTCGTCGATGTCCACTGCATCGATCTCGGTGGCGCCGTATTTGGCTGCGCCAATCGCCAAAATGCCCGAGCCGCAACCGTAATCGAGCACGCGCTTCGCCTGCACGCCGTGTTGCGCAATCCAGCGCAAACACATGCGGGTGGTGGGATGGGTGCCGGTGCCAAAAGCCAGACCCGGGTCGAGTCGGATGATCTGCCGGGCTTGTCCGGGCGGCTCGTGCCAAGTGGGGACAATCCAGAAATCGGGTGTCACTTCGACTGGCGCAAATTGCGACTGGGTCAGGCGCACCCAATCCTGGTCTTCCAGCGTCTGGATGCCGAGCAACTGGCAGTCCTCAAAAAAATCTTGCGCCCCCAATAAAGCCGCAGCTTCCCGGGCCGCCGCTTCCTGGGCGAACAACGCCACCATGCGCGAACGCTGCCATCCATCTTTGGGTGGCGGCATACCCGGTTCGCCAAACAGGGCTTGTTCGGCTGGGGTTTGGGCGTCCGCGTCTTCCACCGACACGCTCAACGCGTCCAAGGCATCGAGCGCATCGCTCAGCATGTCCACCCGGTCTTCGGGGCACAGCAGGCTCAGTTCATACATAAGGCGTCAGCGCTTGTGCTGGCTCAGCCAATGTTCCAGGTAATGGATGTTGGTGCCACCTTGCATGAACTTGGCGTCCACCATCAACTCGCGGTGCAAAGGCACGTTGGTGCTGATGCCTTCGATCACCGTCTCATTCAAGGCGGTCTGCATGCGGGCCAAGGCCTGCTCGCGGGTGTCGCCATGCACGATCAACTTACCGATCATCGAATCGTAATTGGGCGGCACAAAATAGTTGTTGTAGACGTGCGAATCCACCCGCACGCCGGGCCCACCAGGCATGTGCCAAGACGTGACCCGCCCGGGTGAGGGCGTGAACTTGAAGGGGTCTTCGGCGTTGATGCGGCACTCGATGGCATGGCCCCGAATCTGGATCTGCTTTTGGGTGAAAGGAAGGCGCTCACCGGCAGCCACCATGATCTGCGTTTTGACGATGTCCACGCCCGTGACCCACTCCGTTACCGGGTGCTCGACCTGCACGCGGGTGTTCATCTCGATGAAATAGAACTCGCCGTTTTCGTAGAGAAATTCGAAAGTGCCCGCACCCCGGTAATTGATCTTCTTGCAAGCGGCCACGCAACGCTCACCGATCTTCTCAATCAGTTTGCGTGGGATGCCTGGCGCCGGGGCTTCTTCGATCACTTTTTGGTGACGCCGCTGCATGGAGCAGTCGCGCTCGCCCAAATAGACCGCGTTGCGGTGCTTGTCGGCCATGATCTGGATTTCCACATGGCGCGGGTTCTGCAAGAATTTTTCCATGTACACCGCCGGATTTCCAAATGCAGCACCGGCTTCGGCCTTGGTCATTTGCACGGCATTGACCAACGCCGCTTCGGTGTGCACCACGCGCATGCCGCGACCACCGCCGCCGCCTGCAGCCTTGATGATGACCGGGTAACCCACGGATTTGGCGATGCGGCGGATTTGCAACGGGTCATCGGGCAATTCACCTTCCGAGCCAGGTACACAAGGCACGCCGGCGCGGATCATGGTTTGCTTGGCCGAGACCTTGTCGCCCATGATGCGGATCGACTCTGGCGTGGGTCCAATGAACTGGAAACCACTTTTTTCAACCCTTTCGGCAAAGTCTGCGTTTTCGCTCAAAAAGCCATAACCGGGGTGAATGGCTTCGGCATCGGTCACCTCGGCCGCCGAAATGATGGCCGGCATGTTGAGGTAGCTCAAAGCTGACGAGGCGGGCCCAATGCAAACCGCCTCTTCGGCCAATTTGACGTACTTGGCCTCTTTGTCGGCTTCGGAATAGACCATCACCGCCTTGATGCCCAGCTCGCGACAAGCGCGCTGGATGCGCAAGGCGATTTCGCCTCGGTTGGCGACCAGGATTTTCTTGAACATGAAATCCTCGTGGCTTTATTCGACGATGAACAGTGGCTGACCGTATTCCACGGCCTGGCCGTTTTCACACAAGATCTGCGTGACGGTGCCGGACTTGTCGGATTCGATCTCGTTGAGGATCTTCATCGCTTCGATGATGCACAGGGTGTCACCCTCCTTGACCACCGAGCCGATCTGGATGAAAGGGGCCGAACCAGGGCTGGACGAGCGGTAGAACGTGCCCACCATGGGCGACTTCACGGCGTGGCCAGCGGGCGCTGCAGCCACCAAGGGTGTGGCCTCCACCACGGCCACGGGAGCAGCCACCACAGGGGCTGCTGCCGTGGGTGCGGCTTGCTGCATCACCACCGGTTGGGCAAAGCCCATGCTCTTGACAATTCGAACTTTACCTTCAGCTTCGGTGATTTCCAGCTCTGACACGTTCGAGTCGGACACCAGGTCAATCAGTGTTTTGAGTTTGCGCAAATCCATAGATCCTCCATTGCTTGAGCACTTGTAATGGGGTGAATTTACACCAAATTTCAGTAAAAACCTTGAATTCATCTTTTCTCGTCCGAACATGAACGAGCTATCCAGACGATTCAGCAGCATGAGGGCGCACTCTCCCTCGGCAAGGGGTGTGGGGCGATTCAGGCGACAGCGCCGCGCCACTGCGTCAGATCGTCAGGCGTGAGTTGACCCATCTTTTGTCGCCAAATGCTGCCATCTGCCTTGAAAAATACGGTAAAAGGCAAGCCACCGACCGCATTGCCCAAGGATTTGGCCAATTGGGTTCCTTCCAGTCCGGCCAGTCCAACCGGGAAACCCAATGGCTGCTTGGACAGGAACTTGCGCACTGCACTGGGCTGGTCAATGGCCAGCGCCACCACTTGATGCCCCATGGCGGTGTTTTTGCGCCAGAAAGCGTCAATCAGGGGCAGCTCTTCGATGCACGGTGGGCACCAAGTGGCCCAAAAGTTCAGTAACAAGGGTTTACCCTCAAATGCAGCCATATTCAAGGCTTCACCCCCTGGCGTCTCGAACTGCTGACTCCAAAATGGGTGCTTCCCCGCGCCCACCACCTCTTGAGGCTCAAAACGCCGCATAGCCACACCGACCCCGGCCACAAGGGCAGCTGCACCGGCACCCCAAATCAGATGGCGTCTGGACCCGTTTTCAATTGGTTGGTTCATGTTGGGATTGTCTTTCATGCCGCCAGCAGGCGCTCCAAGGCCGCCAAATCCCCCCGAGGCGAGCGGCCTTGCGTGTCGGGCAGCAAGGCCCCACGCAGATCGTCCAGATCATAAATGCGCAGGTGCACCCCCACATCTTCGCCCAACGCTTCACAAAAACTGTGAACGCTCAGCACATCCACATCGTCCCCGTGCAGCCCCCGCGCAGTTTGCACGTCGTAGCGTTGGTTCTGGTTGATTAAGGCGATCTCGGCCGATTTGGGGTCATCGCAAAACAAAGCCAGGTCCACATCGCACAGGCGCGTGGCCCAACCTTGCCAAACCGCACCACCCAAGTGCGGGCGAAATTCGGCCAAGCGTTGCATCCAGACCCTTGCCAAATCACGCAAAGCCAGCAACTCGCCGGGCTGGGTGTCGGCGCAAAACAAGGCGATGTAGTCGCGCACCTCGGTCTCGACCACGTCGTTGGCGGGCAAGGCGGTACGGCTGGGCAGGCCCAGTTCTTTGAGGGCGCGGTGCTTGGCCGGACCAAAAGCCAGGCCTTCTTCCACCACCAAACGGGCGGCGGTGGCGGCAATTTCAAGGGCAAGGTCGTTCATGGGCACCGATTGTGACCCGGCCAAGGCGAGACCGAGCCGCTGCACCCCTAAAATCCGGGCATGCATATTCATATTTTGGGCATTTGTGGCACCTTCATGGGTGGATTGGCTGCACTGGCGCGAGAAGCCGGGCATCGGGTCACCGGATGTGATGCAGGCGTTTACCCGCCGATGAGCGACCAATTGCGCGCATTGGGCATCGAGCTGATCGAAGGCTTTGATACCGAACAAATGGCCTTGAAACCCGATGTGTTCGTGATCGGGAACGTGGTCAGCCGCGCACGACTGCCCGACGGCAACCCCAAATTTCCGTTGATGGAAGCGATTTTGGAAGCCGGCGCGCCCTACACCAGCGGCCCGCAATGGCTGTCGGAGCATGTGTTGCAAGGCCAACATGTGCTGTCTGTGGCGGGCACCCACGGCAAAACCACCACCACGTCCATGCTGGCCTGGGTGCTGGAACGGGCCGGACGCGCACCAGGCTTTTTGGTAGGCGGCGTGCCGCTGAACTTTGGCGTTTCGGCCCGTCTGGGGGGTGGCCAATACTTTGTCATCGAGGCCGATGAATACGACACCGCCTTTTTTGACAAGCGCAGCAAATTTGTCCACTACCGCCCGCGCACCGCCATCCTGAACAACTTGGAATTCGACCACGCCGACATCTTTGACGACCTGGCGGCCATCGAGCGCCAGTTCCATCACCTGGTGCGCACCGTCCCGGGCTCGGGTCGTGTGGTGGTCAATGGCCTGGAAGAGAGCCTGACGCGCGTGCTGGGCCAAGGCTGCTGGAGCGAAGTGCGCACGTTTGGTGCTGCCGTGAGCGACTTCGTGGCCGAGGGCGAGCCAGCGCAATTCAAGGTCTTGCAAGCAGGCAAAGCGGTGGCCGAGGTGCAGTGGGGCATTGGGGGCGTACACAACCAGCTCAATGCGCTGGCGACCATCGCTGCCGCCGAACATGTGGGGGTGAACCCAGCCGTGGCCGCACAGGCGCTGGCCAGTTTTGAAAACGTCAAGCGCCGCATGGAAGTGCGCGGCCAAGTCAGGGGCGTGACTGTCTATGACGACTTTGCCCACCACCCCACGGCGATCCGCACCACCGTCAACGGCCTGCGCCGTCAGGTGGGCGATGGCCGCATCCTTGCGATTTTTGAGCCGCGCAGCAACACCATGAAGCTGGGCAGCATGAAAGCGCAACTGCCTTGGAGCCTGGAAGAAGCCGATCTGGCCTTTTGCCACGCAGGGGGCCTGGGCTGGGACGCCACAGCAGCGCTCGAACCCATGGGAACGCGCGCGCAAGTGGGTGCCAACATAGACGAAGTCATTGCACAAGTGCTGGCCCAGGCAAGGCCAGGCGATCACCTGCTGTGCATGAGCAACGGCGGCTTTGGCGGGATTCACGACCGACTTTTGCGGGCGCTGGCCGCCTGAGCCTTTCTCTCAGCGGGCGCGACGCGCCTTCACCGCATCCGACAGCACCCGCAACACGCCTTCGCTGTCGCCCCAGCCGATGCAGGCGTCGGTGATGCTCTGGCCGTAGGTCAGCTTCGCCACATCGTGCTGACCGGGCGTAAACTTTTGGGCTCCGTCCACGATGTGGCTTTCGACCATGACGCCAAACACCTGGCGTGAGCCGCCGCTGATCTGCGCTGCAATGTCTTTGGCCACATCGATCTGACGCTCGTGCTTTTTGCTGCTGTTGGCATGGCTACAGTCCACCATCAGGGTGGCGGGCAACTTGGCGGCCTCCAGCTCTTTGCAAGCCGCAGCCACGCTGTCGGCGTCGTAGTTAGGGGCTTTGCCGCCGCGCAAAATCACATGGCAATCCTGGTTGCCCTGGGTCTGCACGATGGCGACTTGGCCGTTTTTGTGGACCGACAAAAAGTGGTGGCCCCGGGCTGCGGCCTGGATCGCGTCGGTTGCGATTTTGATGTTGCCATCGGTGCCATTCTTGAAACCGATGGGTGCCGACAGGCCCGAAGCCAGTTCGCGGTGCACTTGGCTCTCGGTGGTGCGCGCGCCAATGGCACCCCAGCTGATCAGGTCACCAATGTATTGGGGCGAAATCACGTCCAGGAACTCGCTGCCTGCGGGCACGCCCTGGCGGTTGATTTCAATCAGCAATTGGCGGGCGATGCGCAAACCTTCGTCGATGCGAAAACTCTCGTCCAGGTAAGGGTCGTTGATCAGACCCTTCCAACCCACGGTGGTGCGGGGTTTTTCGAAGTACACACGCATCACGATCTCGAGTGTGTCGGCGTATTTTTCGCGCAAAGGCTTCAAGCGGCGGGCGTAATCCAGCGCCGCGGCCGGGTCGTGGATCGAGCAAGGGCCAATGATGACCAGCAAACGGTCGTCTTTGCCGTGCACGATTTTTTGAATGGCTTTGCGGGTTTGGGCGATCAGGGTTTCCGTTGCCGTGCCGGCAATGGGAAAGAATCGGATCAAATGTTCTGGCGGTGGGAGCACGGTGATGTCCTTGATGCGTTCGTCGTCGGTCTGGCCTGTACGGTCGGCGGCATTCGGATACCAGCTCTCAGGGGCAGTGGTTTTGGCGTTCATCGTGGACTCCTCGGATTGAAAAAAAGGTGAAAAAAAACCGCCGGGCTTTGGGGCTCCGGCGGTGTGTGTCGAGATGTTCGGGTGCTTATGCGCTCGCCTCTCGTCCGCCGGGGACTGAGAACCAAAAATAAAAAAAGTAAAAAGCGATGCGCGAGGACATGGGGTTCAATGTATCACAGCTGGATGACGGTTCCTGACAGGCCAGCTCAAGGGCAAACCCTTGGGCATTGCTCACGCGGTCCCGCCCACCGTCAGGCCGTCGATGCGCAAGGTCGGCTGACCAACGCCCACCGGCACGCTCTGGCCTTCTTTGCCGCAGGTGCCCACACCCGAGTCGAGCTTCATGTCGTTGCCGATCATGCTGATCTTCTTGAGCGACTCGGGGCCACTGCCGATCAAGGTCGCGCCTTTGACGGGGTATTGGATCTTGCCGTTTTCCACCCAATAAGCCTGGCTGGCCGAGAACACGAACTTGCCGCTGGTGATGTCAACCTGTCCACCCGCGAAGTTGGTCGCGTACAGACCTTTTTTGATGCTGGCCACGATTTCTTCGGCGCTCTTGTCGCCGCCCAACATGTAGGTGTTGGTCATGCGCGGCATGGGCACATGGGCGTAGCTTTCTCGGCGGCCATTGCCCGTGGGCTTGACACCCATCAGGCGAGCATTCATCGAATCTTGGATGTAGCCGCGCAAAATGCCGTCTTCGATCAAGACATTCTTTTGGCTGGCGTGGCCTTCGTCGTCCACATTCAGCGAGCCCCGGCGGTCGGCCATGGTGCCATCATCCAGCACGGTGACGCCCTTGGCGGCCACGCGCTGACCGATGCGCCCGCTGAAAGCGCTCGAGCCCTTGCGGTTGAAGTCGCCCTCCAGCCCATGGCCCACGGCCTCGTGCAGCAACACGCCAGGCCAACCATTGCCCAACACCACGGTCATCTCGCCTGCAGGCGCAGGGCGAGCTTCGAGGTTGATGAGCGCGGCCGACACGGCTTCTTGCACATAGCTTTCGACCATGGCGTCGTCAAAATAGGCCAGGCCAAAGCGGCCACCGCCGCCGGCGCTGCCCACTTCGCGGCGGCCATTTTGCTCGGCGATCACGGTGACCGACAGGCGGATCAGGGGGCGCACATCGGCCGCCAGCGTGCCATCGGCACGGGCCACCATGACCACGTCGTATTCGGTGGCCAGCCCTGCCATGACTTGCACCACGCGGGGGTCTTTGGCACGGGCGATTTTTTCGACATGGCCCAACAAGCTCACTTTGGCCGTGCTGTCCAGCGTGGACATCGGGTCCAGCGCGGGGTAGAGCGAACGGCTGGCCGAAATCTTGCGCGCTGGCACCTTGATGCGCTTGTTTTGCGCGGCAGACGCAATGGAACGCACCGTCATGGCCGCGTCCATCAAGGAAGCTTCGGAAATGTCATCTGAGTAGGCAAAGGCGGTTTTCTCGCCCGACACAGCCCGCACGCCCACGCCCTGGTCGATGCTGAAGCTGCCGGTCTTGACGATGCCCTCTTCCAGACTCCAGCCTTCAGAGCGGGTGTACTGGAAGTACAGATCGGCGTCATCGACCGCGTGCGCCTTGATGGCGTTCAGGGCCTGAGTCAGATGGGATTCGTCGAGACCAAACGGGTCAAGCAACAGGGACTTGGCCGTGGCCAAGCGTTCAATGGTGGGTTCGCGTGAAATCATGAGGCCCATTGTAGGCACGGATCAAGACCCTTGCCCACACCGGACAGCCCCCGATGTCTGCGGCAAGCCGCGGCTTCAGCGCTGGCGCATGAGTTTGAGCAAGGCCGCATCGTCCAGATCGGCCCAACCCTGCCCAAGGGCTTGTGCAAACAAGTCTCGCGCCAAACGACCCAAAGGGGGATCAAAAGCCACATCGTCAGCGGCCTGCACCGCCAAGCCCGTGTCTTTGGCCAGCAACGTGACGTGGGCACGGGGCTCGAAATCCCCCGCCAAAGCCCGGCGCATCCGGTCCGAGCCAATCCAGCTTTGGCCACTAGAGGCTTCAATGACCGACAACGTGGCGGCAGGGTCCAGCCCCAGACGCTCGGCCAAGGCCATGGCTTCGGCTGCGCCCGCCAGATTCACCGCAGCTAGCAAATTGTTGACCAGCTTGGTGCGGGCGCCGTCTCCAGCGCGGGTTCCCACGCGAAAAACTTGCTGGCTCAAGGCGGTCAACAGCTTCTGGCTGCGCTGCCACACCGCATCGGAGCACGCCACCATCAAACTCATGGTGCCCTCTTGGGCCCGCACAGGCCCCCCGGACATGGGGGCATCGATGAAGTCAATGCCCCTGGGTGCCAAACGCTCAGCCTGGCTTTGCACCGTGGCAGGTCCCAAGGTTGGACACAGCATCACCGACTGACCCGGCTTCAGCACTGGGCCAGCACCCCCCTCGCCCCAAAGCACCGCCTCGGTTTGCGCAGCATCCACCACCACCACCATCAACACGCCATCGGGCACCAGCATGCGGGCGGCCTCAAGGGCAGACCCACAAGCGACCGCCCCCAAGGCCACCGCCTGCGACTGAACCTGTGGGTCGATGTCGTAGACCGCCACCGACCAGCCCAGACCACGCAAACGGGCCAGCATGCCACCGCCCATGTTGCCCGCACCCACCACCGCGACCTGCGTCAGATTCATCATGTTTGCACCAATTGTTTGGATTTCGCAATCGACATCAAAATACCCAAAGCCAACCCCAAGGTCACCATGGCCGTTCCGCCGTAACTGATGAAGGGCAAGGGCACACCCACCACCGGCAAGATGCCGCTGACCATGCCAACATTGACAAAGGCATAGGTGAAGAAAATCATGGCCATGCTGCCCGCCAACAAGCGACTGAACAAGGTGGGTGCCTGCATGGCAATGACCAAGGCCCGGTAAATCAGGAAGAACAAACTGGCCAGCAAAAGCAAGCCCCCGATCAGACCGAACTCTTCACCCAAGGCCGCAAAAATAAAGTCGGTGGTGCGCTCTGGAATGAACTCCAGGTGGGTTTGTGTGCCCTGCATGAAGCCCTTGCCCCAAAAGCCGCCCGAGCCAATGGCGATCATGCCCTGGATGATGTGAAAACCCTTGCCCAGCGGGTCACGGCCCGGGTCCAGCAAGGTGCACACCCTTTGGCGCTGGTACTCGCGCAGCACATGCCAATCCACATCGGGCTGGCACAGGCTGGGCTCCATGATCACCAGCACCACGATGCCCACCAACCCCAAACCAACCGGCGGCAAAATCCACCGCCACTTGATCCCAGCAAAGAAAATCACAGCCAAGCCCGCCGACAGCACCAGCAAAGAGGTACCCAGGTCCGGCTGCCTCATGATCAAGCCCACAGGAATGCCCAAAATCATCAAGGCCACCGCGAAGTCAAAGGGCCGCAACTGCCCCTCGCGTTTTTGAAACCAAGCCGCCAGCATCAGGGGCAAAGCAATTTTCAAGATCTCGCTGGGCTGGATCACCACCCCCAGATTGAGCCAGCGCGTGGACCCTTTTTTGGTGATGCCAAAAAGGGCCACCGCCACCAGCAAAATCACGCCCACGGTGTACACCGGGACGGCCCAAGCCATCAATTTCGAAGGCGGAATCTGCGCCACCCAAAACATGATGACGCCCGCAATCAGCATGTTGCGGCCATGGTCAACAAAGCGAGTGCCATGGTCATAACCTGATGAATACATGACCAACAGGCCCAGACAGGCCAGAAAAAAAACAGCGCAGGCCAAAGGTACGTCAAAACCTTCGATCAAGCGCATCAAGCGCTGCAACGCAGTGGGGTTTTGGTAGGCAGAGCCCGATGTCAACGGGGCCTGGCGAGGGGTCTTGTTCATGGCAAATCAGGCGAATTCGCCCTTGGGGTCTCGTCCCATCA
Source organism: Limnohabitans sp. (assembly GCF_044373035.1). GTDB lineage: Bacteria > Pseudomonadota > Gammaproteobacteria > Burkholderiales > Burkholderiaceae_C > Limnohabitans_A. The sequence goes on along the minus strand of NZ_JBILQU010000020.1, from coordinate 11,561 downwards.
GGGCCTGCACAGCCTCACGGGCACTCAGACGCCTGTCCAGCAAAGCCACCACCGCGTCGGTGATCGGCATGTCCACCCCCACAGCGCGGGCACGTTGCAAGACGGTGCGGGCGCTGTAAACCCCCTCGGCCACATGGCCCAGTGAAGTCACCGCCTGATCCAGTGTCTGGCCTTGGGCCAGCAGCAAACCCACTTTGCGGTTGCGGCTCAGATCCCCCGTGGCCGTCAACACCAGGTCGCCCAAGCCCGACAAACCCATGAAGGTGTCGCTCTGGGCTCCCAGCGCCTGACCCAGGCGTGTCATCTCGGCCAAGCCCCGGGTGATCAGGGCAGCCCGCGCATTCAGGCCCAAACCCAGACCATCGCACAAGCCCGTGGCAATGGCCAACACGTTCTTCACGGCCCCGCCCACCTCGACCCCAACGATGTCGCTGTTGGCATACACTCGCAAGGCCGGGCCGTGGAAAGCCTGCACCAAGGCGTCGCGCACACTGGCATAAGCACTGGCAGCCACCAAAGCCGTGGGTTGCTGGCGCGCCACCTCCAAGGCAAAACTCGGGCCGCTCAACGCACCCGCCATCAGGTGCGGGGCCACTTGGGCCTGCACCTCGTGGGGCATCCACCCGGTGCCCGACTCCAGACCCTTGCACAGCCAGGCCACAGGCGCGCTCACCTCCGACATGGCCGTCAGCGCATCGCGCAAACCCGCCATGGGCGTGGCAATGACCCACAAGTTGCAGCCCCTTGAGGACATCAGCAAAGACGCCAAGGGGACCGATGAAATCTGAAGGGAGCCGGGCAAGTCGATGCCCGGCAGGTAACGGGCGTTTTGCCTTTGCGTGCGCAAAGCCGCGGCCTGGGCGGCATCGCGGGCGTGCAAAGTGACCGCATGTCCACCCGTGTGACGGGCCGCCGCCAAAGCCATGGCGGTGCCCCAAGCGCCGGCACCAATGAGGGTGATGTGCATGGTCCGGCTGAACCTCGGTCCGGCTTACTGTGTGATCGCAGCGGCCTGCTCGGCTTGCTGGACTTGTTGCTGCTCGTACATGGCCTGGAAGTTGATCTCGGCCAAGTGCACCGGCGGAAAGCCCGCACGTGTGATCAGGTCGGCCACGTTGCCACGCAGATAGGGGTACACGATTTGCGGGCAAGCGATGCCCATGACGGGTCCCATCTGGTCATCGGGCAGGTTGCGGATTTCAAAAATGCCGCCCTGCTTGCACTCAACCAAAAACACAGTCTTGTCGCCGATTTTGGTGTGCACGGTGGCGGTCACGCAGACTTCAAACACGCCTTCGGCCACGGGTGTGGCCTCCACGCCCAACTGGATGTCCACGTTGGGCTGCTGCTGGTCCAGCAAGATGCCAGGCGAGTTGGGTTGCTCCAGCGAAGCCTCTTTCAGGTACACACGCTGAATCTGGAACACGGGGGCTTGGGCTTCGGTGGCGGTGGTGACAGCGGTATCGGTCATGGGAAACTCTTATGAAATGAAAGTGCCGGAAAAACCGGACAGATGGAGGAAGGGGACAGCCGCATTATCGACCATGCCAGCCGCCCCCAGCAGGCATGTTCAGGGCCATGAAAACCCTGAATAACCCGCGGTGCAATTCAAGCCGCCTGCAGCAAAGGCACCAAGCCGCCTTTGGCGTCCAGGGCCATCAGGTCGTCGCAGCCGCCCACATGGGTCTCGCCCACGTAAATCTGCGGCACGGTGCGGCGACCCGTGATTTGCATCATGTGGTCGCGCTGGGCCGGATCGATGTCGATGCGGATTTCTTCAATTTGCTCGACCCCTTTGGACTTGAGCAGCTGCTTGGCCCGTACGCAATAAGGGCAAACAGCGGTGGTGTACATCTTGACGGCTTGCATGAGAATTCCTTGGTGGCAAATGTGAAATCAGGCTTTTTCGGTCGGCATGCTGGCCGCAGTCCAGGCGCGCAAACCGCCCGAGAGCGACTGCGCGTTGTCATAGCCCAGCTTGCGTGCAGTGGCAGCGGCACGCGCCGAACGCGCACCCACCTGGCACACCATGATTACCTGGGCCGACTTGTTCTTGACCACTTGGCCCAGCTTTTCTTCAAGCTGGCCCAAAGGCAAGTTTTTGGACCCGATGACATGCCCCCGAGCAAATTCGTCGGGCTCACACACATCGATCACCACGGCTTTCTCGCGGTTCATCAGTTGCACCATGGTCTGCGGGTCCAGACCACTGCCCTTGGTCAAAACCGGCAACAACAAGGCAAAGCCCGACCCCAAGGCCAAGGCCAGCAACATCCAGTTCTCAATCAAAAAATTCACGGGACAGACCTTTATTCATCAAAAAAATGCCACCCTGTCAGCGGGCAGATAACTCGCAATTCTAAAATGCCGGGCTTGCCCCTGTTTTAAAACGCCTCCAAGGCCTCTTTTCTATGCACAAACTTGTCCTCATTCGCCATGGCGAATCCACCTGGAACCTGGAAAACCGCTTCACCGGCTGGACCGATGTGGACCTGACCCCCACCGGGGTGAGCCAGGCCATGTCGGCGGGCAAATTGCTCAAGGCCGAAGGCCTGGACTTTGACCTGTGCTACACCTCGGTGCTCAAGCGCGCCATCCTCACCCTTTGGTTCACCCTGGACGAGATGGACCGCACTTGGCTGCCGGTGGTCAACGACTACCGGCTGAACGAGCGCCACTACGGCGCGCTGCAGGGCCTGAACAAAGCCGACATGGCCAAGCAATACGGTGACGAGCAAGTGCTGGTCTGGCGTCGCAGCTACGACACACCCCCACCCGCGATGGAAGCGACCGACCCCCGCTGCGAACGCAGCGACCGCCGCTACCCCGATCCAGCATTGGTGCCCCTGACCGAATGCCTGAAAGACACCGTGGCGCGCGTGCTGCCCGCGTGGAACGACAGCATTGCCCCCAGCATCCGTGCGGGCAAGCGTGTCCTGATCACCGCGCACGGCAACTCGATCCGCGCCCTGATCAAGTACCTGGACGGCATTTCCGAGACCGACATCGTGCACCTGAACATCCCCAACGGCATCCCCTTGGTGTACGAGCTGGACGCCGACCTCAAGCCCATTCGCCACTACTACCTGGGCGACGCCGAAGCCGCCGCCCAAGCCGCTGCTGCCGTGGCCAGCCAAGGTAAAACCTGACCGCACAAGGCCCTTTACAGGAAATTACACACCCAGCCCCACGGCGCAGGACTTGCGGGTGTATATTGGTCCGAACTTCACTGCACACGCACTCGCAAAATGGGACACAAACTCAAGATCGCCGGTTGGCTCAGCGTGGGCGCATTGGCTGGTGCCCTCACCACCATGTCGCTGCAAACTGTGGCGCGCGGCAACATGGCCCCCCTTCCCCTTGAAGAACTGCAGCAGCTGGCCGCCGTATTTGGCATGGTCAAAAGCGACTACGTAGAACCGGTTGACGAGAAAAAACTGATCACTGAAGCCATCTCCGGCATGGTGGCCAGCTTGGACCCCCACTCTCAGTACTTTGACAAAAAAACCTTCAAAGAATTTTCTGAAGGCACCTCGGGTCGCTTTGTCGGCGTGGGCATCGAAATCAGCCAAGAAGACGGCGTCGTCAAGATCGTTTCGCCCATCGAAGGCTCACCCGCCGACCGTGCAGGCCTCAAACCCAACGACCTGATCACCAAAGTCGACGACACCCCGCTCAAAGGCCTGCCGCTCAGCGAAGCGGTCAAGCGCATGCGCGGCGAGCCCAAAACCAAAGTGGTGCTCACCGTTTTCCGCAAAGACGAAAACCGCACCTTCCCGGTCACCATCATCCGCGAAGAAATCAAGACCCAATCGGTCAAGTCCAAGCTGATCGAGCCCGGCTACGGCTGGATCCGCGTCTCGCAATTCCAGGAACGCACCGTCGAAGACTTCGCCCGCAAGATCGAAGAGATGTACAAACAAGACCCCCAGCTCAAGGGCTTGGTGCTCGATTTGCGCAACGACCCGGGTGGCCTGCTGGATGCTGCGGTGGCCCTGTCGGCCGCCTTTCTGCCCGACAACGTCACGGTGGTCACCACCAACGGCCAGCTGGCCGAAAGCAAGTTCACCTACAAGGCATCACCTCAGTTTTGGCGTCGCAACAACAACAACGACCCCATCACCCGCATGACGCAGGCCACGGGCGGTGCCCTGAAAAAAGTGCCCTTGGTGGTGTTGGTCAACGAAGGCTCGGCCTCGGCCAGCGAAATCGTGGCCGGTGCCCTGCAAGACTACAAACGCGCCACCCTCATGGGCAGCCAGACCTTTGGCAAAGGCTCGGTGCAAACCGTGCGCCAGTTGGGCCCTGACACCGCCCTCAAAATCACCACCGCCCGCTACTACACGCCCAATGGCCGCGCCATCCAGGCCAAGGGCATCGTGCCCGACGTGATGCTCGACGAGACCGAAACAGGCAACGTCTTTGCCGCCCTGCGCACCCGCGAAGCCGACCTGGGCAAACACCTGTTGAACGGCAAAGAAGCCGAAGAAGCCAAAGACCCCGCCCGCGAAAAAGCCCGTGAAGAGGCCATGAAAAAACTGGAAGAAGACGCCAAAAAACCGGTCGCCGAACGTCGCCTGCCTGAATTCGGCTCGGACAAAGACTTCCAACTGGCCCAGGCCCTCAAACAACTCAAAGGCCAGCCCGTCAAAGCCAGCACCACACTGGCCGAACGCAAAGTCGAGAAGAAAGACTGATCGCCAGCAACTGACGGACGCCGCCCATGGATGACACGCAACTGCTGCGCTATTCGCGGCACATCCTGCTCAACGAACTGGGCATCGACGGGCAGGAAAAACTGCTGGCTTCACACGCCCTCATCATCGGCGCAGGCGGCCTGGGCTCACCGGTCAGCCTCTACCTGGGCAGTGCAGGCGTAGGCCACATCACCGTGGTCGACCACGACCACGTCGACGCCACCAACTTGCAGCGCCAAATTGCCCACACGCTGGATCGGGTGGGTCAATTCAAAGCCGATTCGGTGCGCACGGCGATTGCGCAAATCAACCCCGATGTGCGCGTCACCCCCATCACCCACCGTGCCGATGCGGCCTTGCTGGACACCCTGGTGGCCCAGGCCGATGTGGTGCTGGACTGCAGCGACAACTTTGAAACCCGCCAAGCCGTGAACCTGGCCTGTGTGCTGCACCGCAAACCACTGGTCTCGGGCGCAGCCATCCGCATGGACGGGCAGGTCTCGGTATTTGACAGCACGCAGCCCGATGCGCCCTGCTACGCCTGCATCTTCCCGCCCACCCAACTGCCCGAAGAAACCCGCTGCGCCACCATGGGCGTGTTCGCCCCGCTGGTGGGCATCATCGGCACGGTGCAAGCAGCCGAAGCGCTCAAGATCTTGAGCGGCATGGGCAGCCACATGGCCGGGCGTTTGCTCATGCTCGACGGGCGCGAACTGTCCTGGACCGACATCCGCATGCAGCGCAACGCGGCATGCCCGGTGTGCGCGGCCCACAGGGTCTGACCCGCTTCAGCGACTGAGCCTGAGGCTGCTCGCTCAAGAGGCGTGGCAGCTGCCGTTGAACTTCCTGAACAAAGCCGGGGACATGGGGGCCTCATGCCCGGCAAACACCCCTCTTTTTTCCTTTTGTGCCTGCCGCTGCAAGGCCGCGTAAGGCCCCCGGCCCGTACGAAAACGGTAAGCCCAAGCCATGCCCGAGCGCACCATCTGCGCGCCAACATCCACCCCGTCCACTGACAAACGGCCAATGTCCCGCCCGTAGCTGTCGTGCCCCAGCGACTGCACCTGAACCGGTTTGCGCAGCGCCAGCGCGATCATGGCGTCACGCGCCGCTGAGCCACCCGGCTGGCAAGTTTCAGGCGCATCCACCGCATCCAGGCGCAGCTTGACCGGCTCTTTCTGGCCTGGGCGCACCACCAAAACCGTGTCGCCGTCCATCACCCAACTGACCCAACCGGTCCAGACCTCGGCCTTGGCCTGGTTTGTCGACTTGACCTGCTCTGCAAAAACGCTCCCCAGCCCTAACAAAAGGGCCCAGCCAAATACCCATGCCCTCATGCCGGGCTCCGCGCCACCGGGCCACGCCTGCGGTTGGCTCGCGGCCAGTTGGGACTGAGCTCCACCACCAGGCTCTGGGCCCGCACCAGCAAACGTGCCAGCACAGCGTCGAACTGCACCACTTCGTCGCCCTGCAAGGCACTCAAAACCTGCCCATTGATGGCCTGGATGCGCGGCATCAAATCCGCATACAACTGCCGCCCAACAGGCGTCAACTCCACCCGCGCGCCGCGTCGGTCACCCGGTGTCACCGTGCGCATCACCAATTTTTTTTTGCCAAGGGCCGTCAAGGTACGCGACGTGCGGGCGCGGTCACGGTGCATGCGCTCGGCCAGCACCGAGGGCGGCAAAGCGCCGTTTTCGTACAAATGCGCCACCATCGCCCACTCACGCCGCGTGATGCCGTAACCCCCTTCGCACAGCCGCACCACCAAGGCACCAGCCGTGTTGGACAAGCGGCCCAACCGGTAGAGCAGGAGGTCCTCAATGGAGGCCAAGCGTTGAGATGGAGACAGCGGCATCAGGGTTTTCCAGGGGAATGATTGATTAGATCAATTGTCATGTCAAGGATTACATTTTCACCTCGTTCGGCCTGGATTCCCGGGCTTTAACCTCCCCCACCAAGAGACACGCATGCACAACATCAGACACTTGACCCGCCGAGCCCTGGGCTTGGTCGCTCTGTCACTGGCCGTGATCACACCCAGTTTGCAGGCCCAAGACAAGCCCCCACTCAAAATCCTGGTGGGCTTTCCACCTGGCGGCTCGGCCGACATCCTGGCCCGCATGGTGGCCGAAGCGCTGCGCGACGATTTTGGCACCATCGTGGTGGACAACAAACCCGGCGCTGGCGGGCGCATTGCCCTGAACCTGGTCAAAGCCGCCAAGCCCGATGGCCAAACCGTGATCGTGTTGCCCAGCGGCCCCATGGTGCTGTTTCCCCACGTCTACAAAAAGCTCGACTACGACGCGGTGAAAGACTTCACGCCCGTCTCGCAAATCGCCCGCTTCCAGTTTGGCGTGGTCTCTGGCCCCTCCAGCAACGTGAAAACCGTGGCCGAGATGACGGCCAAAGCCAAAACCGACCCGGCTTCTGCCAGCTACGGCACACCCGGTGCAGGCACCTTGCCGCACTTCATGGGGGTATTGCTGGAGCAGTCTGCGGGCATCAGCCTGAACCACATCCCCTTCCAAGGTGGTGCACCGGCCAACACAGCGCTGCTGGGCGGCCACATCGGCTACAAGTTTGACGTGGTGTCCGAAACCGCCGAAATGCACCGTGCAGGCAAAGTGCGCATCATCGCCGTCACCGGCGGCCAGCGTGATTCGCAAGTGCCCGAAGTGCCCACCCTCAAAGAGTCGGGCATCAACATGGAAGCCACGGCCTGGTTCGCCATGTACGGTCCCGCTGGCCTCAAAGGCGATGCCCTCACTCGCCTCGAAAAAGCCATGATGAAGGTCGCCCGCGACCCCGCCATGAAAGACAAAATGATCAAACTTGGCCTTGAGCCAATTGGTTCTAACTCTGTTGATCTGGCCGCCGCTCAAAAAGCCGACCTCAACCGTTGGGAAAAACCCATCAAGGCGACGGGCGTGCAACTTGACTGAACGCATGACAGACACCACCTCAGCACGCCCCAACATCATCTTCATCGTGGCCGACGACCTCGGCTTTGCAGATCTGGGCTGCTACGGCGGCCGCGACGCGAAATTCGGCAAGGTCTCGCCCGTGCTCGACCAGCTCGCCGCAGCGGGCCTGAAGTTCACGCAAGGCTATTCCAACTCGCCCGTGTGCTCACCCACCCGCTTTGCACTCATGACGGCGCGCTACCAGTACCGCCTGCGCGGCGGTGCCGACGAACCCATCAACAGCCGCAGCCGGGGCAGCGCCGTGCTGGGCCTGCCACCCGAGCACCCCACGCTGCCGTCCTTGCTCAAGGCCAGCGGCTACCGCACCGCGCTGATCGGCAAATGGCACCTGGGTTACCCACCGCACTTCAGCCCGATCAAATCGGGCTATGAAGAATTTTTTGGCCCCATGTCGGGCGGGGTGGACTACTTCACGCACTGCGCCTCCAACGGTGCACACGACCTCTTCACCGGCGAAGACGAAACCCCCGAAGACGGCTACCTGACCGACATGATCTCCAAGCGGGCGGTGGACTATGTCGAGCGCATGGCCCCGGGCGCTGCGCAAGGCACCCCCTTCTTTTTGAGCCTGCACTACACCGCACCGCATTGGCCCTGGGAAACGCGCGAAGACCATGCGCTGGCAGCTGAAGTGAAAGACAACATCTTTCACCTGCACGGCGGCAACATCCACACCTACCACCGCATGATCCACCACATGGACGAAGGCATTGGTTGGCTGGTGGAAGCTTTGAGAAAAACCGGACAACTCGACAACACCCTGATCGTCTTCACCAGCGACAACGGCGGTGAGCGCTTCAGCGACAACTGGCCTTTAGTGGGCGGCAAGATGGACCTGACCGAAGGCGGCATCCGCGTGCCTTGGATCGCGCACTGGCCAGCCGTGATCGCGCCGGGCGGCACCTCCGCCCAGCACTGCATGACCATGGACTGGTCGGCCACCCTGGTCGAGCTGGCAGGTGCACAGGCCCGGGGCGACTTGCCGTTTGACGGCGTGTCTTTGGCCCATGTACTGCGCGATGCCCAGCACCAATTTGAGCGCCCCCTGTATTGGCGCATGAACCACCGCGGCCAACGCGCCCTGCGCATGGGCGACTACAAATACCTGCGGGTGGACGGCAACGACTACCTGTTCAACATCCCCGCCGACGAACGCGAACGCGCCAACCTGGGAGGACGCCAGAGCGAGCGCTTGCAAACCATGCGCGCAGCGTGGGAAGCCTGGGACGCCACCGTGCCCGCCATCCCCGAAGACGCTACCGTCAGCCTAGGCTACTCGGTCAAGGACATGCCGCAGCGCTGATGGCCCTGACGGCTAAGATCGGGCATGCCTGATATGCAACGATTTTTGACATTCCGCCAATGGCCGCGGTTGACCGCAACTCTGGCCCGCACCGAAGTGGTGGCGGGTTTGACGGTGGCGCTGGTGATGATTCCCCAAGCCGTGGCCTATGCGGGCCTGGCGGGCATGCCGCTGGTCACCGGGCTTTACACCTGCTTGATCCCGGCGCTGTTGGCCGTGCTGTTTGGCAGCGCCAACCGCTTGTCGGTGGGCCCGGCAGCGCTCACGTGTGTGCTGATTGGTGCGTCTCTCACGGGCATGGCAGAGCCTGGCTCCGCCGAATGGGTGGCGTTGGCGGTGTGGTTGTCACTGCTCTCGGGGGCCATTCAGCTGCTGCTGGGATTGGGCCACTACGGTTGGTTGATCAATCTGGTCAGCGCCCCGGTGATGATGGGTTTCACCCAAGCCGCGTCTTTGCTCATCATGGCGTCGCAAGTGCCTGGCTTGCTGGGCGTCAAAACCTGGAGCTGGGATGTGCAAAGCTGGCCTGTTTGGCTCAGCGGCTGGCCGGCGTGGTTTGGGCTGGGCAGTCTGGCCATCTTGCTGCTGCTGCGCCACTTCAGGCCGCGATGGCCTGGCATCATGATCGTGATGGGTATGGCGTCGGCATTGGCCTATGCCACCAATTACCAGGAGCACGGCGCGGTGGTGGGTTTGCTGCCCTCGGGCCTGCCTGACTTTTACTGGCCCCAGTGGCCGGGGCTGGACACCCTCAACCAACTTTGGGTGCCCGCCATGGTGATTGCACTGGTGAGCTTTCTGGAGACGGCGTCCAGTGCCCGCATCGAATGCCGCCGCGATGGCAAGCGCTGGGACGACAGCACCGAGCTCTTCAGCCAAGGGTTGGCCAAGCTGGCCTCGGCTTTTTCGGGCAGCTTTGCCACCAGCACCTCGTTCTCGCGCTCGGCCCTGATGCTGTATGCCGGTGCGCGTTCAGGCTGGGCGGTGGTGGCCTCGGTGAGTTTTGTGCTGCTGGCTTTGCTGATCCTCATGCCGGCGCTGCAATTTGTGCCGCGCTCGGTGATGTCGGCTGCCGTGATCGTGGCCGTGCTCAACCTGTTTCAGCCCCGCCAGTTTTTGGCCGTTTGGCGCGTGGGCCGCATCGAGACCATGACGGCGGGCATCACCTTTGCCATGACCCTGCTCACGGCACCACGCATTTACTGGGGCGTGATGACCGGGGTGTTGGTGGGCCTGAGCCACTTTTTGCACACCCGCTTGCACCCGCGCATCATCGAAGTGGGCCTGCACGCCGACGGCAGTCTGCGCGACCGCCACCTGTGGAAACTGCCCCCGCTGGCCCCGCACTTGTATGCGATGCGCTTGGACGCGGAACTGGACTTTGCCGCCGCCAGCGATTTTGACCGCGCCATCACCGACCACTTGGCCAACCACCCCGATGTGAAACATGTTTGCCTGTTTGCCCAGCCGATCAACCGGATCGACGTGACCGGTGTGGAAACCTTCGGCCAGTTGCACCGTCAGTTGGCCAGCAGGGGCATCAGCTTGCACATCAGTGGGATGAAGCTGCCGGTGGAGACGACTTTGCGACGGGCGGGCGAGCTGCGCGAGAGCCCGCACATCAACCTCTACCGCACCGACGCAGAAGCCCTGCAGGCACTCAAAGCGCTGGAACCGCTTCCAGCCGACATCGCCGCAGCCGCTATCTGATCGACCACGCAGGTCCGGGCCTCAGGCCAGCGCTTTTTCAAACTCCGACAAGCGTTTGTAGATGGATCTCAGCTCGGTGATGTCGGTCCAGCGCTCGATCAGGTAAGAAAACGCGTCATTGACCTTGCCAAAGGCATTGCTCACTTGCTGGATCACCCCCAAAGTGATCAAACCCGTGAACAAGGAAGGCCCCATGAGCAAGAAGGGGAAAATCACCATCATCTGGCCGTAAAAATTGCTCCACAGGTGAAAGTATGCGTAGTGGTTGAACAGCCGGAAATTGTTCAGCCGCACCCCCATGAACAACTCCAGCACCGTGGGCAAATGCATGCGGCTGCGCTCGTCCTCGGCAAACACCAGGTCCTTGCGCAGCGCAGCCTCAGTCCTTTGGTTGTTGTACTCCAGCCCCGGCAGCCGAATGCCCACAAACCATGAAATGACGGTGCCCCCCAGCGCCGTGGCCAGCGCCACCCAGAACAACGAGCCCTCAAACTGCAACCAGGCAATGGCCATACCTGTGGACAAAGCCCACAAAATCGGGATGAACGAGAGCAAGGTCAGCACCGCCCGGACCAAGCCCAGTCCCAGGTTTTCGGTCTGGCGGGCAAAGCGCATGCAGTCTTCCTGAATCCGCTGCGAAGCGCCCTCTACGCTGGCATCGGTGCCCTGCCAGCGCGGCAGGTACGCCTCGGTCATGGCCTGACGCCATCGAAAAGCGAAGTGGGACGCCAAATACGTCTCGAGGCTGCGCAGCAACATGAACGGAAAAGCAATCCACGCAAACTGCCACATGAAGCCCCAGAACTTCTCCAGCCCGCCGGCCTGCTCGGGCTTTTGCAACAGGTCATAAAACTCGCCGTACCA
>NZ_JBILQU010000110.1:0-8720 GCF_044373035.1 Limnohabitans sp. | reverse complement strand
TGGCAGCACCGCCGAACTTGGCAGCCAACACGGTGGTGATGGCGGCTGTCAGCGTGGTTTTGCCATGGTCAACGTGACCAATGGTGCCCACGTTGACGTGGGGCTTGGTCCGTTCAAATTTCTCTTTAGCCATTTTTCAAATCCTTAAAAAGAGCAATGCCCGTGTGTTGGTTTAATGTTTGCATCAGGTTGCTGGATCACTCCGCACGGGCACAGAGTGGCACTTGATCGCAGACAGTTTCTGAACTTTCAGATCTGACTGTTTTTAGTCAGAGGTGCCCGAGCAAATTCGCAGGCGAATTTGGTCCGGCACTCATGCATTTATTTAGCCCTTGAAGCGACGATGGCTTCGGCCACGTTACGTGGGGCTTCAGCGTAGTGCTTGAATTCCATCGTGTAGGTGGCGCGACCTTGCGACATGGAGCGCAGCGTGGTCGAATAACCAAACATTTCGGACAAGGGCACTTCGGCCTTGATGGCTTTGCCACCACCGACCATGTCGTCCATGCCTTGAACCATACCGCGGCGTGAGGACAGATCGCCCATCACGTTACCGGCGTAGTCTTCAGGGGTCTCCACTTCCACAGCCATCATCGGCTCCAAAATCACGGGTTGGGCTTTGCGGCAACCTTCTTTAAAACCAAAGATGGCGGCCATCTTGAAGGCCATTTCGTTCGAGTCCACATCGTGGTACGAACCGAAGTGCAGCGTGACTTTGACGTCAACGACTGGGTAGCCCGCCAACACGCCTTGACCCAGAGCTTCGATCACGCCTTTTTCCACCGCAGGGATGTATTCACGAGGAACCACACCGCCTTTGATGGCGTCCACGAATTCGAAACCCTTGCCAGGTTCCTGTGGCTCGACCTTCAACACCACGTGACCGTATTGACCCTTACCACCAGACTGACGCACGAATTTGCCTTCGGCTTCTTCGACGGTTTTGCGGATGGTTTCGCGGTAAGCCACTTGAGGCTTGCCCACGTTGGCTTCCACACCGAATTCACGCTTCATGCGGTCCACGATGATTTCCAGGTGCAATTCGCCCTGGCCACCAATGATGGTCTGGCCGGATTCTTCGTCGGTTTGCACACGAAAAGAAGGATCTTCTGCGGCCAAACGGGCCAGGGCCATACCCATTTTTTCTTGGTCGGCCTTGGTCTTGGGTTCCACAGCCTGGCGAATCACGGAGTCCGGGAACACCATGCGCTCCAAGGTGATCACGGCGTTGGGATCGCACAAAGTCTCGCCCGTGGTCACGTCTTTCAAGCCCACGCAAGCGGCGATGTCGCCGGCACGGATTTCGTCGACTTCTTCACGGTTGTTGGCATGCATCTGCACGATACGGCCAATGCGTTCTTTTTTGCCACGCACTGCGTTGTAAACGGTGTCGCCCTTTTTCAGAACGCCCGAATAAACACGGACAAAGGTCAACTGACCCACAAACGGATCGGTCATCAATTTGAAAGCCAAAGCCGCAAATTTTTCGTTGTCATCCGCTTTGCGGGTGATTTCCTTTTCGTCTTCGTCAAAGCCTTTGATGGCTTTCACGTCCAAAGGCGAAGGCATCAACTCAAGCACCGCATCCAGCATGCGCTGAACGCCTTTGTTCTTGAAAGCCGTGCCGCACAACATGGGCTGGATTTCGCTGTTGATGGTGCGAACGCGCAGTCCGTGTGTGATTTCTTCTTCGGTCAAGTCACCTTCTTCGAGGTACTTGTTCATCAACTCTTCAGAGGCTTCAGCTGCCGCTTCGACCATCTTCTCGCGCCACTCTTTGGCCAACTCGACCAAGTCGGCTGGAATTTCTTCAAAATTGAACTTCATACCCTGGGAAGCTTCGTCCCAGATGATGGCCTTCATCTTGCGCAGGTCCACCACGCCGGTGAAGTTTTCTTCAGCGCCGATCGGAATCACGATCGGCACAGGGTTGGCCTTCAGGCGCAACTTCATTTGCTCGACGACTTTGAAGAAGTTGGCACCGGTACGGTCCATCTTGTTCACAAAGGCCAGACGTGGCACTTTGTACTTGTTGGCCTGACGCCAAACGGTTTCCGACTGGGGCTGCACACCGCCCACAGCACAGTACACCATGCAAGCGCCGTCCAGAACACGCATGGAACGCTCAACTTCAATAGTGAAGTCCACGTGACCGGGGGTGTCGATGATGTTGATGCGGTGGTCTTCGAAAGAGCCGTCCATGCCCTTCCAGAAACAGGTGGTGGCGGCCGAGGTGATCGTGATGCCACGCTCTTGCTCTTGCTCCATCCAGTCCATGGTGGCAGCGCCGTCGTGCACTTCACCAATTTTGTGGTTCACGCCAGTGTAAAAAAGAATACGCTCTGTCGTCGTGGTCTTGCCAGCGTCAATGTGCGCTGAAATACCGATGTTGCGATAGCGCTCGATGGGGGTGATGCGAGCCATAAATTTCTCCGATGATGATGTACTAAAGCCCGCCACCCCTTTTGGGGCCAGCGGGCTGGCTTCTGAAAGTGTCAGACTTCTTTATGAAGCCCCTGTGAATCAGAAGCGGAAGTGTGAGAACGCCTTGTTGGCTTCGGCCATGCGGTGAACTTCGTCACGCTTTTTCATGGCACCACCACGGCCTTCGTTGGCCTCGAGCAACTCGTTGGCCAGGCGCAGAGCCATGGACTTTTCACCGCGCTTGCGAGCGGCTTCTTTGATCCAGCGCATCGACAGGGCCAAGCGACGAACTGGGCGCACTTCAACAGGCACCTGGTAGTTCGCACCACCCACGCGGCGGGATTTCACTTCCACCATGGGCTTGACGTTGTTGATGGCAATGGAGAACAGCTCGACAGGGTCTTTGCCTGTTTTCTTTTCCATGTTTTCGAGGGCACCGTAAATGATGCGCTCGGCCACAGCTTTTTTTCCACCTTCCATGATCACGTTCATGAACTTGGACAACTCGACATTGCCGAACTTGGGATCCGGCAGGATTTCACGTTTAGGGACTTCGCGACGACGTGGCATATTTCACCTCATATTGCTTCAGTTGGTATCTTTTCAGACACCGCGAGGGTTATTCAAAACCGCTCACTTACTCGACCCACCTGGACAATTCCGGGTTTCGGGTCACTTCGCTGCATCACCGCGCCACGCGGGAAACAGCACCGTAAATTTCAACCCGAAAGGGTTTACTTGGCTTTTGGCTTCTTCGCACCGTACTTGGAGCGAGACTGCTTGCGGTCTTTCACGCCTTGCAAGTCCAAAGAACCGCGGACGATGTGGTAACGCACACCTGGCAAGTCTTTGACACGACCACCGCGCACCAGAACCACGGAGTGCTCCTGCAGGTTGTGGCCTTCACCGCCGATGTACGAAATGACTTCGAAACCGTTGGTCAAGCGAACTTTGGCGACTTTACGCAGCGCAGAGTTAGGCTTTTTTGGCGTCGTGGTGTACACGCGGGTGCACACGCCACGGCGTTGTGGAGAGTTTTGCATCGCAGGGCTTTTGGACTTGATCGTTTCGACCTCGCGCCCCTGACGCACCAATTGATTGATGGTTGGCATTGTTTGTAACGTCCCTAAACGTTGAATTTTGACAAAAGAAACTTCCCCGCCCCCAAAAGCGGAAAAGCCCGCCAGTATAACCGCATGGTGAAAGGGTGGCAAGTTATCCACCATTTAATGGAACTTTGGCGGGCGCTGGCGGCTCCAGCAGGTCACTTGATCCAAAGCCTCACAGCGTCCCAGGCACGCCCCAGAACGCCGGCTTGTTCGACCGGCTCCAGCACCTGCAAAGGCACCTCAAACAAGGCTTTTTCACCCTGCAATAACTTCAGGCTACCCACAGCCTGTCCTTTGGCAAAAGGCGCGACCAAGGGGTCCGGTCGTACCACCTGGGTTTTGAGCTGCGAAGCGCTGCCTGCAGGGATGGCCACCACCAAGGGTCGCACCGAGCCGAGCTTGAGCACTGGCTGTTTACCTTTCCACACCGGTGGTGTGACCACCGCCTGGTTGGCGTCGAAGAGCTTGACCGCATCAAAGGCCGAATAACCCCAGTTGAGCAGCTTCTGGCTCTCATTGGCACGGGCATTTTCACTTTCGGCCCCCAGCACCACGCTCAGCAAGCGTCGCGTGCCCACATTAGGTAACTCGCGCTTGGCCGTTGCCACCAAGCCATAGCCAGCCGCTTGGGTGTGGCCAGTTTTCAGGCCATCCACACTGGCATCGCGAAACAGCAACAAATTGCGGTTGGTGTCATTGGCCGCCGGAGTGCCTTCGTAACGGTACTTTTTGATGGCGTAATAAGGCACATAGTCTGGAAAATCACGCATCAAACGCGAGGTCAGCAAAGCCAAGTCACGGGCGGTGGTGGTGTGGCCAGGGGCGGTGAGGCCTTCAGGGTTTTTGTAAAGCGTTTTGTGCATGCCCAAAAAGACCGCCTGGTCATTCATCAATTGCACAAAGCGCTCGACGCTGCCCGCCACCCCTTCGGCCAAGGCCACCGTCGCGTCGTTGCCCGACTGGACAATCATGCCCTTGAGCAAGTCCTCTACGGGCACCTTCATCTTGGGATCGATGAACATGCGCGACCCAGGCATCTTCCAGGCCCGCTCGGACACCGGCAAAGCCTGTTTGATGTCGATCTTGCGATTTTTCAAGGCCTCAAAGACCAAATAGGCCGTCATCAGCTTGGTCAGCGAAGCGGGCTCCACCGCCATATCGGGATCTTTGGCCGCCAAAACTTGATTGGCGGTCACGTCCATCAGCAAATAGGCTTTGACCGCCATTTCGGGCGCTTCAGGCATTTGGGCCTGGATGCACAAAGAAGCAGCGGCCAGCCAAGCACCGATCCAATATTTCGAAAATGCGTTCATGCGCTCGTTTGTCATTCGGAAAGTTTGCAAACCAGGAGGTCCCGAGCCGAGCGGCACAAACGGCCTATCGATCAAAAAAGGGGTTTGAACAAAAGTACCAGCCATCAGGACCTCAAATGGCGCACCACCAAGGATTTGAGAAGGGGCAATTGTCCGTGGAAGAAGTGTTCACATCCGGGAATCACCGTGATGGGCAGGGATTGCGGTCGGGCCCAGTCCATCACGCTGACCAATGGCACTGTATCGTCTAGCTCGCCATGCAACACCAAGCAGCGCTCGTGCAAATCGGGGGCCACCGGGGCCACCTCAAAACGCGACGCTGCCGTGCCCACCAGCACCAGTTGTTGCGGCGACCGTTGATCGCCCAAGGCTTGCACCACATGGCTGGTCACAAAAGCACCAAAGGAAAACCCAGCCAACGCCAGCGGCCCCTCGGGTGCCACCTGTGCGATGACCCGGAACATGTCTGCAGCCTCCCCTTGGCCTTCGTCGTAGGTGCCCTCGCTCGCGCCCACGCCCCTGAAATTGAAGCGCACGGCTCGCCAGCCGCTTTGCACAAAAGCACGCGCCAAGGTCTGCACCACTTTGTTTTGCATGGTGCCGCCAAATAAGGGGTGGGGGTGGGCAATCACGGCCGTGCCCTTTACCGCGCCTTCAACAGGCTCGTCCAGCAAGGCTTCGATGTGGCCTGCCTGGCCTTGCAGACTGAGCGTACGGGTCTTGGCGCTCATCAACGCTCCAGGTGCTCAGGGGTCACCAAACGCTGGACCACCTGGCCATTTTTCAAATGCGACTCGACAATCTCGTCGATGTCACTTGTGTCCAAATAGCTGTACCAAACGCCTTCAGGGTACACCACGGCCACCGGCCCGCCCGCGCAGCGATCCAGGCAACCGGCCTTGTTGACCCGAACTTCGCCAGGACCGGCCAGGCCGAGTGCTTTCACACGGGACTTGCAGTGGTCAAAAGCGGCTTGGGCGTTTTGTTGTGCACAACAGGCCTCGTTGTTTTTGCGCTCGTTCAGGCAAAAAAAGATGTGGCGCTTGAAATAGGGGCTGGGGGTTTCGGTGCTCATCCAGTAATTTTAGGCCCCCCTACGGACAAGGGGTTCACCCGGCTCAGGAAAGGCCGGGCGAGGACAGTCGGCGCACCAGATACACCAGCAAGGCATAGGGCCACAGCCAACCCACCCACTGAATCAGGCCATGAAAACGGATGAAGCGCCCCAGCTCCCAAGTCTGCAAGGTCAAGGAAAAATACACATCGGCCGATGCGCTGTTGAGCAAGCTCAACTGCAGCACCAAAGCCGCCAAAGCAAGCACCCAGCATAAGCGGGGCGGACACAACGACAGCGCCACCGCCCCCACCAATGCCCACACCAAGCCCATGAACACCTCAGGGCTGATCCATCCCCAAGCGTGCACGGGGCCATATGTCAAAGCGGCCGACAAGGCGCTGGCCAACAAGCCCACCGTCAGGCACGCCCCGGCCACCACCCAGCGCTGCGGCCTGCGGCGCACCACGCCATACGCCAGCAAACAAGGCAGCAGCAAACCGACGGCCACACACAAGGTCTCGGTCAAGGGCAACAATGGCTGGAGTTCTGCCACGCGCACAGGCCACCAATCCAGCCAGGGTGTGTCCTGCAACCATTCGATCCAGGTGGTCTCAACCCGCTCAAACACATGCCCCAGACCAAACGGGACTGGGGCCGGAAACAGCAAGGCCAAGGGCCACAGGGCCAGCAAGGCCAGCGCACCACTGGCTTCGGCTTCAAACCAACGGTCCCTGAAACGACCCCAGCGCTCGAGCAGCCCCACCCAAGCCAGACCCCGGGCCACCAAGGCACCTGCCCAAGCGCCCCCCACGTTGAGCACCCAATCGAGGTTGGAAGGCACCCGCACTGGCAAGAACATCTGCAGCGACTCCATCACCAGCGACAAGGCGGCGGCCACCAAGGCCGCCATGGTGACGGCAGGCCATTGCCGGCGGCTGCGGTGCACTGCGAGCGCCAGCAAAAAGCCCAGGGGGGCATAGCCCAGCACATTGGAAAAAACGTCAAACCCAGTCCAGTATCGTGGCCAAGGCGCGCTCAGAAACGACCAAGACACCAGGCCCTGAAAGCGCCAGTTGTCAAAGGGGTACAGGCTGGCGTAGACGATCAGGACCGCATACAGCCAGAACAAAGGCCAAGCGGTTGTTTTGCGCCAGGTGGGCTTGCGCATAAGCCTTGCTGGTCAGCCTTTAAAAAGGCTTGACCACCACCAAAATGACCGCCAGCAGCATCATCAGCACCGGCGCTTCGTTGAACCATCGAAACCAGACATGGCTGCGCTGCGTCTGGCCGTTTTCAAACTGACGCAAGAGCACACCGCAACTGTGGTGGTAACCCAGCAAAGCCAGCACGATCAGCAGCTTGGCATGCATCCAGCCCTGGCCAGGCCCCAGGCCGATGCCGTAGTAGAGCCAAAGCCACAAGCCCAGCGCCAAGGCTGGAACGGCCAGGATGGTCATAAAGCGGTAGAGCTTTCGTGCCATCAAAAGCAGGCGATCGCGCTCGGCGGTCGAGTCGGCTGGCACCATGGCCAGGTTGACGTAAATGCGTGGCAAATAAAACAAGCCGGCAAACCAGCTGGCAATGAAAACGATGTGAAGGGCTTTGATCCAGAGCATGCTTCAAGTGTAGCCAGTGATGCCCGGACCAAGGGCTTGTTCGCCGGACAAAAAAAACCCCCGACCAGAGGCCGAGGGCTGGAAGCCTTTTTGCTGTCACACATCAAGGCGCCCGCTCAGGGAGGAAAAGCGGGAGGCAGCAAGCTGCCCAGAGTGGAATTTATCAAATAACAAAACCAATAACAAGCACGTTTTTGTTTTTTATGATGTTTTTATTATTTGGGTGTCAGCATGCCTTTTTGAACACCGGCTCTGCCACCTGGGCGACTGAGCGCAACCGGCAACTTTTGGCATCCGCAGGGACTTCAGGCACAATTTTCAACATGAACCCCGTCGCCCCCTTCCCCGCCAACCGCCCACGCCGCTTGCGCCGTGACGAATTCACCCGCAACCTGGTGCGTGAGCACCGGGTCACAGCGCACGACCTGATCTACCCGGTCTTTGTGCTGGACGGACAAAACCAGCGCCAGGCCGTGGGCTCCATGCCCGGCGTGGAGCGCCTGAGTCTGGACCTGTTGTTGCCCGTGGCCGAAGACTGCGTCAAGCTGGGCATCCCGGTCATGGCGCTGTTCCCGGTGATCGACGCCAGCCTGAAGGACCCCACAGGCAGCGAAGCCATGAACCCCAATGGCCTGGTGCCCCGCGTGGTGCGTGAGCTGAAAAAACGCTTTCCCGAACTGGGCGTGATGACCGATGTGGCGCTCGACCCCTTCACCAGCCACGGCCAAGATGGCCTGCTGGACGAAACCGGCTACATCCTGAACGACGAAACCACCGCCGTGCTGGTGCAGCAAGCCCTGACCCAAGCCGAAGCCGGCGTGGACATGGTCGCGCCCAGCGACATGATGGACGGGCGCATCGGCGCGATCCGCCAAGCGCTCGAAGCACGCGGCCTGATCCACACGCGCATCATGGCCTACAGCGCCAAGTACGCCAGCGCCTTTTATGGTCCCTTCCGTGACGCGGTCGGCTCTGCCGGCAACCTGGGCAAGAGCAACAAAAAGGTCTACCAGATGGACCCCGGCAACAGCGACGAAGCCCTGCGCGAAGTCGCCATGGACCTGGCCGAAGGCGCAGACATGGTCATGGTCAAGCCCGGCATGCCGTATTTGGACATCGTGCGCCGCGTCAAAGACGAATTCAAGGTGCCGACCTTCGCTTATCAGGTGTCGGGCGAATACGCCATGCTCAAAGCGGCCGC
>NZ_JBILQU010000109.1:0-8734 GCF_044373035.1 Limnohabitans sp. | reverse complement strand
CTCACCGGGTGTGAAAAACAAACTGGTCAGCGTGGGCGACCACCGGGCGGGTGAGATTCTGGACATCATTTTGGAAGACGAAATCGGCCATGTGGCCGCAGGCAACCGCTGGTACCGCTACCTGTGCAAAGAGCGCGGCTTGGACCCTGTACACACCTACGCCGAGTTGATCGCTCAATATGACGCGCCCAAACTGCGCCCGCCCTTCAACATGGCGGCGCGCCAATCTGCCGGCTTCAGCACCGAAGAACTGCAACTGCTGGGGCGGTGATCAGTCCCTTTGCGTCAAACCCGCTGGCGACGCCGCATAGCCCGTGAGCGTTTTGTCAGCGTGCTTGAGTCGCCAATTGAGCATTTTTTGCGCATAGGCCAAGACCAACGCAGCGTATTCGGGGTCTTGCGCGCAGTTGTGCAATTGCTCTGGGTCTTTGCGCAAATCAAAGAACAAGGGCGGCAGTGCAGCAAAGTGAACGTACTTGTACTGCTCATCTTGCACCACGGCCAAGGCACTTTCGTCCATGTCTGTGCCCAATACGTCTTCGGGCTGCGAGTAATAGATGTTGCGGAAGTCGAATTCGTAATGCACCTCGGTCCGCCAGTTTTTGGGCGCTTGACCACTGTGCAAAAACGGCAGCAGCGAAGCACCATCACAGGCCCGAGGAATCGCTTGACCCATCCAATCCAAAATGGTGGGCATGGTGTCTACCGTCTCGGTGAACTGGCGAACAATCTGGCCCCGTGTGGCATCGGATTGAACACCAGGATCGCGAACAATCATCGGGATGTGAAAACTCTCATCAAAGTAGCCCATCTTGCCCAACAGGTGGTGGTCACCCAACTGCTCGCCGTGGTCGCTTGTCAACACCACCAAGGTGTTGTCCCACTGGCCAGTTTCCTTGAGGAACTTGAAAACCCGACCGATCTGGTCGTCCACCTCGCTCATCAGGCCGTAATAGGTGGCGCGCATTTGACGCACTTCGGCTTCGTCCATCTGGCTGGCCAAACCCTGGCCGTTTTGGAAAAAGCTCTTGCGTGCAATGTTGTCCAAATAGAACTTGAGCATGGGATGCTGCTCGCCTTCGGCTTGCGGTGAGGCGGCTCGAACCGGTGCGGGGCATTGCGCCGGGTCGTACATGTCGTGGTAGGGCGCTGGCGCTGCAAAGGGCGGGTGGGGACGGTAATAACCCAGATGCAAAAACCAAGGCTTGTTTTGAACGCTGCGCAAATAATCCAAGCCCTTGTCGGTGAACCAGGTGGTGTCGGACAAATGCGCAGGAATGACGCTGGGCCGGGCAGTGGCCCCGACGTCATGGGCTTCCAAGCCTTCGGGCAACCAAATGTCCCAAGGGTTGTCGGGCAACTCCACCCCTTGGGCAGCAAGCCAGCCAAAGTAGGCTTCCATTTTCAGCCCCCATGAACCGACCGATTTCCAGCCTTCCATGTCTGCACCCAAAACGGTGTAGCGCGGGTCTTGGGCTGCCGTGACGCGCGGATCTGGCGTGGTGGTGGTGTAACCGACCAAAGCAGGCTCATAACCGGCCTTGCGCACCTCTAAAGCGATGTTGGTGTGGCGTGCATCGAGCGGGATGGTGTTTTGTACCGCCCGGTGGTTCATCATGTACAGACCTGTGAGCAAACTGGCGCGGCCTGGCCCGCAAGGCACGGCTTGCGTGTAGTGGCGCGCAAAGGTCACGCCCTCGCTGGCCAGTGACTCAATGTTGGGTGTTTTGATCAGAGGATGGCCCAACATGGCCAAGGTGTCGCCACGCCACTGGTCAACCACGATGAGCAAAACGTTTTTGTGTTGGTGCATAAGGTTCTTTCTTCTGGGAATAAGTTTCAATTCAAGGTCGGATCCAACAGGTCACGCAACCAGTCGCCGAGCATGCTGACCGAAAACGTGGTGACCACAATGAACAAACTCGGCGCAAGCAAAATCCAGGGCGCCGATTGCAGGTATTCACGGCCATAACCGACCATATTGCCCAAGCTGGTCATGGGGGGCTGAACCCCCAAGCCCAAAAAGGACAGACCGGATTCCAACAAAATAACTTCTGGAAATGTGAGCGTGACGCTCACGATCAAGGTGCTGGCAATGTTGGGCAGGATGTGCCGCAGGTAAACGCGCCAAGGCGATGCCCCCAGGTCATAGACAGCGGACGCGTAACCTTGCTCATTGGCGGCAATCGTCAAGCCGCGTGCAATGCGCGCAGACCGCTCCCAGCCATAAAAACCCATCAAGGCGATGAACAAAACCAAGGTGTTTCCGAAAAACGCCAACACGGCCAGCGCAATGATCATGAACGGCATCGAGGCCTGGAAATCCACCAAGGTCAAGACCAACTGCTCCACCCAGCCTCTGAAATGCGCGGCTGCAAAGCCCATCAGCACGCCCACAGTGGCCGACAACATCGTGCTGATGAAGGCCACCAGCAAACTGATGCGGACCGAATGGAACAAGCGTGACAACACATCGCGCCCTAATTCATCGGTTCCAAGCCAGTGGTCTGAACTGCCGCCCCAAAACGCGGGCGGGCGCAGGCGGGCCAACAAATCCAGTTGGCTGTAACTGTAAGGCGAAATAAAATCTGCGAACAAAGCGATCCCTAAAACCACCACAATCCACAGCGAGCACAGTCGGACCAACAGGGGCATTGATCGAATCAGTTGAATCGCAGATTGCCCAAAAGACGGTGGGGCCGCGGTCTGGATTTGATCAGGCAAGGAGGGTGTGTTCATGCTTTTTTTCCTTGTCCGGCTTGGCCTGAGCGAACACGCGGGTCAATCCATCCGTAAAGGATGTCCACCATCAAATTGGCCGACACCATGGTGGTGGCCACCAACAACAAAAGACTTTGCACCACCGCCAAGTCCCTGTTGGCCACAGAGGTCACCATCAAGCGGCCAACCCCTGGCCAAGAGAAAACACTTTCCACCACCACCGCACCCGCGATCAAACTGCCAACCATGAAACCAATCACCGTCAGCGTCGGGATGGCCGCGTTGGGCATGGCGTGGTGCAGCACAACGCGGCGCCAGACCAATCCTTTGGCACTGGCCGTGCGGATATAAGATTGCCCCATGACTTCGAGCATGGCGGATCGGGTGAACCGGGCCAGCACCGCAGCGCCGCCCAAACTGAGGGTAATCACAGGCAATATCGCGTGCTGCCAAGTGGCGTCCCCTCCGCTGGGCAGCCACCCCAAACCCACCGCAAAAACCAGCACCAGCACCAAACCCAACACAAAACTGGGCATGGTGTAGCCAGCTATGGACAGGCTGATCAAGAACCGGTCAATCCAGGTGTTGCGGTGCAGCGCGGCATAAACGCCAGCAGAGATACCCATCATCAGCTTCAGTGCAAAGGCCGGAAGGGCCAAGCTGAGTGTGGCGGGAATGCGTTCTAAGACCAAATCCATGGCAGGGCTTTTGTCTCGCATCGAGTAGCCGAAATTGCCCTGCGCAAGATTTTTAAAATAGCCCAGATACTGCTGCCACAAGGGGGCATCCAAGCCCCACCCTTTGCGAAAAGCCTCCAGGGCTTCCGGCGGCGCTTCGGCCGACATGATCAACATGGCGGGATCACCCGTTGATCGCAGGATCAAAAAAGCAAAACTGAGCACCAAGAACAAGGTCAAGAGTCCGCGTAAAAACCGGATCACCAAAAATCGCATCATGCGCGGGACTCCAAAGGTGCATCGGGCAAACCCGCCTGGTCTGAGACCAGATGACAGGCGACTTGACGCTCAGAGGTCAGAGGGGTCAAACGCGGCGGCACCTCACGGCAAATGGCTTGCGCATGCGGGCATCTATTTTGAAAAACACAACCACTTTGAAGCGACAGCGGGCTGGGAGGATCACCTTGCAAGATGTGCCGCTTCGGGTTGCTTCGTTGCCAAAGTGATGGCACCGAAGACACCAAAGCTTGGGAATAAGGGTGCAAGGGTTCGCTGAACAATTGCTGGGGCGGCGCCTGCTCCACGATGTGCCCCAAATACATCACCGCCACTTGGTCACTGACTTGACGAACCACCTTGAGGTCGTGGCTGATGAACAAATAGGCCACTCCCATCCGTTCTTGGACGTCTTGCAATAAATTGATCACTTGGGCCTGAATCGAAACGTCCAAGGCTGACACGGGTTCATCACACACCAACAAGCTGGGCTTGAGAATGAGGGCGCGCGCGAGCACCACGCGCTGGCGTTGCCCACCCGAAAGCTCGTGCGGATAGCGGTGCCACAAGGGCTTTGGAAGTCCCATGGAGACCATCAAGTCTTGGGCCTGCTCCGTCCGGGAAAGCGCATCACCCAAGCCGTGAATCAGTAAGGGCTCTTGCACTTGCGAGATCACATTCAAGCGCCTGTCCAATGCCCCCAGCGGATTTTGGTAGACCATTTGCATGTTTTGCCGCTGGGCTCGCCAAGTGGCATCGCGCTTGGCCGTGACGGGCTGGCCGTTGAACAGCACTTGGCCTTGGGTGGCTTCGGTCAAGCCCAACACGAGACGTGCCGTGGTGGTTTTACCGCAACCAGACTCACCGACCAAGCCGAGGGTTTGACCCGCGCGCAAATCAAATGAAATGCCATCGACAGCGCGCAAGTTGGCTTTTCGCTGACGCCAGCCTTCAGGCACGCGCACCTGAAAGTGCTTGCGCAGTTCTTGAACTTGAAGCAATGGGGTCATGGTGTC
Organism: Limnohabitans sp.; assembly: GCF_044373035.1. Lineage (GTDB taxonomy): Bacteria > Pseudomonadota > Gammaproteobacteria > Burkholderiales > Burkholderiaceae_C > Limnohabitans_A. Next base: position 4,044 of record NZ_JBILQU010000109.1, on the reverse strand, counting down.
GCCAAAAAACAAGCCACTTGGTGGTCAGGCTCAACAGAAGTAAGCATCGGTACAAACCCACTGCACTGCGCCATCGACTGCGCACATCGGGGCTCAAAGCTGCAGCCTTTGGGCAATCGGCCCGCTTCAGGCACTTGCCCTGGAATGGCCGTCAGACGTTTTTGGGGTGAAGCCACATCGGGCACACAAGACAACAAACCCTGGGTGTAAGGATGCTTGGCGGTGCCAAACAAATTGTCGGTGACTGCAATTTCGGCAGCGCGCCCCGCGTACATCACCATGACCCGCGAGCATTCTTGCGCAATCACACTCAGGTCATGCGAGATCAAGACCATGGCCATGCCCTGGTCGCGGCGCACTTCAGACAGCAAATCCAAAATTTGGGCTTGAATCGTGGCATCCAAGGCGGTGGTCGGCTCGTCTGCGATCAGCAAATCCGGCTCACCAGCAAGCGCCATGGCAATCATGACGCGCTGGTTCATGCCGCCAGACAGTTCATGCGGATAGGCATCAAAACGTTGGCGCGCATTGGGAATGTGCACCTGATCCAACAAACGCACCGCTTGCGCACGGGCGGCCTCACCTTTGAGTCCTTTGTGCAAACTCACGGCTTCTAGCAATTGCTGTCCGATCCGGTGCACAGGATTCAAAGCAGAGGCGGGGTCCTGAAAAATCATGGCGATGCGACGCCCGCGAATCAACGACAAAGCCTTGTCACTCAGACCATCAAAACGTTCACCCGCCAGACGAAATTCACCTTGAACTTGGGCATTCGCTCCGAGCAGTCCCAAAGCGGCCAGCCAGGTCACGCTTTTGCCGCAACCAGACTCACCGACCAGCCCTAAGGACTCCCCCACATGGACATCCAAATCAAGGCCATGGAGCACCTGCACTCGCGATGCGCCAGAGCCAAAGCTCACCGTCAGCCCACGCAGACTCACTAAAACTGGGGGGGAACTTGGGTGAGGCTGATGGGTCGTTGATTCAGTCATTTGCCACTCACGGGCATGGTCAGGTTGGCAGCCCTGAAGTCCATGGTGAAGGTGGGGGACCATTTCCACTGGATGTCTTTGCGCTTGCCGTAAAACACCACGTTACGGTGCAGCACGGTGTAGGCGGGATCTTCACGTTCTGCAATTTCCAGCATGCGGCGAAAAGCACGGCTACGGTTGTCCATGTTGGTGGACGTTTCCAGCAAAGTGGACAAGGTATTGAACTCGCTGTTCTTCCATTCGCCCATCTGTTGTTGCTGGCCGTTGGGGCCGTGCTGGTTCACCATGGAGCTGATCGGGTCATTGAAGGGGGCTGAGTTTGACCAGTCACGCACACCTCGAGCGGAGTTGGCTGTTTCAAAAATTTGGCCCCAATTTTCTTTCATCTGCATGTCCACGTTCAGGCCGACGGCACGCCACATTTCAGCCAACACTTGCGCCGTTTGCACTTGGTTGGTGTAGTAATTGTTCAAAACACGAAATGGAATGGGTTCACCCTTGTAGCCAGCCTCTTTGACCAAACGGGCCGCCAGTGCAGGGTCGTACTTGGGAACGCTCCAGTTTTTCTGGAACATGGGTCCGTAATACTCCCACTGCAAGCCAGCGGGCACGGAGGTGCGGTTGCCCCATAAAGATTTGACAATCGCGTCACGGTCGATCGCATGGGCCATGGCCAGACGAATTTTGGGATTGGCCATCTGCGGGTGGTTCTTGTCAAAGACGATGAGGCGGTGATTGAGCACGGGGCCGCCGACCACTTCAAACTTGGGGTTGGCTTCGATGGTCTTGATCTGGTCCGGCGGAATGTCGGTGACAAAATCGTACTCGCCACTGAGCAATCCATTGACGCGCCCCGACACTTCAGGCACGACTTGGTAACGCACTTCTTTCACGTTGGGTTTGCCGCCAAAATAAGCATCGTGCGCGGTCAACACCAAGCTGTTGTCTGGCTTGAATTCTTTGATTTTGAACGGCCCAGCAGCCACAGGCGAACGCGCCCAACTGGCCCAGTCTTTGGCTTCCAAAAAGGCACGCCTGGAGATGATTTCAGACGACCGTGCCAAGCGGCCCTCGAGGGTCAAATCGGGTGCCAAGTTGATGAATCGCACGGTGTATTTGTCGATCACTTTGACCTGCGCCAACGAAGGCCACAAGCGCCTGGCGATTGCAGGCACTTCGGGTGGCAATGTGGCCGCAGTCAGTTTGACTGCCGTGGCAGGCGTTTGATTGGTCGTGGTGGCGATGGTGGCAGCGACTTTGCCCACGACCAGAGGTTTGGTGCTGCCAAACATGTGCTCGGGACCAAAGGTGAAGGCCACGTCGTCGGCGGTCATCTCATCACCGTTGTGGAACTTCACGCCTTTGCGCAGTTTGAGTTCCACCGTGAAGTCATCGATGCGTTTCCAGGAAGTGGCCAGACCCGGCTTGAGCGACAAATCGCCTTGACGATCAAGTTCAATCAGCCCTGCGTAAATCATGGGGAAGGAGCGCGCACCCACATTCGATTGTTCGCGCAAAGGCGTCAAAGTTCCCGAAGTGGCGACCTGCTGAACGGCCACGCGGACTGTTGGGCGGCTGTCGGTTTGGGCACCGACATGGGTCACCACTGCCATGGATGACACCAGCAACAAAGTAGTTAAGAAATGACGTTTCACGGTTGACACCTTTAAGACCAAAAACCTTATGGTGGCCGTGACATGTGAATTAAATGCGGCAAAGATGTGAAGTTTCTATGACCTCGTCCATGATGCCTCTTTTGTTTAAAATTTTTAATCCATAAACACCCACCAGATCGATTTAGCCCCTCGGGTGGTGCTGTGCATGCAGCGTCTTGAGCCGCTCACGCGCCACATGGGTGTAGATGGTGGTGGTGGAGATGTCGGCGTGGCCCAGCAGCATCTGCACGGCGCGCAAGTCGGCCCCATGGTTGAGCAAATGAGTGGCGAAAGCATGGCGCAAGGTGTGCGGCGACAGGGGCGCTGTGATGCCCGCATCGATCGCGTAGCGCTTGACCAAACTCCAGAACATGACGCGTGACATGGCTGTGCCCGGCGTGCTGCCGCTGGTGGTGACGAACAGGTCTTGGGTTTGTCGCTGGCCCAACATGACCGGTCTGGCCTGGCCCATATAGCGCTGCAACCATTCCCGCGCCTCCTCGCCAAAAGGCACCAGGCGTTCTTTGCTGCCCTTGCCCATGATGCGCAGCACCCCCTCATTGAGCGAGACATGCAGGGTTTTGAGGCTCACCAACTCACTGACACGCAAGCCACTGGCGTATATCAGCTCCAGCATGGCGCGGTCACGCAGCCCCAACGGGGTGGTGATGTCGGGCGCAGACAACAAGGCATCGACCTGCGCCTCGCCCAGCGTTTTGGGCACGCGCAGCGCCTGTTTAGCGGCCAGCATGCGCAAGGTGGGATCGGATTGAACAAGGCGTTCGCGCAGCGCCCAACGAAAAAACCGCTTGAACACCGTCAACCTTCGGTTGGCCGATGTCGCCTTGGTCTGGCCATGGCGTTCGGCAAAGTAAGCCTGCAGTTGGTGTTCTTCGGTCGCCTCCAGCGCCAGCCTGTGCGTCAAAAACAACCAGGTGGCGAAGAGGGACAAATCAAGACGGTAAGCCGCCAAGGTGTTGGCGGACAGTCCGTCCTCCAGCCAGAGGGCCTCGGCAAATCGGTCGATGGCGCTCTGGCTGGCCTCGTGCATGAACTGAAATCAGTCCAGCTTGAGTTTTTGCTGGTCCACCACCTTTTTGTAGACCTCGAACTCGGCCTTGATCTGGGCCGTGAACTCTTCAGGCGTGTTGGCCACCACCAAAGAGCCGGTGTCGTTGATGCGCTTGGTCACGCCCGGCTCTTGCAGGGCTTTTTTCACGCCCGCGCTGATCTTGTCGACCACCTCTTTGGGCAGGTTCTTGGGGCCCAGGATGCCGTAGTAAGCCATGCGGTTGACGGGTTCCAGACCGACATCCTTGAAGGTGGGCACGTTGGGCAGCTGAGACAGGCGCTGGGGCGCGGCCACGACGATGGGCACCAAACGGCCCGACTGGATG
>NZ_JBILQU010000108.1:0-8816 GCF_044373035.1 Limnohabitans sp. | reverse complement strand
GGCCCTTGACGTGTGGGGCTTTGGCAAAGGGGCACAGGTTCAGGCCAATCACGGCGCGCTCAAGCCAGCGCACGGTGTCGGCAATTTCGGGGGTGTTCAAGTCGGTCATGGGCGAGATTGTGCCTGCGAGAGCAAGCGCCCAGCCTCCCAAGCCAGCACCGCTCCCACCGCACAACAGCCCACCGTGACCAGCGGGGTGAGATGCCAGCCGCCCGCGTGCGCCGCCAAGGCGGCCACCACGGGCGGCCCCACAAACTGGCCCAGCGCCGAGAGTTGCTGCACCCAGCCCACGGTGGTGGCCACTTGCTGCTCACCCGGGGCCAGGCGCACCGCCAGGCTGAACAGCGTGCCCGGCACCAGCCCGCCCATGCCCGAGAACAACAGCACCCCGGCAAAACGCAACCAAGGCCATCCCTCGGTCACAGCGGCAAAGGCCACGGTGCTGCCCAGGGCCATCGCGCCAAAGCCCAACCACAAGGTGGACCTGGGTTGCCAGCCACGCTGCAACAATCGGCCAGACGCCATGTTGCCCGCGATGTTCACCGCAGCCGCCAGCGCCGTGAGCACGCCCAGCAGCGCCCCGCTCACGCCGGCGGCGGCATAAATGGACGGCAAAAACCCGACCACCGCCAGCCATTGCCCGGAATACATGCCAAAGGTGAGCGCCACCAGCCAGGGGCCGCGCGCGCCCAAGGTGCTGCGCAAACGCTGCCAGGCCCCCAGGCCCACGCCATGCGTTGGCCGTGGGTGTGCGGCCACCGAATCGGCGGGCACCGCGCGCAGCAAAGCCGCCGCCATGGCCAGCGACACCCCCGCAAACAAACCCCACCACGCACTCCACCCCCAGGCCGGAATGAACAGCGGCCCGACCAGCAGCGCCAACGCCGTGCCGGTCGGCATGTACGCGCCCCACACGCCCAGCATGCCGGGCAGTTGCGCAGGCGGCACCAGGCGGCGAATCAAGGCCGGTGCAGGCAGCGCCACCAGCAAAAAGCCCAGGCCTTCGATGGCCCGCAGCGCCAGCAATGCAGTGACAGAGGTGGCGAATGCACCCAAGCCGCTGGCCAGCGCCAGCAGGCACAGGCCGCGCACCATGCTGCGCCGCAGGCCCATGCCGTCGGCCAGCAGGCCCATGAACACCGCCAGACTCATGCCAGCGAGTTGCACCATGGACAAGAGGAAACCGGACTGCACCAGCGTCAGGCCCAGCTCGGCCTGCAGCGCGGGCAAAGCGGGCGGCAGTTTGCCCACCTGCAAGGCCGCCACACCCCCGGCCAGCACGACGATCCAAGCGGCGCGTTGAGCTGGCAAAGAACTCACAGCAACTTGCGCCCCGTCAGGCGCTCATGTTCGCGCAGGGCAAAGCGGTCGGTCATGCCGGCAATGTAGTCGGCCACCGAGCGGTGCAGGTTGGCGTTGGCGGCGAAGTCGGCGGGCATTTCCGCTGGTTGACTCACGTAGGCAGCAAACAACTCGCGCACCACCTGCTGCGCCTGCCCGGTGGTGTGCATGACTTGCGGGTGGCGGTAGAGCTGAGCGAACAAAAACTTTTTGAGTTCGCCGCTGCGTGTTTTCATCCCAGAGCTGAAAGCCACCAACGGCCCGGCCAAACGGGCTTCGGCCAGCGTGAGCACACCCGCCTGAGCCACAGCCTGCCGCGTGGTGTCGATCACGTCGTACACCTGGTCGCTCAGCATGCGGCGGATGGTTTCGTACAGAACGCGTCGGGGCTTTTCAGACAAATACGGATACTCGTCTAACGTCTGCTGGTGGTAGTGCGCAAACAGTTCCACCTGCAGCAGTTGTTCAATGCCGATCAGACCCGAGCGCACACCGTCGTCGATGTCGTGCGCGTTGTAAGCAATCGCATCGGCCAGGTTGCACAGCTGCGCCTCCAGGCTGGGTTGGGTGCGGTCAATGAAGCGCCGCCCCACGCCACCGGGCTCGACCCGCTCCAGCCGCTCGGCATTGGCCCGCGAGCAGTGTTTGAGCACCCCCTCACGGGTTTCAAAGCTCAGGTTCAGGCCGTCAAACGCGGGGTAGCGTTCTTCCAGTTGGTCAACCACGCGCAGGCTTTGCAGGTTGTGTTCAAAGCCACCGTGCTCGGCCATGCACTCATTCAACGTGTCCTGCCCGGCGTGTCCGAAAGGCGTGTGGCCCAGGTCGTGCGCCAGCGCAATGGCTTCCACCAAATCCTCGTTCAGGCCCAAGGCCCTTGCAATCGAACGGCCCAACTGGGCGACTTCGAGCGAGTGCGTCAGCCGCGTGCGGAACAAATCGCCCTCGTGGTTCAGAAAGACTTGCGTTTTGTAAACCAGCCGTCTGAATGCGGTGGAGTGCACGATGCGGTCGCGGTCACGTTGAAAAGCATTGCGCGTGGGCGCTGGGGCTTCAGCAAACCGTCGCCCCCGGGTTTGCGCCGGGTCGCAGGCCAAGGCAGACAGGCTGGACTGCGAACCGATCGAGGACGCAAGGGACTCGGCGTACATGGCCATCAAGCGCAGCAGGCGTTGATCACCTCGCGCACCATCGCATCAGGCGCGCCGCAAACAGCGGCTTTGCCAGGCCCGTCGATCACCACAAACTGGATATCGCCGCCAATGGCTTTCTTGTCCAACCGCATGTGTTCGATGTAATGGCCTGCGTTGTCGGCCGCATCAATCACCGGGCCGCGCACCGGCAATCCCGCACGCTCGATGATGGCGCGCAGGCGCGCCACAAAAGCGGCATCGACCTTGCCCAAACGCTGCGACAGCTCGGCCGCCATGACCATGCCGCAGCCCACGGCTTCGCCGTGCAGCCACACGCCAAAGCCCAAACCCGCCTCGATGGCGTGACCAAAAGTGTGGCCAAAGTTGAGGATGGCGCGCAGGCCCGCTTCGCGCTCGTCCTGCCCCACCACCCAAGCCTTGATCTCGCAGCTGCGCTGAACAGCGTGCGCCAGCGCCGCCAGGTCTTGCGCCATCAAGGCGTCGATGTTCGCCTCAATCCAATCCAGGAAAGCCATGTCGGCAATCGGGCCGTATTTGATGACTTCGGCCAGGCCCGCGCTCAGCTCGCGCGGGGGCAAGCTGGCCAGCGTGTTCAGGTCGCACACCACCCGCACGGGCTGGTAGAAAGCACCGATCATGTTTTTGCCCAGCGGGTGGTTGATGGCGGTTTTGCCGCCCACCGACGAGTCGACCTGCGACAAAAGCGTGGTCGGCACCTGCACAAAAGGCACGCCGCGCATGTAGCTGGCGGCAGCAAAGCCCGTCATGTCGCCCACCACACCGCCGCCCAAGGCAAACAGCACGGTTTTGCGGTCGCAACCGTGGCCCAGCAGCGCGTCAAAAATCAGGTTCAGGGTTGGCCAGTCTTTGTGCGCCTCACCATCGGGCAGCACCACGGTGTGCACTTTTTTGTAGTGCGGGGCCATGGCGCTGCGCAACGCGGCTTCGTACAGCGGGGCAATCGTGTCGTTGGTCACGATCATCGCGGTCTGCGCCTTGGGCAAACCGGCCCAGGCTTCAGGGCGGCTCAGCAGGCCTTGGCCAATCTGGATGTCGTAACTGCGGTCGTCCAGTGAAATGGCGACTGTTTGAACAGGTGCGTTTGGGGGGGCGGTTTGGAGGGGGAATGTGGGCTCAGGCATAGGCCCCAAGTGTAGAGGTTTCGATTGGCCATCCCAATGACCCAGCGAACCGGTGCTGGGCGCACGCTGACATGCAGCCCATCAAAAGGGCGGACGCATGGCCGGGCCGCAAGGCCCAGGCCATGCGCCTGGCCAGTGTCTCAGAGCTTGAAAGCCACCACCTTTTGGGTTTGCTCGCCCAAACCATCAATGCCCAGACGCATCACGTCGCCACGCTTGAGGTAAACAGGGGCAGACTTGCCGTCGACCTTGACGCCCATGCCCACGCCCGGCGGTGTGCCGGTGGTGATGATATCGCCTGGCTCGAGGGTCATGAACTGGCTGACGTAGCTGACGAGTTTGGCCACGCCAAAGATCATGGTCTTGGTGTTGCCAGTTTGAAAACGCACGCCGTTGACATCGAGCCACATGCCCAGGGCTTGCGGGTTGGGCACTTCGTCACGCGTGACCAACCAAGGGCCCACGGGGCCGAAGGTGTCGCAACCCTTGCCCTTGTCCCAGGTGGCGCCGCGCTCGAGCTGGTATTCACGCTCGCTCACGTCGTTGACCACGCAATAGCCGGCCACATGGCTGATCGCGTCTTTTTGGGTCACATAACGGGTACGGGTGCCGATCACGATGCCCAGCTCGACTTCCCAGTCGGACTTCTTGGAGCCCTTGGGCAACATCACGTCGTCGTCGGCACCCTGGATGCACGAGATGGCCTTGGTGAACACGATCGGTTCTTTGGGAATGGGCATGTTCGACTCGGCCGCGTGGTCGGCATAGTTCAGGCCGATGGCGATGAACTTGCTGGTGTACGAGATGGGCGTGCCGAAGCGCTTTTTGCCACGCACCAGGGGCAGCTTGTCGGTCTTGACTTTGGCCAACTTGGCCAGGGCCTTGTCGTTGAGTTGGTCGGGCGAGATGTCTTTGACCACACCGCTCAAGTCGCGCAAGCGGCCATCGGCGTCGATCAGGCCGGGTTTTTCTTTGCCGGGTTGGCCATAGCGAACGAGTTTCATAGTTGCCTTTCAGTTTTCAAAACAATCAATAAGTGGAGCGGCCGCCAGACAGGTCAAAGACCGCGCCGGTGGAGAAGGAACATTCTTCGGTGCTCAGCCAGGTCACCATCGCGGCGACTTCTTCGGGCTCGCCAAAGCGGGCCATCGGAATCTTGGAGAGCATGAACTGGATGTGCTCGGGCGTCATTTGATCAAAAATCGCCGTCTTCACAGCCGCCGGGGTGACACAGTTGACGCGCACGCCGGTGTCGGCCAACTCTTTGCCCAGCGATTTGGTCAGACCAATCACGGCGGCCTTGCTCGCGCTGTAAGCGCTGGCGTTGGGGTTGCCGTCTTTGCCCGCGACCGAGGCGATGTTGACGATGCGCCCGTAGTTGCGCGACTTCATGTGGGCGCTGAGTTCGCGGCAGCAATGGAACAAGCCATGCACGTTCACATCGAACACCTGCTTCCAGGCGTCCACCGGGTAGTCCCAGACTTTGACGTTGGGGCCGGTGATGCCCGCGCTGTTGACCAGCACATCCACGCCTGCCAGGGCCGTGGTCTGCGCGGTGGCTTGCACCACCGAGGCGTGGTCGGCCACATCGACCTGCACGGTGTTGACCACCGCACCCAGCTGGCCCTTGCGAAGTTGCTCGCCCGCTTGGGTCATGCCCGCCACATCGCGGTCCCAGATGGTGACCCGTGCACCCGAGGCCAGCATGCGCTGTGCGATGGCATAACCCAGACCGGTGGCGCCACCGGTGATGACCGCATGGCGGCCTTTCATGTCGAGCAAGTTCATGTGTGTCTTTCTGCGGTTGAAGTGGGGGGTTCAAATGGTCATGCCACCGTCGACCATGTAGGCATTACCGGTGGCGAAGATGGATTCATCGGATGCGAGGAAGGTGACGATGGGCGCGATCTCGTGCGCTTGGGCCAAACGGCCCATGGGCTGGCGGTTGATGAAATCCTGGCGCGCCTGCACCGGGTCGGCATAGCTGTTGATGCGGTCTTGCAGCGAGGGTGTGTCCACCGTGCCGGGGCAAATGCAATTGCAGCGAATGCCCTTGCGCACATAATCGGCCGCCACGCTTTTGGTCAAACCAATGACAGCGGCTTTGCTCGCGCCATAGATGAAACGGTTGGGCAGGCCGCGAACGCTGGAGCACACGCTGGCCATGTTGATGATGCTGCCACCCTGGCCGTCTTTTTCGAACTGCGCCAGCATTTTGGGGATGGCCGCCTGGATCATCCAGAACTGCGATCGCACGTTCAGGTTGAAGGCAAAGTCCCAATCCTCGTCAGTGGCCAGTTCGATGTTGCCGTTGTGCACAAAGCCTGCGCAGTTGAAGATGATGTCGATGCGCGGCAGGCTGGCCACTTGGGCGGCAATCGCTTTTTTGTCGAGCACGTTCAGAACGGCGGTGTGCACATTCGCCACGCCTTGGTAAGACTTGAGCAGCTCGGCGTTCACATCGGTCGCATAGACCGTTGCACCCTCAGCGGCCATGGCCAATGCCGCCGCATGGCCAATGCCTTGCCCGGCGGCGGTGACGAGTGCAATTTTTCCTTTGAGTCTCATGGTGCTTTGATCTCCAGTTGGGTGATTTGTCTTGCGGTGATGGCCGTCCAGTCCCAGGCGATGCCCAGTCCGGAGGTGTTGGGCGGCAGGGCATAACCACCCTGCACCTGCATGCGCGAGGTGGTGATGTCGTCGAGCTGCGGAATGTATTCGACCCACGTGGCGTTGGGCACGGCGGCGCACAGGCTCACATGCAACTCCATCAAAAAGTGCGGGCACACCGCCACGTCAAAGGTTTCGGCCAAATGCGCGGTTTTGATCCAGGGCGTGATACCGCCGATGCGCGCCACATCGGGCTGAACAATCGAACAAGCGCCCTGCTCCAAATATTCGCGAAACTGCATTGGGTGGTACATGGACTCACCCACCGCCACGGGGATGGTGGTGTGCTCGCGCAACTGGCGGTGGCCCGACACGTCTTCGGCGGGCAAGGGCTCTTCCATCCACGCCAAACCCAAACCATCGAACGCCCGCGCACGGCGCACGGCCTCGGCGCGGTTGAAGCCCTGGTTGGCATCGGTCATCAACTCAAAGCCGGGCCCCACCGCGTCGCGCACCGCACTCAGGCGCGCCACGTCTTCGCTCACATGGGGGCGGCCAATCTTGATCTTCGCGCCCTTGAAGCCTTGCGCTTTCGCCTCCAGCGTTTGGTCCACCAGCGCCTGGGGCGACAAATGCAGCCAGCCACCTTCGGTGGTGTAGAGCGGCACACGCGGCTGCGCCCCGCCCAGCAACTGCCACAAAGGCAAACCCTGGCTTTGCGCACGCCAGTCCCACAAGGCGGTGTCCACACACGCCAGCGCCAAACTGGTCATGGCCCCTACAGCGGTGGCATGGGTGTGAAAAAACAGGTCTTTCCAGATGGCCTCGACCAAGACCGGGTTGCGACCGATCAGGCGCGGCGCCAGGTGGTCCTTGAGCAAGGCCATGACCGAAGAGCCACCGGTACCAATCGTGTAGGCATAGCCCGTGGCCGCGATGCCGTCGCTGCAATGCAGCGTGAGCAAAATCGTTTCTTGCGTCACAAAGGACTGGATGGCGTCGGTGCGCAAGACCTTGGGTGGCAAATTGACTTGCCGAAGGCTCATGCGGTCAATGGTGACGGGGTTCATGTGGGGCAGCAAGGAAGGAAAAAAAACAGGCGAAACAAAATCAGCTGCCGGCAGCGGCACCTGCAGCTGCCAGGGTTTCAAGGCCTTGCAGCATGAGACATCTGCACCGCACCGTGCGTCGTTTGCGTGACAGCCGCCATGCGGGTTTGTGCGGAGTTGCAATGGCTTTTGATCATGTGATGATTGTGCAACTGGTCTGACCACTTGTCCAATTCACGTTATCCCTGATTCCCCATGCCCTTGCATACCGTTGCCCCGCAGCGCCTTTACCGCCAAATTGCCGAGCAGCTTCGGCAGCTGATGGCATCGGGCGAGTTTGCGCTGGGCTCGCGCTTGCCGGCCGAGCGCGATCTGGCGCTGCAACTGGGCGTGAGCCGCCCTTCGGTGCGCGAAGCCCTGATCGCGCTGGAAGTGGAGGGCATGATCGAGGTGCGCACGGGGTCTGGCATTTATGTGCGGCAAAACTCAGCGGCCAAGTCGACAGCGTCCGCGGCAGAGTTAGACGACAACACCCCTGCTAACTGGGGGCCTCTGGAGGTCATGAGCGCCCGCATTTTGGTCGAGGCCGAAGTCGCGGCACTTGCTGCCGCCAATGCCCAAAAGGGCGACCTCAAAGCCATCAAGAGCGGACTGCAACAAATGAAGCTCGAAGCCGCGCGGGATGAAGTGCCTCGCCAAGGCGATGAAGCGTTTCACGAAGCCATCGCCCAAGCCTGCGGCAACAGCGTGCTGCTGGACACGGTGCAGCGCTACTGGATGGCCCGTAACGGGCCCTTGTTTGAACGGCTGGGTGATTATTTTGAACACCCCGTCTCATGGCAAACCGCCATTGCAGAACACCAAGAAGTGATGCACGCTATCGAGGCGCGCGACAGCAGCGCGGCCCGTAAAGCCATGCAAAAGCACCTGAAGCAAGCCCACAAAAGATACAGCGCGAGCTGGCGCCGCGCACCCGCCCGTTAGGGTGGTTTTTCTGTTCCCGCGTCAGCAAATTTCAACCCCCAATGAGGAGACCAAGATGAGCAAACGATTCACACTGAAAACCCTGGCCGCCGTCGGCACCATGGCCCTGGGCACGCTGCTGGTCAGCGCTGGCGCCATGGCCCAGCAAAAGCTGAAATGGGCCCACGTCTACGAGACATCAGAGCCGTACCACACCGAATCGGTGTGGGCCGCCGAAGAGATCAAAAAGCGCAGCAACGGCAAGTTCGACATCCAGGTCTTTCCGGCCTCCACACTGGGCAAAGAGACCGACATCAACCAGGGCCTGACCCTGGGCACGGTGGACATGATCATCAGCGGCTCTTCGTTTGCGGCGCGCAATTACCCACGGTTTGGCATCGCCTACTACCCCTTCATCTTTCGGGATGATGCACATTTGATCGCCTACTCCAAAAGCCCAATTTTTCAGGAAATGGTCAACGAATTTCGCGCCAAGACCGGCATCCAGGTCACGGCCTACACCTACTACGGCGCACGCCACACCACGGCTCAAAAAGCCT
>NZ_JBILQU010000107.1:0-8850 GCF_044373035.1 Limnohabitans sp. | reverse complement strand
TTGGCCAAACAAACAGGTTGGCACCCTTGAGTGAAACCTTGGAATCTCCGGCAAGTCAAACAAACTTGACGTTAAATTACCGTGGGTTTTGTCAAGCGGAATCAAGCACCGGGTGCGCCACGAATTGACAGGCTGTCAAAAACTGGTGGGGCGGGGTGTGCAGGGTTTTGTGTCAACGGGGCAGTGATCTGACTTGCTGGAGCAGGGGCGAGTCTGAGCGGGATTTTTTCATGCGTTGTGCAAAACCCCGTCTTCCACGTTCAGCGCTCCGCTGCGCTCAAGTTCAGCCAGCATCATCTGCAGCCAGGTGTTCAAGCTCAGGCCGTTGCCGTAGCGCTGGTGCAATTGCTTCAAGTAGGGCACTTGGGCCGCCCATCGGTCAAATTCTGTTTGAGAGATCTGGCCCCATTCGAGCAGTTTGAACTTGAGCAGCACTTTGGCACCATAACGGGCGTGGCGCTCCGGGTTTTGGGCAAAGCCTTCGAGTTTGCTGCGGGCCAGGGCCAGCGCGGGGGCCACTTCGGTGAACACGGCGCCGTGGCCCGGGATGATGGTGGCGGGGTCGAGCCGCTCGATCAGGTCCAGGGTTTGGGCCACTTCGTCAAAAGCAGCAACGCCTTCCAGCTCCGGAAACACCACGCCAAAACCGTTTTGCCACAAAGCATCGGCCGACATCAGCAAGCGGTGTTCGGGGGCGAACAAGATGACCGAGTGCGGGTCGTGCCCGGGGGCCGCGTGCACTTGCCAGTCCATGTCGGCCCAGCGGTGGGTGTGGCCCGGTTGCAGCAAGCCGGTAAAAGCAAAGGCGGGGCAGTTTTGCCCTGTGGGTTGGTAACTCAGCTCCTCTTCGCGCCAATGCTGCACGGCTTGCGACAAGCCCGGCGGTATCCAGGTTTTCAGGGCCGGGTACTGCGCTTGCAGGGCGCGGTTGCCGCCGCAGTGGTCGCTGTGCAGGTGGGTGTTGGCCAGCTGGTCCAGCGTGCGGCCTTGCAGGGCGTGCTGGACCAGCGCCAGGGTTTGGGCCTGGTGCGCGACGTAGCCGCTGTCGACCAAGGTGGCGCTGTGCTCGTCCTGCATCAACACGTTGTTGGCCGACAACCAGCCGCGCTCGAACACCTGCACGCCAGGTGGCAGGGCGCTTGGTGGGGTCATTTGGCGCTGCGCAGGTCACGGCGCAGGATTTTGCCCACGTTGGATTTGGGCAGCTCGTCGCGGAACTCGATGTATTTGGGGCGCTTGTAGCCGGTGAGCTGGTCTTGGCAAAAACGCGACACGGCTTCTTCGGTCAGCATCGGGTCGTTGCGCACCACAAACACTTTGATGGTTTCGCCTTGCATGCTGTCGGGGATGCCCACGGCCGCGCATTCGACCACGCCGGGGCAGGTCGAGATGACATTTTCCAGCTCGCTGGGGAAGACGTTGAAGCCGCTGACGATGATCATGTCTTTTTTGCGGTCGACGATGCGGGTGAAGCCTTGCGCGTCCATGATGCCGATGTCGCCGGTGCGCATGAAGCCGTCAGCGGTGAAAGTTTTGGCGTTTTCTTCGGGCTGGTTGAAGTAACCGGTCATGACGTTGGGGCCGCGAATGCAAATTTCGCCCGAGCTGCCCAGTGGCAGACTTTGGCCCTCGTCGTCTTTGATGGCGATGTCGATGCCCGGCAGCGGCAGGCCGATGTTGCCGCTGAAGGTTTTTTGCGTGACCGGGTTGTTGGTGCCAATCGCGCAGGTCTCGCTCATGCCCCAGCCCTCGATCATGGCGCTGCCCGTGGCCGATTGCCAGTGGCGGGCCGTACCTTCTGAGGCGGCCATGCCGCCCGCTTGGGTCAGTTTGAGCGAGGAAAAATCGATGGTCTTGAACATCGGGTGCTGCATCAGCGCATTGAACAGCGTGTTCACCCCGGGCAGCACATGAAAGGGACGCTGCTTGAGCACCTCGATGAACTTGGCAAAGTCACGGGGGTTGGGCACCAGCGTGATGAAGGAGCCTTGTCGCATGGCCAGCAGGCACAGGGTCAGCGCAAAAATATGGTACAGCGGCAGCGCGGCCACGTTGTTCACTTGGCGCAAATCGGGGATGTCAGCCAAGGCCGGCGAGAACCAGCCTTCGGCCTGCAAGATGGCTGCCACCACGTTGCGGTGGGTGAGCACTGCGCCTTTGGACAAGCCTGTGGTGCCGCCTGTGTATTGCAAAAATGCGGTGTCGTCCATGGTCTGCGCTGTGGGGCGCAAGTTCAGGCCCCGGCCCTGGGCGATGGCTTTATTGAACGGGGTGACGGTGCGCCCGCCACTCAAGGGCAATTCGAACGTGGGGACCATCTTGGCCAGGTGCCGCACGGCAAAGCTCAACCAGCGACCGTTGATGGGGCCCAGCAAATCGCCGATCGACGCCAGCACCACATGCTGCACATCGGTGCGCTCAATCACGTCCTGCAAGGTGGCGGCGAAATTTTCCAGAATCACGATGGCCGTGGCCCCAGAGTCTTTGAGTTGGTGCTCCAGCTCGCGCGCTGTGTAAAGGGGGTTGACGTTCACGCAGGTGTAGCCCGCCCGCAAAATGGCGGCCATGGTCACGGCAAACTGGGGCAAATTGGGCAGCATGATGGCCACCCGGCTGCCGGGCTCCAAGCCCTTGTTTTGCAGCCAAGCCCCCATGGCGGTGGACAACTCGTCGAGCTGTTTGTAGCTCATCCAGCGGTTCATGCAGACCGAAAACGGGCTGTTGCCATGCTCTCGGAATGAGCGCTCGAGCAACTCGGTCAGGCTTTTGTATTGGGCGGTGTCGATGTCGTGGGGCACACCCGGCGGGTAATTCTTGAGCCAAATACGTTCCATGCGCTTTTCTCCTGTAGGCCTGCATTGTCACCAGCTCTCGCCGGGGCAGACACAGGGCAATTCCTGAGAGGAGGTCTTGGAGGTCTCACAGGCGACAAAACCCGCGTGAGCCGGGGCCAGGCAAAAGGGCGCACAATAGGGTTAACCCTAGGTTCAATCATGAGCACCCCCTCTGACTCGCGTACTAAAAAACTCACTTCCATGCTTCAACAGCTGTGGCGAAGTGTGTTCGGCGCAGCCGATGCGGTGCCGTTGGCTTTGGCAGGAGTGGCCAGAAAGAGTGCCAGCTGGGTGCCTATCCGCACGCTGTCGCCGCGTCACAAACCGCGCATGGCCAGGCAATTGCGGGCCCTGCCCGCCGCAGACCGCTACCTGCGCTTTGGCTATGCCGCCACCGACGAGCAAATTGAGCGTTATGTGCAGGGCCTGAATTTTGAGCGGGATGAGATTTTCGGGGTCTTCAACCGCCGTTTGGAACTGGTGGCCATGGCGCACCTGGCCTATTCGGTCGACCCGAAATGGGCCACTTGCGCCGAGTTTGGTGTTTCGGTGTCGCCGCACCAGCGGGGCAAAGGCCTGGGGGCCAAGCTGTTTGCGCATGCGGTGATGCACGCCCGCAACCAGGGGGTGAACCTCTTGTTTATCCATGCGCTGAGCGAGAACGTGGCCATGCTCAAGATCGCGCGCCATGCCGGTGCCGTGGTGCAGCGCGATGGCAGCGAAAGCGAGGCTTACCTGTCCATGCCGCAAGCCACCCTGGACAGCCAGCTCAACGGGTTGATGCAAGAGCAAATGGCCGAGTTGGACTACCAGCTCAAAATGCAGGCCCACCAGTTTCGCCAGTGGCTGGACACGGTGCAAAAGATCCGCCAAGGTGTGCGCGATGCTCGCCACAGTGCGCGTGGGCCTTGAGTGGGCCATGAGTGGACCGTTCGTCATCCAAATCCGCTATCCTTACAGTCTGTTCACTACAGCATGTCCTGCAAGCCTAGACCGTGTCTGACCCTCACCCCGCGCGCCACGCCGAGCGCGAAGACAAGCGGAGTTTTTTGCAAAAACTCTCGGAGTTCATCCACCCTGGACCCGACTCGACCGACGAACTGATCGAGACCCTGGCCGAGGCCGAGGACAACCAGATCATCAACACCGAGAGCCGTTTGATGCTCGAGGGCGTGATCCGCATGGCCGACATGACCGCAAGCGATGTGATGCTGGCGGCCCCGCGCATGGACTTGCTCAACATCGAAGACACCGTGGACGAGTTGCTGCACCAGGTGATCGACACCGGGCATTCGCGCTTTCCGGTTTATGAGGGTGAGCGCGACAACATCATCGGCATCCTGTTGGCCAAAGACCTGCTCAAGCTGCAGCGTGCGCCCGAGTTGAACATCCGCGCCCTGTTGCGCCCAGCGGTGTTTGTGCCCGAGAGCAAGGGCCTGAACGATCTGCTGCGGCAGTTTCGTGACAACCGCAACCACCTGGCCATCGTGATCGACGAGTACGGCCGCACGGCTGGGCTCATCACCATCGAGGATGTGTTGGAGCAAATTGTGGGCGAGATCGAGGACGAGTTCGACATCGCTGAAGATGCAGGTGATATTTTTGGTTTGCCCGACCGCAGTTTCAGGGTCAGTGGTGACACCGCCATCGAGCGTGTGGACGAGGCTTTTGGCGTGGATTTGAGGCAGGCGCGGCAGGCCGAGGACGAGCACGATTTCGACACCCTGGGCGGGCTGATCGCCCACGAGATGGGCCATGTGCCGCACCGGGGCGAAAGCTTCGAGCTGGCGGGCCTGCGCTTTGTGGTCTTGCACACCCGCGCTGGCGCGGTGCGCTGGTTCAAGGTGTCGCCCCTGCCTGTTGGAGGCACCGACCAACCCGGCAGCGCGGACAACACGCCTGCACCCGGGTCCGTTGCATGAGTGACTTAAGGCCACGCGGACTGGGTAGTCAGACCGTCTGGCCTGCATTGGCTGGGGCCGCGCAGGCCGCGTCCATCGCCTGGCCGAGCAATGGCCAGGCCCTGGGTTGGTTGCAGGTTTTGAGTTTGACGCTGTTGGCCGCCGGCTTGGCGCGCATGGCGCGGTTCGCTCTCTCGCCTTTCAATCGGGGTCGAGAGGCCCACTCCCTCAAGCACGCCGCCTGGTTCGGTGGCGTGTTTGCCACGGCCTGGTTGGCGGGGAGTTTTTGGTGGTTGTATGTGTCCATGCACCAAGTGGGGGGCTTGCCCGCGCCTTTGGCCGTGTTGGCCGTGCTGGCGCTGGCGGCGGCGCTGGCGCTGTATTACGCCGCTGCGTCGGCGGTCTGGGTCAGCTTGGCGCGAGGACTGGTGGCCGAGCGGCCCGGTTTGGCCAGTGCCTTGTTCGCGGCGGTGTGGACTTTGGCCGAACTCATGCGCGGGCGCTGGCTCACGGGTTTTCCTTGGGGGGCCGGTGGCTATGCGCATGTGGACAGCAGCTTGGCCGCCTTCGCGCCTTGGGTCGGTGTGTACGGCATGGGGGCTGTGGCCGCCTGGCTGGCGATGCGTCTGGCGTTGACGGGCTGGCGCCTGGGGGCGCTCAAGCCCCTGCTGGGTGTGGGGCTCTCGGCATGGGCTTTGCAGGCTTTCGGACCTGTGTTCACCAGCTCTGCAGGTCTGGGGCAGGTGCAGTTGCTGCAGGCCAATATTTCGCAGACCGACAAGTTCCAGGCGGCCAGTGGCGTGCGCGATGCGCTGCAGTGGTACGACGCGCAGTTGCGTGCCAGCCAGCAGCCCCTGGTGGTGGCCCCTGAGACCGCTATTCCCTTGCTGCCACGCCATTTGCCAGAAGGGTACTGGTCCGGCTTGCAGGCGCATTTTGCGCAGCCAGGTCGTCCCGTGGCCTTGGTGGGCCTGCCCTTGGGCAGCCTGAACGAGGGCTACACCAATTCGGTGGTGGCATTGGGGCCGCAGGGCGCTGCGCCCTACCGTTACGACAAATCGCACTTGGTGCCCTTTGGCGAGTTCATGCCGCCGGGTTTTGTCTGGTTCATCCGCATGATGAACATTCCTTTGGGCGATTTCAAATCGGGTGGATGGGACCAGCCATCACTGGCCTGGCAGGGCCAGCGCTTGGCTCCCAACGTTTGTTACGAAGACCTGTTTGGCGAAGAGCTGGCCATCCGCTTCAAGGACCCGGCCACCGCGCCCACGGCCTTGGTGAATGTGAGCAACATCGCCTGGTTTGGCGACACCCTGGCGGTGGACCAGCATCTGAACATCTCGCGCCTGCGGGCCATCGAGTTGGGCCGCCCCATGCTGCGTGCCACCAACACCGGGGCCACCGCCATCATCGACCACACTGGCCGCGTGACCGACCAGTTGCCACCCTTTACCCGGGGCAGCCTGACGGGCACTTTTGATGGGCGTCATGGCCTCACGCCCTTTGCCCGCTGGGCAAGCGCCTGGGGTTTGGCGCCGCTGTGGGCGCTGTGCTGTGCGGTGGTGGCTTGGGCTTTTTGGAAGCGGCAAAGGCCGTAAAATCAAGGGTTCGCGCAAAGCTTGCGCCCATCCAACTCAGGCCAGCTCGCTGCTGGCTCCGCTTCGGCCATGTTGACCTTCCAGCAGATCATTCTCAAATTGCAGCAGTACTGGGACGCCCAGGGCTGCGCTTTGCTTCAGCCCTACGACATGGAAGTCGGCGCGGGCACCAGCCACACCGCCACGTTCTTGCGGGCCATCGGCCCCGAGCCCTGGAAAGCCGCCTACGTGCAGCCCAGCCGCCGTCCCAAGGACGGCCGCTACGGCGAAAACCCCAACCGCCTGCAGCATTACTACCAATACCAAGTGGTCTTGAAGCCTGCGCCCAGCAACATCTTGGAGTTGTATTTGGGCAGCTTGGAAGCGCTGGGCTTTGACCTCAAGAAAAACGACATCCGCTTCGTTGAAGACGATTGGGAAAACCCGACGCTCGGCGCCTGGGGCTTGGGCTGGGAAGTTTGGCTCAACGGCATGGAAGTCACGCAATTCACCTACTTCCAGCAAGTCGGCGGCATTGACTGCAAGCCGATCACCGGCGAGATCACCTACGGCCTGGAGCGCTTGGCCATGTACCTGCAGGGCGTGGACAACGTCTACAACCTGAAGTGGACCGACACCCTGAGTTATGGCGACGTGTATTTGCAAAACGAGCAAGAGCAGTCGGCGTACAACTTTGAGCACTCGGACGCTGACTTCTTGTTCACCGCTTTCAGTGCGCACGAAAAACAAGCCCAGAACCTGATCGTTCAGCAGCTCGCGCTGCCCGCCTACGAGCAAGTGCTCAAGGCCGCGCACACCTTCAACTTGCTGGACGCGCGTGGCGCGATCAGCGTGACCGAGCGCGCCGCCTACATCGGCCGCATCCGCAACTTGGCCCGCAGCGTGGCGCAGAGTTATTACGAGAGCCGCGAACGTCTGGAATTCCCGATGGCCCCGCGTGAATGGGTTGCCCAAATGCCCAAGAAAGCCGCGTGAGGAGCACGACATGACGACACAAAATTTGCTGGTGGAATTGTTTGTGGAAGAGCTGCCGCCGAAGGCGTTGAAGAAACTAGGCGATGCCTTTGCTATTGAAATTTGGCTTCGACTTGCTGATCAGGACTTGGTCGATAAAACTAAAACCATCACATACGGCGAAGATTACATTGCATTTGCATCGCCTCGTCGTTTGGCTGTTTGGGTTAAGGATGTTCAATCGCAAGCCCCCGACAAGGCTGTGCAGCAAAAGCTGATGCCCGTGGCCGTGGGCCTGGATGCGGCTGGCAACGCCACGCCCGCGCTGCTGAAAAAACTGCAAGCGATGGGGGCCGACCTGAGCGACCCGGCGGCGGCCGTGGCCGCCCTCAAGCGTGCGCCCGATGGCAAAGCCGAAGCCCTGTTTTACGACAGCATCGTTAAAGGCGCTTCGCTGCAAGCAGGCCTTCAAAAAGCGCTGGAAGAAGCGTTGGCCAAGTTGCCGATTCCCAAAGTCATGCAGTACCAGCTTGAGGCTGACTGCGAGTTGCCGGGCTGGAGCAGTGTGAACTTTGTGCGCCCCGCGCACAGCCTGATCGCGCTGCACGGCAGCACGGTGGTGCCGGTCAAGGCGTTGGGCCTCACGGCCGGCAACAGCACACAAGGCCACCGCTTTGAGGCCAAGGTCTCGCCCTTGGTCTTGCAACACGCCGACCAGTACGCCGAGGCTTTGAAACGCGACGGCTCGGTCATCGCCAGTTTTGCCGAGCGCCGCGCCGAAATCGTGCGCCAGTTGCAAGCCGCTGCGGCCAAAGTCGGTGGCGGTTGCCAGCCGATTGAGGACGAAGCCCTGCTCGACGAAGTGACCGCCCTGGTCGAGCGCCCGAATGTGCTGACCTGTCAGTTCGAGACCGAGTTCCTGGGTGTGCCGCAAGAGTGCCTGATCCTCACGATGAAGGCCAACCAGAAATATTTCCCGTTGATCGATGCCTCGGGCAAGCTGACGAACCGGTTTTTGGTGGTGAGCAACATCACACCCGACGACGCTTCTTTGGTGATCGGCGGAAACGAGCGCGTGGTGCGCCCACGCTTGGCCGATGCCAAGTTCTTCTTTGACCAAGACCGCAAAAAGACACTCGAATCGCGCGTTGAGGGCCTGTCCAAGGTGGTCTACCACAACAAGCTGGGCACGCAAGGTGAGCGCATGGCGCGTGTCTGCGCGATTGCCAAGGCGATTGGCCAGCAAGTGGGCGGTGATCTGCTGGCCAAACAAGCCGAGCAGGCCGCACGTTTGGCCAAGACCGATTTGCTGACCGACATGGTGGGCGAGTTCCCCGAGCTGCAGGGCATCATGGGCGGCTACTACGCTCGACACGATGGCCTTTCCACCGAAGTGGCCGAGGCCATTGAAGACCATTACAAGCCGCGTTTTGCGGGCGACGAGTTGCCGCGCAACCACGTGGGCCTGGTCGTGGCGCTGGCCGACAAACTCGAAACCCTGGTCGGCATGTTCGGTATTGGCAACGTGCCCACGGGCGACAAAGACCCGTTTGCGCTGCGTCG
>NZ_JBILQU010000106.1:0-8864 GCF_044373035.1 Limnohabitans sp. | reverse complement strand
ATGGTGTTGGCCATGATGTGGCTGTGACCGTCTTCGTGCTGCAGGCCTTCGCCGTTCAAAGTGGTGCGGCCCGAGGTGCCGCCCAGCAAGAAGCCGCGTGCCTGCATGTCGCCCGCAGCCCAGGCCAAGTCGCCAATGCGCTGGAAGCCAAACATGGAGTAGTACACGTAGAACGGGATCATGATCCGGTTGGATGTGCTGTAGCTGGTGGCCGCCGCAATCCAGCTCGACATGCCGCCGGCTTCGTTGATGCCTTCTTGCAGAATTTGACCGGCTATGTCTTCCTTGTAGTACATGACCTGGTCTTTGTCGACCGGGGTGTACTGCTGGCCTGCAGGGTTGTAAATACCGATCTGGCGGAACAGGCCTTCCATACCGAAAGTACGGGCTTCGTCCACCAGAATCGGCACCACGCGCGGTCCTAATGCCTGGTCGCGCAACAGCTGGGTCAAAAAGCGCACATAGGCTTGGGTGGTGGAGATTTCACGGCCTTCGGCGGTGGGCTCCATCACCGACTTGAATGTATCGAGCGACGGCACTGTGAAACTCTCATCGCTGTGGGTGCGGCGATGGGGCAAGTAGCCGCCCAGGGCCTTGCGGCGCTCGTGCAGGTACTTCATTTCGGGGGTGTCGTCCGCAGGCTTGTAAAACGGAATCTTGGACAGCTCGCTGTCAGGCACCGGGATGTTGAAACGGTCACGGAAGGCTTTGATGTCCTCGTCCGACAGCTTCTTGGTCTGGTGCACGTTGTTTTTGCCCTCGCCGGCTTTGCCCATGCCAAAACCTTTGACGGTCTTGATCAACAGCACCGTGGGCTGACCTGTGTGATTCACAGCTTTGTGGAAAGCGGCATAGACCTTTTTGGAGTCATGTCCGCCGCGGCGCAGATCAAAAATTTCTTCGTCAGACATCTTGGAGACCATTTCCAGGGTGCGCGGGTCGCGACCAAAGAAATGTTTGCGCACATAGGCGCCATCGTTGGCTTTCATGGCTTGGTAGTCGCCGTCCAGCGTGTCCATCATGATTTTCTTGAGCGCACCCTCTTTGTCGCGGGCCAGCAAAGGGTCCCAACCGGAGCCCCACAGCAGCTTGATGACGTTCCAGCCCGAGCCACGGAACTCGCCTTCAAGCTCTTGCACGATCTTGCCGTTGCCTCGCACAGGGCCGTCCAAGCGTTGCAAATTGCAGTTGACCACGAAGACCAGGTTGTCCAGGTTCTCACGGGCGGCCAAACCGATGGCGCCCAAGGATTCGACCTCGTCCATCTCGCCATCGCCGCAGAACACCCAGACCTTGCGGTTTTCGGTGTTGGCAATGCCACGGGCGTGCAGGTACTTCAAAAAGCGCGCCTGGTAAATCGCCATCAAGGGGCCCAGCCCCATGGACACCGTGGGGAACTGCCAAAACTCGGGCATCAGCTTGGGGTGTGGGTAACTGGACAAACCCTTACCGTCGACCTCTTGGCGGAAGTTGAGCAACTGCTCTTCGGTCAAGCGGCCTTCGAGGTAGGCGCGGGCATAGACGCCAGGAGATACGTGGCCTTGGATGTAGAGGCAATCACCGCCGTGTTCTTTTCCAGGCTCGGCACTCTCAGCGTGCCAAAAATGGTTGAAACCCGCACCAAACAAACTGGCCAAAGAGGCGAAGGAACCAATGTGGCCACCTAAATCACCGCCGTCTTCGGGGTTGTGGCGGTTGGCCTTAACGACCATGGCCATGGCGTTCCAGCGCATGTAGGCGCGCAGGCGCTCTTCAATTTCCAGGTTGCCGGGCGAGCGCTCTTCTTCTTGTGGCTCAATGGTATTGACGTAGCCCGTGGTGGCCGAAAACGGCAAATCGATGCTGTGCTGACGGGCTTCTTCCAGCAGCTCTTCCAGTAAAAAGTGAGCGCGCGCAGGACCCGCTTTTTCGATCACGGCGGACAGGGCGTCCATCCATTCACGGGTCTCTTGGGCGTCCAGGTCACGGCCCGGTTGTTGTGGTGTTGCCGCTGTCATGTTTGTCTCCTGAAAAGGGTGTCTTGTTTAAATGATGCCTGAATTTTCCCACGATTTCCAAAAAATTTCAAATAGTGCACACATGTTTTGCATTATGAAAATATCAGGAAAGAAAACGTCAATTTATGAATTCATTGGAAATCAGGTTGCCAAGCCTTGTCCTCTAAACTCAGGCCATGGAATTGAACAAAGCAACATCGGTCGTGACCAAAGTCGGGCCGTGGGCCTGGTGGCTGTCATGGTGGCGCAGTCAATCGCCAAATCGGCAAGACCGTTTCGCCAACCTGACCCCAGTGGCTGCGGTGGTGCTTTTTTTGGCCGCCATTGCCAGTGCGTTCTGGTATTTGCGGGTGGAAGAAATTGAGCGGGAGCAAGAAGCCATCAAGCGCGACGTGGAATACGCCCAACAGCGCCTGCGCCTGCGCTTGCTGGAGCGGCAAGAGCAAGTCATGCGCCTTGCGCGGGATGTGTCCAACAAAGAAATCCGCGCCGATCAGTTTTTATCGCGGGCCGAGGCCCTGGTGCAGCAATACCCAGAATTTTTGTCATTGACCTGGATCGATGACCGCCGCCGCATCGTGGCCAACCAGAGCATTTCCAGCATCTCACCCAGTCAGCAACTGCGCGCGGGCACGGTGCTGAAAATTGGGGAAACCGAAAGCCATTTCAGTCTCGCTCGCGACCTGATGCAGCCTATTTATGGCCAACACGATGCCGAGGCAGACCGCGACACCCAGATGTCGGTGCTGCAACTGCACACCCCCTTGACCACCGACCAAGGGCGTTTCAGCGGGGTGATCCTGGCCGAATACAGCATGGAAGGCCTGCTGCGCTACGGCATACCGACCGAGGTGCTGGCCAAGTACGCGGTGGCCCTGCAAGACGGCAGCAGCCGTTTGTTGGCCGGCCAGGTCATTCCCGAACGCATCGCCATGTGGTGGGTGCTGCCGGGCAGCGGCAGGCGCAACAACGATTACGAGGTCCCAGTTTCCCCTGTGGGTAACGACCTGGTCCTGCGGGCGCAGGCTTGGCGCACCTCCCAAGGCTTGGTGGGCAGCGGTCTTTTCTGGCTGGTCAACGTGCTCAGCGTGATGACCGCCTGGATGCTGATCGGCAATTGGCGTCACACCCGCAGGCGGCTGCAGGCGCAAAAGGCCCTGGTGGCCGAAACCAATTTTCGCCGCGCCATGGAAAACTCCATGCTCACGGGCATGCGCGCCCTGGACTTGCGCGGCCGCATCACCTACGTCAACCCCGCCTTTTGCCAGATGACGGGCTGGAGCGAGGCCGACTTGGTCGGGGCCGTAGCGCCCTTTCCTTATTGGCCCGACCAAGACCGCGAGTTGCTCATGAAGCGGCTGGAAGAAGAAATCAGCGGCCAACACTCGGCGGGTGGTTTTCAGGTGCGCGTCAAACGCAAAAACGGCCAGTTGTTTGATTCACGCATGTACGTTTCACCCCTGATCGATGCCACGGGCAAACAAACCGGCTGGATGACTTCGATGACCGACATCACCGAGCCCAACCGGATTCGCGAACAACTGGCCAGCTCGCACGAGCGCTTCACCATCGTGCTCGAAGCCCTCGACGCCTCGGTCTCGGTGGCCCCGCTGGGCAGCCAAGAATTGCTGTTTGCCAACAAACTCTACCGGCTTTGGTTTGGACAGAACACCGAAGGCCATTTGCGCCTGGTTCAGGAGGCGGGTGCCTACAGCGGCGAGCAAGCATCCGAAGATGTCGATGACCTGGCGGGATTACCCACCGAAAGCCTGACGATTGCCTCCACGGGCAACACAGAGATATTTTTGCCCGATCTGGGCAAGTGGCTGGAAGTGCGCTCGCGCTACATCAACTGGGCCGACGGTCGTCTGGCGCAAATGGTGATCGCCAGCGACATCACGCCGCGCCGCCAAGCCGAAGAGTTGGCCGAGCAACAAGCTGAACGCGCCCAGAACGCCAGCCGCCTGATCACCATGGGCGAGATGGCGTCCAGCGTTGCGCATGAGCTGAACCAGCCGCTGACAGCGATCAGCAATTACTGCAGCGGCATGATTTCACGCATCAAGACACAGCAAGTCAATCAAGAAGACCTGTTGGCGGCACTCGACAAAACGGCCCGTCAGGCCCAAAGAGCCGGACAGATCATTTTGCGCATCCGCAGTTTTGTGAAACGCAGCGAGCCCAACCGCACGCTGTCTGACGTTTCGGCCATGGTCAGCGAATCGCTGGAGCTGGCCGAGATCGAGATGCGTCGGCGCAACGTGCGCCTGACCCACCATGTGGCCGCCCGGCTGCCCCAGCTGATGGTGGACCCGATACTGATTGAGCAGGTGCTGATCAACCTGATGAAGAACGCGGCCGAATCCATCGACAACGCCCAGCGCCCTGCAGGGCAGCGCCAGGTCGAATTGCGCATCGTGCCCAAACAACTCGGCCAGCAATCGGTGGTCGAGTTCTCGGTGACTGACACCGGCCAGGGCTTGCCCGTGGAAGACACCGAGCGGGTGTACGAGGCGTTTTTCTCGACCAAGGTGGAAGGCATGGGCATTGGCCTCAATTTGTGCCGCAGCATCATCGAATCCCACCAGGGCAGGATCACTTCCGAGAACCTCTACAATTCTGCCGAAGTGACAGGATGTCGATTTTCCTTCTGGATACCGGTCGAAACCCACTGATCACACAACAAACCACTGAGGTAAACCAATGAGTTTGATACCGAAAAAAGGCACGGTTTATGTTGTCGATGACGACGAAGCGGTGCGCGATTCCTTGCAGTGGTTGCTCGAAGGCAAGGATTACCGGGTGCGTTGCTTTGACAGTGCCGAGTCCTTCATCAGCCGCTACGACCCACGTGAAGTGGCCTGCCTGATCGCCGACATCCGCATGGGCGGCATGACCGGTCTGGAATTGCAAGACCGCCTGATCGAGCGCAAATCGCCCCTGCCCATCGTGTTCATCACTGGCCATGGCGACGTGCCCATGGCGGTCACGACCATGAAAAAAGGGGCGATGGACTTCATCCAGAAACCTTTCAAGGAAGAAGAATTGCTGGGCCTGGTTGAGCGAATGCTGGACGAAGCCCGTGAGGCGTTTGCGGGTTACCAGCAAGCGGTCAGCCGGGATGCCCTGCTGTCCAAGCTCACGGGACGCGAAGCCCAGGTGCTCGAACGCATCGTCGCCGGTCGCCTGAACAAACAGATCGCCGACGATCTGGGCATCAGCATCAAGACGGTGGAAGCGCACCGCGCCAACATCATGGAAAAGCTCAACGCCAACACCGTGGCCGATTTGCTCAAGATCGCGCTCGGGCAAAACGCCCCAAAAGCCTGATCCCCACAAGCCCTTTGAAACGCCCGCATCAGTCGGGCGTTTTGCATTTTCTCTCTGACTTTTCTATTTTTAAAAAATGACAGCCCAACTCATCGACGGCAACCAGCTCTCCAAACAACTGCGCACCGAAGTCGCCGCCCGGGCCCAAGCCCTCAAGGCCAAGGGTGTGACGCCCGGTCTGGCCGTGGTGCTGGTGGGGGACAACCCGGCCAGCCAGGTTTATGTGCGCAACAAGGTCAAGGCCTGCGAAGACAGCGGCCTGCACTCGGTGCTGGAGAAGTACGAAGCCACCATGACCGAAGCCGACCTGCTGGCCCGGGTTGAAGCCCTGAACATGGACCCCAGCATCCACGGCATCCTGGTGCAACTGCCCTTGCCCGCACACATCGATGCCCAAAAAGTCATCGAAGCCATCAGCCCCGCCAAAGACGTGGACGGCTTTCACATCGCCAGCGCCGGGGCCTTGATGACCGGCATGCCCGGTTTCTGGCCCTGCACGCCTTACGGCTGCATGAAAATGCTCGAAAGCATTGGCTACGACTTGCGCGGCAAACACGCCGTGGTCATTGGCCGCAGCAACATTGTGGGCAAACCCATGGCGCTGATGCTCTTGCAACAAAACGCCACCGTGACGATTTGCCACAGCGCCACCCCCGACCTGAAGGCCATGACCTTGCAAGCCGATGTGATCGTGGCCGCCGTGGGCAAACGCAACGTGCTCACGGCCGACATGGTCAAGCCCGGCGCGGTGGTGCTGGACGTGGGCATGAACCGCAATGACGCAGGCAAACTGTGTGGCGACGTGGACTTTGAAGGCGTGAAACAAGTCGCCAGCCACATCACCCCCGTGCCCGGCGGCGTCGGCCCCATGACCATCACCATGCTGCTGGTCAACACCCTTGAAGCTGCCGAGCGCGCCACCAAGTGATACAAAGCATTGATAGACTGAACCGACTTCTGGAAGCCTCATGACCAACCCCTTGCTCGACACCTCTGGCCTGCCCCTGTTTGACCGCATCGCCCCCGATCATGTGGCCCCGGCCTTGGACGAACTGCTGAGCGCCGCCGAAAAGGCGCTGGACACCGTGACCGCCACCGACTTTCCAGCCGACTGGAAAGCCATCGCCAGCACCTTGGACGTGAGCACCGAGCGACTGGGCATGGCCTGGGGCGCCGTCTCACACCTCAACAGCGTGGCCGACACCCCCGAGTTGCGCGCCGCCTACAACGCCGCCCTGCCCCGCGTGACCGAGTTCTGGACGCGCCTGGGCAGCGACGAGCGTCTGTATGCCAAATACAAAGCCATTGACGCCGCCAGCCTCAACACCGAACAAACGCAAGCCCGCAAAAACGCCCTGCGCGGCTTTGTGCTGGGCGGTGCCGAGCTGCAGGGCACAGCCAAAGAGCGCTACGCCGCCATCCAGGAACGGCTGGCCGAGATCACTCAAAAGTTCAGCGAAAACACTTTGGACGCCACCGACAAATTTGCGCTGTACGTGAGCACAGAACAGCTCCAAGGCGTGCCCGCCGACGTGGTTCAGGCCACCCGCGACGCCGCTCAAAAAGAAGGCCAAGAAGGCCACCGCCTGTCGCTCAAAATGCCGGTGTACCTGCCCGTGATGCAGTTCGCCGACAACACGGCTTTGCGCGAACAACTCTACAAAGCCTATGTGACTCGAGCCTCAGACCAGGCCCCAGAAGACTTCAAGCATTTCGACAACACTCCCTTGATACAAGAAATTTTGGCGCTGCGTCAAGAAGAATCACGTCTGCTGGGTTTTGACAACTACGCCCAAGTCTCGGTGGTGCCCAAAATGGCCGAGTCCCCCGAAAAAGTCACCAGTTTCTTGCGTGACCTGGCGGCCAAAGCCCGCCCCTTTGCCGAAAAAGACTTGGCCGATCTGCGCGAATTTGCCAGCAATGCATTGGGCTTGAACGGCCCGCTGAACGCCTGGGACGTGCCTTATTTGAGCGAAAAACTCAAGGAAGCGCGCTACAGCTTCAGCGAACAAGAGGTCAAGCAATACTTCACCGCCCCCAAAGTGCTGGCTGGGCTGTTCAAGATCATCGAAACCCTGTTCGAAGTCAACATCCGCGCCGACCAAGCGCCGGTCTGGCACCGCGCCGTGGGCTTTTACCGCATCGAGCGCGAAGGCCAACTGGTGGGCCAGTTCTACCTCGACCCCCCAGCCCGCGCCGGCAAGCGCGGCGGTGCCTGGATGGACGACGTGCGCGGCCGCTGGCAGCGCCCCGACACCGGCGTGCTGCAAACGCCCGTGGCGCACCTGGTGTGCAACTTTGCCGAAGGCGTGAACGGCCAGCCTGCCTTGCTCACGCACGACGACGTCATCACCCTCTTCCACGAGTTTGGCCACGGCCTGCACCACATGCTGACGCAGGTGAACGAGCGTGACGTCTCGGGCATCAGCGGCGTCGAGTGGGATGCGGTCGAGCTGCCCAGCCAGTTCATGGAAAATTTCTGCTGGGAATGGTCGGTGCTGCGCCACATGACGGCCCATGTGGAAACCGGCGAGCCCCTGCCGCGCGCCCTGTTCGACAAGATGCTGGCCGCCAAAAACTTCCAAAGCGGCTTGCAAACCCTGCGCCAGATCGAGTTTTCGCTGTTCGACATGCTGGTGCATTCAGAACACGACCCGGCGCAAGACTTCATGCCGCTCTTGCAACAGGTTCGCGACGAAGTCGCCGTCATGCGCCCACCCGCCTTCAACCGCATGGCCAACACCTTCAGCCACATTTTTGCAGGCGGTTACGCTGCGGGTTATTACAGCTACAAATGGGCCGAGGTACTGAGCGCCGATGCCTACGCCGCCTTTGAAGAAACCGCCGCCGCCGACGGCACGCCCAGCGTGGAAACCGGACGCCTGTACCGCCAAGCCATTTTGGAGGCTGGCGGCAGCCGCCCAGCGCTGGAGTCGTTCAAGGCCTTCCGGGGCCGCGAGCCGAGCCTGGATGCGCTGCTGCGGCATCAAGGCATGGTGACGGCCTGAAAATCAGGCCCTTGCTCACGGCTTTATCATGTCCAAATTTTGGGGATTTACATCATGCGCAAAACCAAACAAATCTTAGCCTTGGCATTGGCCGCCTGTGTTGTGCTTGCGCATGCGGCTGACTACGGCCCTTCAGAGTCGGCGTCATCTTGGCAAGCTCAAGCCCAAAAAGAAATCAAGGCCAACAATTATTCAGCCGCCATCAGTACGCTGGAGGCAGCCAACCAAAGCAACTCAGCCGATTGGAATAATCTGCTGGGCTATGCACAGCGCAAAAAATCCCCCCCAGATTTGGCCGCAGCCGAGCGCTTTTATATAGCAGCGCTCAAGATTGATGCCAAACACAGGGGCGCTTTGGAGTACTACGGCGAACTCTTTCTCATGAAGAACGACCTTGCAGGCGCCGAACAGATGTTGGCGCGCTTGGACAAAGCCTGTGTTTTCTCTTGCGAAGAATTTAGAGATTTGAAAGAGGCCATCGCGCGCTTCAAAAGCAAAAAATAACGGCCTGCCGGAACTGCAGAACACC
>NZ_JBILQU010000059.1:0-17818 GCF_044373035.1 Limnohabitans sp. | reverse complement strand
GGCATTTGCACCCGCATCGACTGTGTGTCTTTGGGCGTGGTGGTCAACCGTGAGGCGCGCCGTTTTTACGACGAGGGTGAAGATTTCTGGCCCAAGCGCTACGCGATTTGGGGCCGTTTGGTGGCGCAGCAGCCGGGCCAAGTGGCCTATTCCATCATCGATGCCAAGGCTGTGGGCCGCTTCATGCCGCCGGTGTTTGAAGGCACCAAGGCGGACAGCCTGCCTGAGTTGGCCCGCAAGCTGGGCCTGGATGAAGTGACTTTCATGGAAACGCTCAACGATTACAACGCGGCTTGCCGCGAAGGCAAGTTTGACCACACCGCGCTGGACGACTGCCACACCGAAGGGGTGACGCCTGCCAAAACCCACTGGGCCCGGCCGCTGGACATTGCGCCTTTTTACGCCTATGCCGTCAGACCCGGCGTGACCTTCACTTACTTGGGGTTGAAAACCGATGAGACCACCGCTGTGCGATTCAACGACCAGCCCAGCCCCAACCTGTTTGTGGCGGGCGAAATGATGGCGGGCAATGTGCTGGGCAAGGGCTACACCGCCGGGGTGGGCATGACGATTGGCACGGCCTTTGGCCGCATCGCGGGTGAGCAGGCGGCCAAAACCGTCCACGCCCAAAAGAAAGGCACTGCCCATGCAAACGCTTGAAGCCCTGACCCAAGATGCCCGCGCCTTGGCGCGGGGCGAGATGACGGCACCCGAAGCCGAAGTGGCCCGTCAAATGCAAATTTGCAACGGATGCCGCTATTGCGAAGGTTTTTGTGCGGTGTTCCCGGCCATGACGCGCCGCCTGGAGTTTGGCAAGGCCGACATCCATTACATGGCCAACCTCTGCCACAACTGCGGGGCGTGTTTGCACGCCTGCCAGTACGCACCACCCCACGACTTTGCGATCAACGTGCCCAAGGCCATGGCCCAGGTGCGCGGGCAGACCTATGCCGACTACGCCTGGCCTCCGGCCCTGGGCAGTCTGTACCAACGCAATGGCCTGACCCTGTCGGTGGCGCTCGCTTTGGGCTTGGCCTTGTTTTTGGCCTTGGCGATGCTGCGTCAAGGCACGCTGTGGGGCGCGCCCGTGGCCGGTGGTTTTTATGCGGTGTTCCCGCACAACTTGATGGTGAGTCTGTTTGCGCCCATCTTTTTGTTTGCGGTGCTGGCCCTGGCGCTCGGCGTGATGCGCTTTTGGCGTGAGGTGACGCCCGCCACCAGCGGTGCGGGTTTGACGTCCCCCGCCGCTGCCGAGGCGGCAAACGCTGCGCTGCAATTGAAGTACCTGGACGGTGGGCACGGCGAAGGCTGTCACAACGAGGACGACGCCTGGACGCATGCCCGCAAGCGCTACCACCACCTGACGTTCTATGGCTTCATTCTGTGCTTTGCCGCCACCAGCGTGGCCACGCTGTACCACTATGTGCTGGACTGGCCTGCGCCTTACGATGTGACGACTTTGCCCAAGTTGCTGGGCGTCATTGGTGGGGTGAGTCTGACGCTGGGCACGGCCGGTTTGTGGCGCTTGAACCTGCGCCGTCACCCAGAGCACGGCGATGCGGCGCAAAAGCCGATGGACCGGGGTTTCATTGCCTTGCTGTTTTTGGTCAGCGTGACCGGCTTGTTGCTGTGGTTGCTGGGCCAAACGGCGGCCATGCCTTTGATGTTGGCGGTGCACCTGGGCGCGGTGATGGCCTTGTTCCTGACGCTGCCCTACGGCAAGTTTGCGCATGGCATTTTCCGCACGGCCGCTTTGCTGCGCTTTGCCGTCGAAAAGCGGCAGCCCAATCGGCTGGGTCTGGGCGGTGATTGAATCAAAAGGGTAAACCCTCATTCATGGCGAGGTGATTTTCGGCACAGAATGGAGCTTGCCTTCTTTGAGATGGCTTTTTCCTTTTTTGATGGTTTTGCCAGGAGTCATTTATGCGTTTTCCGGTGATCAAAAGTTTGTTGACGGTTTCCACTTTGGTGGCCTTGGCCTGTGCGCCCGCCTTGGCGCAGGACAAGGTCAAAATCGGTTTTGTCAGCACCCTTTCCGGCCCTTCGGCGGCTTTGGGCGTGGACATTCGCGATGCCTTCATGCTGGCCGTCAAACTCAACGGCGGCAAGCTTGGCGGTCTGACCGCCGATGTGTCGGTCTCGGACGACCAGTTCAAGCCCGACGTGGGCAAGCAGCTGTTCGAGCGCTATGTCAAACGTGACAAGGTCGACTTTTTGACTGGCGTGGTGTTCTCCAACATCATGCTCGCGGGTTTGCCTGAGGCCGTGAACGGCAAAACGATTTACCTCAGCCCCAATGCCGCGCCCTCGCCGATTGCAGGCGCGCAGTGCACGCCTTATTTCTTTGCTGTGTCTTGGCCCAACGATGCGTACCACGAGGCCGCTGGCCAATACGCCACCAACCTCAAGGTGAAGTCGGCTTATTTGCTGGCCCCCAACTACCAGGCAGGCAAGGACTCGCTGGCTGGCTTCAAGCGCTTTTACAAAGGCAATGTCTCGGGCGAGGTTTACACCAAGCTTGGCGAGCTGGATTATTCGGCCGAATTGGCAGCCATCCGCGCGGCCAAGCCCGAAGTGGTCTACACCTTCTTGCCCGGCGGCATGGGCATCAACTTCATCAAGCAATTCATGGCCGCTGGGCTGAACAAGGACACCCGCCTGATTCAGCCCGGCTTTGGGGCAGACCAAGACGTGATCCGTGCGGTGGGCAACGACATGCTGGGCGTGTTTGACACCGCGCATTGGGGCCTGGACCTGCCCAACGAAGCCAACAAGAAATTTGTGGCCGAGTTCGAAAAAGAATACAAGCGATTGCCCACCATCTACGCAGCCCAGGGCTACGACACGGCTTTGCTGATCGATGCCGCTGTGCGTGCGGCCAACGGCAAGATCGACGACAAAGAGGCCTTGATCAAGACCCTCAAGACGGTCAAGTTCAATTCGGTGCGGGGTGATTTCCGGTTCAACACCAACCAGTACCCGATCCAGAACTATTACCTGCGCGAGATCGTCAAGGATGGTCAGGGCCGTCTGGTCAACCGCATCGTGGGCCAACCTTTGCTCGCCAACCATGGTGACGCCTACGTCAAAGACTGCCCCATGAAGTAAGGACGCTTGCGTCTTCTCATGACTGGAATTTTGCTATTGGAGCAGGCCTTGAATGGCCTGCAGTTCGGTTTGATGTTGTTCCTGCTGGCCTCCGGGCTCACGCTGGTCTTCGGCATCATGGACATGATCAACCTGGCCCATGGTGCCCTCTACATGGTGGGGGCGTTCCTGACGGCCTGGTTGGTTCAGTTGACCCAGTCGTTTTGGCTGGGTGTGGTGTTGGCGGTCATGCTCACCGCCGTGATAGGCATGCTGCTGGAAGCCACATTGCTGCGCACGCTGTATGCCCGCGATCACCTGTCCCAGGTGTTGGCCACCTTTGCCTTGATCCTGATCATCAACGAATCCGTGCGCATGATCTGGGGCTCCGATCTGCCTTTGTCCATGCCCAAAGCCTTGTCCGGCCCGGTGGAGTTGTTGCCTGGCTTGCGCTACCCGAGCTACCGGTTGGTGATCATTGCCGTGGGCCTGGTCATCGCGCTCTTGCTGTATCTGATGGTCACTCAAACCCGCATGGGGGCCTGGGTGAGAGCGGGGGCGTCCAACCGCGAAATGGCCATGGCCATGGGGATCAATATCCGGCGTTTGTTCACCGGTGTATTTGGCATTGGCGCGGCCCTGTGTGCGGTGGCGGGGGCCATGCTGGGGCCACTGCTGGCGGTGCAGGTGGGCATGGGTGAGAACATCCTGATCCTGGCTTTTGTGGTCATTGTGATTGGCGGCATCGGCTCGGTCTGGGGCGCATTTGTCGGGGCCATTTTGGTCGGCTTTGTCGACACTTTGGGGCGCACCTTGTTGCCCATGTTGTTTCGCGAAATTTTCTCGCCCCAGTTCGCCAGCGCGGCGGGGCCTGCGGTGGCGTCGATTGCGGTGTACCTGCTGATGGCCGTTGTGCTGTTTGTCCGTCCTCAGGGACTTTTTTCCGGTCGTTGAGGCACGGGTGCAATGAACCACAAAACATCGTTCTGGGTTTGGGGCCTGGTGCTGGCTGGGGCGATCGCCTTGCCGCTGTTTCTGCATGCCCGAGGCATGGATTTTTACGTCAGCATGCTCAGCCGCATGATGATTTACGGCATCGCCGCTTGCAGTCTCAACCTGATACTCGGTTACGGGGGCTTGGTGTCCTTCGGGCATGCGGCCTTTTTGGGGATCGGAGCTTACACGGTGGGCATTTTGATCACCGAAGGCGTCACCAATGGCTGGGTGGGTTTTGCCCTCGCCATGGGTTTGTCGGCTTTGGTGGCTGCCATCATCGGTGCGATTTCGTTGCGCACACGGGGGGTGTACTTCATCATGATCACCCTGGCCTTTGCCCAGATGATTTATTACCTGGTCAACTCCATCAAAGCCTATGGGGGTGACGAAGGCTTGAACATCAAGCAGCGCTCTGACTTCGGTCTGGGTCTGGACCTGAAAAACGATGTGACGTTTTATTTCGTGGTCCTGTTTGTGCTGGTGCTGAGCTTGGTGCTGATTTCTCGCATCATGGCTTCGCGCTTTGGCCGTGTGATTTTGGCGATACGCGATGACGATGTGCGTGTCGACGCCATCGGATTTGCGTCTTACCGCTACAAATGGGTGTTGTTTGTCATTGCCGGCACCCTGGGGGGTCTGGCGGGTGCCTTGATGGTCAACCATCAGAACTATGTCAGCCCGAACCTGATGCACTGGACCCAATCGGGCATCCTGATGGTCATGGTCATTCTGGGCGGTGTGGGCACGCTCACGGGCGGTTTGTGGGGTGCACTGGTGTTGCTGATTCTGGAAGATGTGTTGGCCGAATACACCTTGCATTGGCAGTTTTATGTGGGCTGGTTTCTGCTCGCGGTGGTCTTGCTGGCCCCCAAAGGACTGGCGGGCTTGATCCGCCGCAAGTCGACCCGTAAAGGGGGGCACGCATGAGCGCCGGAGCCTTGCTGCAGGTGAATGACCTGGTCAAAAATTTTGGTGCTTTGCGGGCCACTGACCACGTCACGCTGGATGTGCAACCGGGAGAAATTCACGCTTTGATTGGCCCGAACGGGGCGGGCAAGACCAGCTTGGTGGCGCAGTTGTCGGGTCACTTGCCAAGCGACAGTGGACAGATTTTTTTCGATGGCCAGGATGTCACCGCCATGCCCACGCACGCACGCGTTCGCAGCGGCCTGGCCCGCTCGTTTCAGATCACGCGTTTGTTCAAATCTTTCACCGTGCTGGACAACGTGGCGCTGTCGGTGCAAGCTCGCAGCGGCAACAGTTTTTCTTTCTGGCGTCCGGTGCACTCAGAAAAGGCTTTGACGGCGCAGGCCATGGACGTTTTGCACGAGTTGGGTTTGCAGGACCGTGCGCAGGATCCGGCCAGTGAACTCTCGCACGGCGAGCAGCGCATTTTGGAGCTGGGCTTGGCCGTGGCCACCCAGCCCAAGCTCTTGTTGCTGGACGAACCCATGGCGGGGGCAGGGCCGGTGGAATCCGAGCGCATTCTCCAGTTGATTCAAAAGCTGCGCGCCAAGGTGGCCATCTTGTTGATCGAGCACGACATGGACGCGGTGTTTCGCTTGGCCGACCGCATCTCGGTGATGGTCAATGGCGCTTTGATTGCCACCGGCACACCGCAGGCCATTCGGCTCAACCCGCAAGTGGTTGCCGCTTACCTGGGCGAGGAGCACGCATGAGTTTGCTGCAAGTGCGCGATGTGCAAGCCGCTTATGGCGAAAGCCAGGTCTTGTTTGGCTTGGGCCTGAGCCTGCAGCCGGGCGAGGTCATGGGCCTGCTGGGCCGCAACGGCATGGGCAAGACCACCTTGATCCGCAGCATTTTGGGGCTCAAGTCGGTCAAGGCGGGGCAGGTGATTTTTGATGGTCAGGACATCACCAATGTGGCGGCCGATCGGGTGGCACGAATGGGTTTGGCGGTGGTGCCCGAAGGTCGGCAAGTCTTTCCCAACTTGTCGGTGGACGAGCACCTGACGGCGTTTGCCAGCAACCGCCACCAAAGTCGCACACCGTGGACGCCCGCGCGGGTTTATGAATTGTTCCCCCGATTGGCCGAGCGCCGTGTCAACATGGGCTCGCAGTTGTCGGGCGGTGAGCAGCAAATGCTGGCCATCGGCCGTGCTTTGGTCACGAATCCCCGCTTGATGATTTTGGACGAGGCCACCGAAGGTCTGGCCCCGTTGATTCGCGAGGAGATCTGGCGCTGTTTGCGTTTGCTGCGAGAGGAGGGCCAGACCCTGATCGTGGTCGATAAATACGTCAACCGCTTGGTGGAAATTGCCGACCATCATGTGATCCTGGAGCGGGGCCAGGTGGCTTGGGCGGGCAACTCCCAAGCGCTCAAGGACCAACGCGAACTGTGGACGCGTTATTTGGGTGTTTGATGGATGTGGGGTGGTGTTTGAGGCTCAAAAGTTTTTGGCCACCGATTTCACCGCCACCAGCAGCCTTTGGCTGGCCGGGCTCATGGAGCCCTTGCGTCTGCGGGTGATGCCCACCTGCCGGGCCCATTGGTTGCCCGAGGCTTGAAGCGCCTGGAGCTGGCCTGCTCGGACTTCCCAGTAAATCAATTCGGCCGGAATGAAGGTGAGGGCATCGCTTTGCATCACCATGGATTTCATCAGCACGGTGGAGGTGGTTTCGACTTGAGCGGTCGGCGGCTCCAGGCCTTGCGCCACAAAATAATCGTCAAACGCCAGTCGCTCAAGTTCACGCTTTCGTGGCAATACCCAGGGGTATGGGGTGAGCATGTCGGGGGTGACCACTTTTTGCTGCGCCAGCGGGTGTCCCGCCCGGGCGACCACGGTGGCCGTTTCGGTCAACAGGCGTTCGTGGGACAGGTCCGGGTCGGTGGCGCGCGCGGGCACCGAGGACAAGGCGAAATCCACCTCGCCTTGTTTGACCCAAGGCATCAGGGCCTCGTTCAAACCGTAGAGCACCGTCACTTGGATTTCGGGCTGGTCTTTGGCCAGCGCCTGCAGCGCCAGAGGCAATAAACGGGTGGCCTCGGTGGGGCCGCATCCCATCAGCACATGGCCTCTTTGCGCGCCGCGCATGGCCTGAATTACGCCGACCGCATTGCGCATTTCCGCTTCCATCACCTGGCCGTGTTGCATCAGGGCCTGACCAAAAGGGGTCACGCTCACACCGAAACGTCCACGTTCCAGCAGCCGCACGCCCAAGGTTTTTTCAAGCGACTTGATGCTTTTGGACAAGGCCGGTTGGGAAATGTCCAGCGATGCGGCGGCTTCGGTCATGTTGCCCAAGCGTGCTGCGGCCAGAAAGAGTTGAACTTTTCGGTAATCCATAACCCATGGTAATGGAAAAAGCATGGCAGGTTGTAGGTCAAGCGCTTGTCCTTTGTTAACTTGAGGCCTGACATCCACCCCGAAGCCTGCCAAGGAGTTTTCATGCAACCGATCGATTTGGCGAACCTGGTTCAACCGGACCGTGTTCATAAGAGTGTCTACACGGATCAAGCGCTGTTTGATCTGGAGATGGAACACATTTTCGAAAAAGCCTGGGTCTACTGCGGCCACGAATCCCAGGTCAAGGAGGTCGGTGATTACTTCACCATGCAGATAGGCCGTCAACCCATGGTCATGGTGCGAGATGTGGACGGCAGCGTGCGCGTGCTCTACAACCGCTGCCCGCACCGGGGGGTGGCGTTGTGCGGCAACCAAAGCGGCAACACCGGCAAGGGTTTTGTGTGCTCGTACCACGCCTGGAGCTTTCACCTCAATGGCAAAGTCAAGGCCATCCCCTTGGTCAAGGGCTATGACGGCACACGCATGCACACCGACAACGCCGATTGCAGCATGGTGCCTGCCGCGCGGGTCGACAGTTACCGTGGCTTTGTGTTTGCCAGCCTGGGCAAGGAAGGCCCGAGCCTGGTCGACTTTTTGGGTGAAGCCAAGATCGCTTTTGACGACATGTGCGACCGTTCGCCCGTGGGCGAGGTGGAAGCCGTGCCGGTGTGTCACCGGGTGGTGCAGCATTCCAATTGGAAATTCTTCATGGAGAACCAGCTCGATGCCTTGCACCCTTCGGTCACACACCAGTCCACCGGGGTATCGGCCCGCCGTGTGGAGCAGCGCCTGAAGCGTGACAATGGCTCGGCCCCCTTGTTTTTCCATTACCTGTCGACCTTTGCCTCCAGCTTTGACCAGTGGGATTCGGTGCAGACGGTCAACTTCAAGTACGGCCATGGCATTTTGAAGGCCTATATGGGGCTGCGTCCTACCGACCCAGACACGGTCGAATACGAGGCCTTGATCAAGAAAGCCTATGGCGAGGAAAAGGGCGAAGAGTATTTGGCGCGCAGCATCCACCATGTGCTGATCTATCCCTATTTGTCGGTGCAGTCGCCTTTGCAGCAACTGCGTTGCCTGCGCCCGATGGCGCCCAACAAGACGCTGTCCGAGATCTGGCATTTCCGCCTCAAAGGTGTGTCCGAGGCGATTTACGAGCGTTCGCTGTGGTACTTCAACTTGGTCAATTCGCCCGCCACCATGATCAATGCCGATGACCTGGAAAACTGGACCAAGGGCCAGCTGGGCCTGGAGTCCAAAGGTGGTGAGTGGGTGAGCTTTCACCGCAACTACGGAGGCGACACCGAAAAAGACGGCGTGCTTTATTCGAACAACGGCACCAGCGAAGTGGTGATGCGCAACCAGTTCATCGCCTGGGAGTCTTACATCCGCGCCGCCATTCAACCCAAGGCCACGGCCTGAACAGGAGTCATGATTCATGCAACCCAAAGAAGTCAAAGAGGCCCTGGGCAAGGGTGTGGTGATCGAAGCCATCCAGTCCATGTCGGGTGCCGAATCCATCGCGCCGGACCACATGGGGCGCGGTCGCATGCCCAGCCAAGGCTACATCCCCAAAGCCATTGCGGTCGATGCCAGATTGCGTCGGCAGGTCGAAGAATTGCTGTTCCACCAAGCCGCCTTGCTCGACAACAAGGCCTGGGGCGAGTGGGCCGAATTGTTCAGCGAAGACGGCGTCTACTGGATGCCCTCGACCCCGCTGCAAACCGACTGGCGCCGTGAGGCATCGATTTTTGCTGAAGACCGTTTGCTGATGGAGGTGCGCATGGGCCGTTTGCTGCACCCCAATGCTTGGTCACAAGCGGCGCAGTGGAGCACCAACCACATCGTGGGCAACACCGTGATTGAAGCTGCGACACCCACCACGCTGGAGGTGTATTCGCGCTTTCAGATGATGGAGATGCGCCGTGATCAGGTGCGCCACTTCGGCGGCAGTTACCGCCACACGCTGGTGCTGAAAGATGGGGCCTGGAAGATCCAGTTGCAGCGGGTGGACATGACCAATGGTCAGGCCGCTTACGACTACGTGATCCAGGCTTGGGTGTAAGCCTGCAGACCGGAAGCCACAGCCATGCAGGCCTGCGTCTGACTCAGGCCTGCATGGTCTTCCGGCTGGCAATGACGCCGCCGCCCAGGCACACCTCACCGTCGTACAGCACGGCGCTTTGTCCGGGGGTGACGGCCCACTGGTCTTGTGCAAAGTCCAGCTCAAAGCCAAGTTCAGATCCCACTTGACCTTCAGCCTTGGGCAGGGGGAGGTAGTTGCAGGGCGCATCCGCTTGCCGGTAACGCGTCTTGGCGGTGTAGGCACCGGGCGTAGGACTCTGGCCTGCGCACCAGCTCACATCGGTGGCTTGCAGTTGTGGTGACAACAGCCAGGGGTGGTCGTGGCCTTGTACCACCCACAAGGTGTTGTTGGGGATGTCTTTGCGGGCCACAAACCAGGGCGTGTGCTCGCCCGCACCGCGCAAGCCGCGTGCCTGCAGGGCCTTCATGTCCGCCCCTTTGGCCTTGATGCCACCAATGCCCAAACCTTGACGTTGGCCCAGGGTGTAAAAGCTCAGGCCCACATGTTGGCCAATGATCCGGCCCGTGGAGTCCTTGATCGGGCCGGGCTCCTTGCTGATGTAGCGGTTCAAAAACTCGCGGAAGGGTCGCTCGCCAATGAAGCAGATGCCCGTGGAGTCTTTCTTTTTGGCATTGGGTAAACCGATCTCTTCGGCGATCCGGCGCACTTCGGTCTTGTGCAACTCGCCCACCGGAAACAGGGTTTTGGACAGCTGTGCCTGGTTCAGGCGGTGCAGGAAATAGCTTTGGTCTTTGCTGGGGTCCAAGCCCTTGAGCAGTTCAAACAGTCCGCTGGCCGTGTTCCGCCGCACACGGGCATAGTGGCCAGTGGCGATTTTTTCGGCCCCCAGCCGCATGGCGTGGTCCAAAAATGATTTGAATTTGATCTCGGCGTTGCACAGAATGTCTGGGTTGGGTGTGCGTCCGGCTTGGTATTCGCGCACAAACTCCGAAAAAACCCGGTCCTTGTAGTCGGCCGCGAAATTGACGTGTTCGATCTCGATGCCCAGCACATCCGCCACGGCTGCGGCATCGACGAAGTCGACGTTGGACGAGCAGTATTCACTGTCATCGTCGTCTTCCCAGTTTTTCATGAAGATGCCAATCACCTCGTGGCCCTGCAGTTTGAGCAGATGGGCGGTGACGGCAGAATCGACGCCGCCGGACAAGCCGACGACCACGCGTGAAAAGTGTGACATGAACGAATTATCCAGCGCACGGTGCCAGGGTCAGCGGTTGGCGAAAATTTATAATGTGCGATTGACTCAAATTCATGACCTTGCATTGCACATGGTGCCTCCCCATCCGAACTTTCTTGCGCGATACGGTGCGAGGCCTGTTCATCGTGACCCACAGTGGCTTGGCCATGGTGGGGCTGAGCGCGGCTGCCCTGGTGGTGGCGTTATGGTGGCAGCCCGATTGGTTGAACCAAGCGGAAGGGACGCTTTTCGATTGGTTGCGTGAGCGCCAGGTGTTGCTGTCTTGGTTGCCTGAAAACACCGCCGAGCGCGCCACCGCTGTTGACTTGAAGGATTTGCCCAAGTCCCAGGCGGCCGTGGCTGAGTGGTTGGGTCGCAAATACAAAGTGGCCCCGGAGCCGTTGGCCGCGCTGGTGGCTGAGTCGCATGTGCTGTCTAAAAAAACCAAGCTGCCGCCCCATCTGATCTTGGCAGTGATGGCCATTGAGTCCAATTTCCACCCTTATGTGCAAAGCCAAGCGGGTGCGCAGGGCTTGATGCAGGTCATGACGGGCATCCATGCCCAGCGCTACGAAGCCTATGGTGGCAAATTGGCCGCTTTTGACCCGATCAGCAATTTGCGTGTGGGCGCGGAGGTGCTGGCTGACTTCATCAAGTTACGCGGCGGATCGATTGAGGAAGGGTTGAAGTTTTACTTGGGTGGCTATGAGTTGTCAGAAGACGGCGGTTATGTGGCCAAGGTCCTGGCGGAGCAGTCCATGCTTGATCAGGTGGCTGCGGGCGTGAACGTGCCTATCCAGTGAGAGGCCCTGCATGAGTTTTGTCTCGC
Organism: Limnohabitans sp.; assembly: GCF_044373035.1. Lineage (GTDB taxonomy): Bacteria > Pseudomonadota > Gammaproteobacteria > Burkholderiales > Burkholderiaceae_C > Limnohabitans_A. The sequence continues at coordinate 6,312 of NZ_JBILQU010000059.1, read as the reverse complement.
CCGAGTTCGCGCTGCTGTGCCTGTTGTTTTTCCCGGCTTACTGGTCTTTAGCCCATCAACCGCGTGCGCAGCGGTGTTTGCTCATCGCTTGCGCCTACGCCTTGTACGCGACCTGGGTGCCTCTTTTCGCTGTGGTGTTGGCGGTCTACAGCACCGTCATTTGGGCCTTGGGGCGCTGGATGCAGCGGGCTGCATCTGCTCGGCTGCCTGTGGCGCTGGGCCTTTGGTTGGCGGGGTCTTTTCTTTTTTCCCTCAAATACTATGAGTTTGTCCGGGAGACCTTTCAGGCGATCTTGCAGCACACGGGCTTTGTGTCCTTGTTGCCCGTGCTCAATTGGGTGGCACCTGTCGGGGTGTCGTTTTTTACCTTTCAGGCGGTGAGCTACCTGGTCATGGTCGGTCGTGCACCGACTTTGGCGCGCTCTTGGCCGGATGTTCTGTTGTTCTTGAGTTTTTGGCCCACGTTGTTTGCCGGACCCATCTGGCGTGCCGAACAATTTTTCGCCCAAACCGATAGACAACGCCCTGCCCGGCGCGTGGGCAGCCCAAGACAAGGCTGGTTGGCCCTGTACCTGATTGCCTTGGGTTTGGTGCAAAAGGTGGTGTTGGCGTCTTGGTTGTCAGCCCAGGTGGTTGACCCGGTTTACAAGTCTCCTGACCAGTACGCCAGTGTGTCGCTGGCAGCGGCCATGCTGGGTTACAGCCTGCAGATTTTTCTCGATTTTGCGGGCTACACACTGATCGTGACCGGACTGGCCTTGTTGCTGGGTTACCGTTTGCCAGTCAATTTTCGCCAACCCTATTTGGCGCGCAATCTGTCGGATTTCTGGACACGCTGGCACGTGTCTTTGTCCAGCTTCATCCGTGATTACATTTACATTCCATTGGGGGGCAACCGCCTGGGTTGGGGCCGAACGCAGCTCAATGTGTTGTCAGGCATGTTGATCAGCGGTTTGTGGCACGGTGCCAATTGGACTTTTGTGGTTTGGGGTTTGTTGCATGGGCTCGGTGTGGTGGTGCAAAACATGGCCAAGCGCTGGGGCATGCCGGCGTGGCCACGCTGGGCCGCGCAAATCTTGACCTTTGTTTTTGTCAGTGTGGCCTGGGTGTTTTTCCGGGCAGACTCTTTGCCGCATGCGATCCAAATGCTGCAAGGACTGTGGCTAAGTCCTGCTGGTTTTTGGTTGCCCGAACAATTGCCCTGGTGGGGTTTGTTGTGTGTTTCTGCGTTGGTTTTCGGGTTGAGTCCTTGGGCTTTGAGCTTGCAGCGCCTGAGCGTGGCGTGTCTAGCGCGTCTGGGTTCTTGGGGGTCTGCCGTGTTGTTGGCATTGCTGCTGTTTGCGGTGCTTTATGGGGCGCCTGAGGGGGTGCCCAGTTTTATTTATTACCGGTTTTGATATGCGTCATCGTTTGTCTTCACTTCAACTGAGCTGGCTCTTGCCGGGCATAGCCTTGCTGGTGTGCTTGAGTTGGTTGACATCGTTCGAAAAGTACTTGGGTGTTCGCTACCACTTCAGCCTGGAGGCGGCCTTACCGCCAGCGGTGGCTCAGGTCTTGTTCGCCCCTTCGCGTTGGCTGGATGAACGCGTTCGCGCCGGTGGGGCCAGACCTTTGTTTCGTTTGAATTGGCCTTCTTCGACGGGTGTGCATGAGGACCCTGCTCCGATCGTCCGAACGCCCGAACCCCCGCAACTGAAAAATTTGCCTGAGCCCCTCCCGTCGGGACAGTTTCTGGCTACCTTGGCGCAGCAAAGATGGGCACCCGGTCCCCAGCGGATTTTGCTGGCGGGCGACTCGATGATGCAGGGTGTTGCGCCCTTGTTCATGCATGAAATCACCCGCTTGCACCCTGATTGGCAAGTGCATGATTTGAGCCGTCAAAGCACAGGCCTGACGGTGCGGCGTTACTTTGACTGGCCCGCACGCATGATGGACGAAATGGATGCCAAGAGCCTGACGCTGATCGTCGTCTTTTTGGGTCCCAATGACCCGTGGGACATGCTGGCCGATGGGCAGCGCCATTTGTTCCCATCGCCGGGCTGGGCATTGAACTACGCTTTACGCGTGGATGAGGTGCTGGCTGCCGCCGTGCAGCGCCAAGTGCGTGTGATTTGGGTGGGGTTGCCTGCCATGCAGGATGGCCGTCTCAGGGACGGTGCGGTTTTGCAAAATCACATCTTCCATGCCCGGGCAGTCCAATGGCGGACCGATTATTTGGCTACGGAGCCCTTGATCGGTCTCTTGTCGGAACCCTTTCAAAAATTCAAGCGCAATGAAGACGGACAAAATGTGAATCTGCGCGCCAACGACGGCATCCACCTCACGCCCTCGGGTTTGCGTTTGATCAACCAGGCATTGCTGGACCACATCAAGCAGGGCCATCGGCCATGAATCCCGTTGCACTTGCGAAAGCGGCAATTTGTCTGGTGTTGACCTGGGGCAATGCGCTGGGGCATGCCCAAAGCGGGCATGCCGCCATGACCCGTGTGCAGGTGCAGGCCCTGTCGAATGCGCCTGATTTGCAGTGCGGCATGCCGCCTCGTGCATCAAGGCCAGCGCGTCCGACGGATCCCGACCCGGTGGAGTGGCCCGATCAAGCCGAGGTGGACAAGCAGATGCCTGCTTTCAAGGCGGCCGCATCCCGCATGCCCGACGCAGTGCCGGCCGATGTGCCGGTTGTATTGCCTTGGTGGTCGCGCGCCAATGCTTCGGTTTTGCGCATGGGCATTTGGGGCGACAGCCACCTTGCGGCCGGGTTCTTCTCGCAGGAGTTGCAACGTTTGGCGCGGCTTTCACCTGAGCAGGTGGGGGCGCGTTTTGTGCCGGCCAGCTGGGGTCGGCCAGGCGTGCGTCTGCCTTTGCGTAAAACTTGTGTGAGTCCCGATTGGCAATTTGAGACCATTCATGCCCAAAGCACCGGTGCTGCGCACCCCGGGCCTGGCCTCGTTAGCATGAGCAGCCTTCAGGACGGTGCTTGGCTGGCGCTGGACCTTCGCAATGCGGCTGGGCGCGCCGAGCATGCCCAAATCCGGCTGCTTTACCAGCAGACCGACCGACCTGTTACTTTGGCGCTGCGGGTGGACGCAGGTGCGGAACAGGTCATCACTTTGCAAGGCGAAGAAGGTGCTGCTGTGCTGGAATTATTGGCCCAAGAGGCCATGTCCACCCTGGCTTTGCGGGTGATGCAAGGCCCCCTGCGCTTGCAGGGCCTGGAGTGGCCAGTGGCACCCCATGTGCGCTTGCAAATGGATGTGTTTGGTTATCCCGGGGCCACGGCCGGGGGCTGGCGGTTTGTGCGACCCGAGTCGCTGATGCCTTGGTGGCATCAGCCGCCTTATGACTTGGTGGTGTTGGTTTTTGGCACCAACGAGGGCAATGTCCAGCCCTTCAGCGCCCAAGCCTATCGGCAGATGTTGCAGGCCTCGGTGTCCCAGTGGCGAGCGGTTTTCCCCCAGACGGCCTGTTTGCTGATCGCCCCCGGTGACCGCGGGGTTTTATTGCGGCGTTCACAAAAGCTTGGCAAGCCCTTACCCCGCAATGCCGAAAGAACGGCCTCCGACCTGTTGCGTTTTACCCGAGTGCACCAAGAGATCGGACGCATTCAAAAGCAGGTGGCCCAGCTCCATGGTTGCCATGTCTGGAGCATGTTCGAGGCCATGGGAGGGGCGGGCAGTGCTTACCGATGGGCGCGGCAAAACCCACCCCTGATGGCTCGGGACCTGATCCACTTCACCGTACCCGGCTACCAACGCTTGGCGCAGTTGATGGCGAAAGATTTGGGCTGGGGTCCGGCCCTCTTTGGTGATGCGTCCGTGCCTGAGGTCAACCGTTGAATCTTGGCAAGCACTTGGCCAGATCGGGGCTCAAGTCGACAGAGGGGGTAAATTGGCCACAGCTGAGTCGGTGTGAATCACACCCAGTGGAAAGCGTTGTCCGGCCAGGTGGTCTTCGATGCAGCGCAAGACCAAGGGGCTGCGGTGATGCGCGGCGCTGGCGCGCACTTCCTCGGGGGTCATCCACAGCGTGCGCACAATGCCCTCGTCCAGACTCAGATGGGGCTGCAGTGCGCCAATGTCGCCGCAAAAGGCCATGCGCACATAGGTGATGTCTTCGCCCGTCGACGGGCGCTGAAAGCGTGAGAGGTAAATGCCCACCAAGGCGGTGGGCGTGAACAGTTGGGCCGTTTCCTCCAGCGCTTCCCGGGCGCAAGCTTGTGCCGGCGATTCGCCCGGATCAAGGTGCCCAGCCGGGTTGTTCAGGCGCAAACCCTCATGGGTGTGTTCTTCGATCAACAGGTAGCGGCCATCACGCTCGATGACGGCGGCCACGGTGACATTGGGTTTCCAGCGTGTGTCCATCTCCCAGATTATCGGTGGATCGATCCAAAGCGGGCGGCATCCCCGATCAGGTACCTGAAAGGTGCCCGGGGGGGCCAACTTAGCCTTTTGTTTCGGTGTTTGCCAATGTGGCTGGCCCTGGCAGCCCCAACACGCTTGCGAAGGACTTGCTTTGGGCTCGAATGGATTAACTTCAGTTAAGCTTTAAGATTGGCCATATTTTTTTTGTGGATTGAGTGAGGAGATTGACATGCAGACAGGCGACAACGCCCCCACGCCGCAGCGCATTGGCGTGCCCAAAGAGATTTTTCCCGGCGAAAAACGCGTGGCCACGGTCCCCGATGCGGTGACCAAACTGGTCAAACTCGGCTTTGCCGTGGTCGTGGAGCAAGGCGCGGGCGACCTTGCCGACCTGTCCGATGCGGCTTTTGTTGAAGCCGGTGCCACCATTGCCCCCAACGCCGTGGCGCTCTGGAGCGGCAGCGACATTGTCTTCAAGGTGCGGGCCCCCACGCCTGACGAAGTGGCGCTGATGCACGAAGGTCAAACGGTGATCGGCTTTCTGTGGCCCGCACAAAACCCCGATTTGATGCAGCAATTGGCGGCCAAAAAGGTGACGGCGCTGTCGATTGATGCCTTGCCCCGCACGCTCAGCCGCGCCCAAAAGATGGACGCGCTGACCTCCATGGCCGGTGTCAGTGGCTACCGCGCGGTGGTGGAAGCTGCCAACGCCTTTGGCCGTTTCTTCAACGGCCAGATCACGGCTGCGGGCAAAGTACCCCCTGCCAAAGTGTTCATTGCCGGTGCCGGTGTGGCCGGTTTGGCCGCCATTGGTGCGGCCGCCAGTTTGGGCGCCATCGTGCGCGCCAACGACACCCGCGCCGAAGTGGCCGACCAGGTTGTGTCGTTGGGCGGTGAGTTCGTGAAGGTGGACTACGAAGAAGAAGGCTCAGGCGGCGGCGGTTACGCCAAGGTCATGAGCGAAGGCTTCCAGGCCGCGCAGCGCGAGATGTACGCCAAGCAGGCCAAAGAGTGCGACATCATCATCACCACCGCGCTGATCCCCGGCAAACCCGCGCCCAAGCTGATCACCGCCGAGATGGTGCAAAGCATGAAACCCGGCAGCGTGATTGTGGACATGGCTGCCGAGCAAGGCGGCAACTGCGAGTTGACCGAACCCGGCAAGGCCGTGGTCAAGCATGGCGTGACCATTGTGGGCTACACCGACCTGGCGTCGCGCATGGCGCGCCAGTCGTCCACGCTGTACGGCACCAACTTGTTTCGTTTGGCTGAAGAGTTGTGCAAGACCAAGGACGGCGTGATCAACGTCAACATGGAAGACGACGCGATCCGGGGCCTCACGGTCATCAAGGATGGCGAGATCACCTGGCCTGCACCGCCATTGGTGGTGGCCCCCAAGCCCGCACCCAAGCCTGCCGCGGCGCCCACCGCCAAAAAAGGCCACGGCCATGGCGAGCCATCTGGCCCCATGCCGGTGGGCCAGTTGCTCATCGTGTCGGCGGTCGCTGCCGTGCTGCTGGTGCTGGTCGGTGCCTATGCGCCCGCTGCGTTCCTGTCGCACTTCACGGTGTTTGTGTTGGCCTGCTTTGTGGGCTACATGGTGGTCTGGAACGTCAAGCCTGCGCTGCACACCCCGCTCATGAGCGTGACCAATGCGATCAGCTCCATCATCGCCATTGGCGCGCTGGTGCAGATCTCGCCCTTGGCTGCGGCCGGACGGCCCAACACGCTGATTGGCATTCTGGCGGCTTTGGCCCTGGTGCTGACGGCCATCAACATGTTTGGCGGTTTTGCCGTCACCCAGCGCATGCTGGCGATGTTCCAAAAGTAAATGAATTTGGGGACAGATCTTCAGCTCTGTCCCCGACTGATTGAAGAATTTGGGGACAGATCTTCAGCTCTGTCCCCGACTGATTGAAGAATTTGGGGACAGATCTTCAGCTCTGTCCCCGAC
>NZ_JBILQU010000060.1:0-17518 GCF_044373035.1 Limnohabitans sp. | reverse complement strand
GAATTTGGGGACAGATCTTCAGCTCTGTCCCCGACTGATTGAAGAATTTGGGGACAGATCTTCAGCTCTGTCCCCGACTGATTGAAGAATTTGGGGACAGATCTTCAGCTCTGTCCCCGACCGATTAAGAAAAGAGACGTTTATGAACTCAAGTCTGGCCACGGTCGCCTACATCGGCGCTACCATTCTTTTCATCCTCAGCCTGGGCGGTTTGTCCAACCAGGAAACCGCACGGCGCGGCAACCTCTACGGCATGATCGGCATGAGCCTGGCCGTCCTGGCCACCATCTTTGGCCCGCAAGTCACGGCCGAGGGCATCCCCATGATCTTGGGCACCATGCTGGTGGGCGCGATCATTGGCCTGTACGCTGCGCGCAAAGTGCAGATGACGCAAATGCCCGAACTCGTGGCGCTCATGCACAGCATGGTCGGCATGGCGGCGGCGCTGGTGGGTTATGCCACTTACGTGGACCCCGAAGCTTCCAAGAATTTGGAAGGCGCAGCGCACGCCATCCACGCGGGTGAAATCTACATTGGTATCTTCATCGGCGCTGTGACTTTTTCCGGTTCGGTGGCGGCGTTTGGCAAGTTGTCCGGCCGCATCGGTGGCAGCCCCTTGTTGTTGCCCGGCCGCCATTGGCTCAATCTGGTGGGCTTGATTGCGGTGATTTATTTTGGCCGTGAATTCATGAACGCCCACACGGTGGAAGAGGGCATGCTGCCTTTGTTCATCATGACCGCCATCGCTTTGCTGTTTGGTATCCACATGGTCATGGCCATTGGTGGTGCCGACATGCCGGTGGTGGTGTCCATGCTCAACAGCTATTCAGGCTGGGCCGCAGCGGCCACCGGCTTCATGCTGAGCAACGACTTGTTGATCGTGATCGGTGCCTTGGTCGGCTCCAGTGGCGCGATTTTGTCCTACATCATGTGCAACGCCATGAACCGGAGTTTCATCAGCGTGATCGCCGGGGGCTTTGGCACCACGGCCGCAGCGCCCAAGCCAACGGGCGAAGCGGCCGAGCCGGTGGGCGAGGTCAGCCCCATCTTGGCCGCTGAAACAGCCGAGCTGCTGCGTGACGCCAAAAACGTGATCGTGGTGCCCGGCTACGGCATGGCCGTGGCGCAGGCGCAGCACACGGTGTTTGAAATCACCAAGCAACTGCGTGGAAAAGGCGTGAACGTGCGCTTTGGCATCCACCCCGTGGCGGGCCGCATGCCGGGCCACATGAATGTCTTGTTGGCCGAGGCCAAAGTGCCTTACGACATCGTGTTCGAGATGGACGAGCTCAACGACGACTTCCCGGACACCGACGTGGCCATCGTGATCGGTGCCAACGACATCGTGAACCCTGCGGCGCAGGATGACCCGAACAGCCCGATCGCCGGCATGCCGGTGCTCGAAGTCTGGAAGGCCCGCACCAGCATTGTGATGAAGCGTTCCATGGCCAGCGGCTACGCCGGCGTGGACAACCCGCTGTTCTACAAAGAGAACAACCGCATGTTGTTTGGCGATGCCAAAAAGATGCTCGATGAGGTGCTGATGGCCTTGAAGGCTTGAGGCTGCCGCCGCACGTCAGACAAGGGGCCCCTGTGGCCCCTTTTTTCTGATGGTGTTTTCGTGTACCAAGATTCGCCACTGCCAACATCGGCCATGTTCACGACGCAAGCCTGCGATCCGGTCTTTTCCTTGGTGTCCGTTGTGGTGAGTTCATGGGTCTTTGATGCATGGTTTTTTCATCCTGCACAGTGGGGTGCCAAGAGGCCATGGCCTTTGCTTGCAAACCTCGGGAAATCCAGCATGAGTAAGCGTCAGTTTGACGTCAGGAGTGCGGTAGACTGATCGCAGGAGAACCTCACATGTACCTGAATCCCATTTGGCTCAAGAGTTACCCAGAAGGTGTGCCCGCTGACATTGATCCCAGCCAATACAGCTCGCTGGTGGGCTTGCTCGAAGAGAGTTTTGCCAAATACGCAGATCGCACTGCTTACAGCTTCATGGGCAAGGATTTGAGCTTTGCCCAAACCGACCAGGAAAGCTTGGGGCTAGCAGCTTACTTGCAATCGTTGGGCTTGAGCAAAGGCGATCGCGTCGCGGTCATGATGCCCAATGTGCCGCAGTACCCTGTGGCAGTGGCGGCCATTTTGCGGGCCGGTTTGGTGGTGGTCAATGTCAATCCGTTGTACACCGCCCGTGAACTGGAGCACCAGCTCAAGGACTCGGGGGCCAAGGCGATTGTCATCATCGAGAACTTTGCCGCCACCCTCGAAAAGTGCATTGCACAAACCCCAGTGCAGCATGTGATTTTGGCGGCCATGGGTGACCGACTGGGCCTGCTCAAGGGCGGCTTGGTCAATTACGTGGTGCGCAACGTCAAGAAAATGGTGCCGGCCTTTCGCCTGCCCCAGGCGGTGCGCTTCAATGACGCTTTGTCCATAGGGCGTCAACAAGCCTTTCGCAAGCCCGAGTTGACAGCCGATGACATCGCGGTGCTGCAGTACACAGGCGGCACCACCGGCGTGTCCAAAGGTGCGGTACTGCTGCACAGCAATGTCATTGCCAACGTTTTGCAGTCAGAGGCCTGGAACAGGCCGGTCATGAAGCGCATCCCGGCAGGCGAGCAGCCCACCAGTGTGTGTGCTTTGCCGCTGTACCACATCTTCGCTTTCACGGTGAACATGATGCTGGGTCTGCGCATGGGCGGCAAGACCATCCTGATTCCCAATCCGCGCGATCTGCCAGCTGTGCTCAAGGAGTTGTCCAAGCACACCTTCCACAGCTTCCCGGCCGTGAACACCTTGTTCAATGGTTTGGCCAACCATCCGGATTTCAACACGGTGAACTGGTCCAACCTGAAAGTGTCTTTGGGCGGCGGCACGGCTGTCACGCCCAACGTGGCCAAGCTCTGGCTGGAGAAAACCGGCTGCCCCATTTGCGAAGGTTATGGCTTGTCCGAGACCAGCCCATCGGCCAGTTGCAACCCGACCACCAGCACCGAGTTCACCGGCACCATCGGCGTGCCCTTGCCCGGGACCTGGATGAAGCTGCTGGACGACGACGGGCAGGAAGTGACCGAAGTGGGGCAGCCCGGCGAGATCGCCATCAAAGGCCCGCAGGTGATGGCCGGTTACTGGCAGCGCCCTGACGAGACCGCCAAGGTCATGACGGCCGATGGGTACTTCAAATCCGGCGATGTCGGCACTGTGGATGCGCGGGGATTCTTCAAAATCATTGACCGCAAGAAAGACATGATCCTGGTCAGTGGTTTCAACGTCTACCCCAACGAGGTCGAGGAAGTCGCTTCGGCTTGTCCGGGTGTGCTGGAATGCGCGGCCATTGGTGTGCCCGATGAGAAAACCGGTGAGACCGTCAAGCTGGTCGTGGTGCGCAAAGACCCGGCATTGACCGAGGCGCAGATCTTGGCCTATTGCCGCGAGAACATGACCGCTTACAAGCAGCCTCGGGTGATCGAGTTCCGCACCGAGTTGCCCAAAACGCCTGTGGGCAAAATCTTGCGGCGTGAGTTGCGCGATAAAGCTTGATGTTGGGCTGCCCCGGATGCGCCGGGGCTGAGTTTGGCGGCCACAAGTTTGCTTGTGGCCGTTTTCAATTTGACGCCTATTTTTGATGCACAAAACAAAGGATGATTCATGACGGTGATCGGCATCATGAGTGCCCTGCACGAAGAGCTGGCCGCTGTGCTGGCCGACATGCCCGACGAGCAGCGGGTGGTTGTAGCGGGGCGTGAATTCTGGGTGGGTCACTGGCAAGGCCATGCGGTCGTGGCGGTGCTCTCGCGCATTGGCAAAGTGGCGGCGGCCACCACCGCCACGGTGATGCTGGAGCGCTTTGGGGTGAATGCGCTGGTGTTCACCGGCGTGGCGGGTGGATTGGGTCCGGGGGTGCGCGTGGGCGATGTGGTGGTGGCCAGTGGCTTCATTCAGCACGACATGGATGCTTCGCCACTGTTTCCCAGGCACGAGGTGCCGCTGTATGGTCGGGCTCTTTTTGAGGCCGATGCCGTTTTGTCGGTTCAATTGGCTGAAGCTGCGCAGCAGGTGCTGCAGGCGGCTGAGCGGCATTTGGGCCCTGAGACCTTGGCCCAGTTTCAACTGAGTTCGCCCAAGGTGCAGCAAGGCTTGATCGTCAGCGGTGATCGCTTTGTCTCGACCAACGCCGAAAGTCAGGCGCTTCGCGAATCCTTGCCAGAGGCTTTGGCGGTGGAGATGGAGGGCGCAGCGGTGGCCCAGGTGTGCTGGGACTATGGCTTGCCGTTTGCAGCGGTGCGCACCATTTCGGACCGCGCAGACGACGCAGCGCACACCGATTTCAATCGTTTCATTCGTGAGGTGGCCAGCCGCTACAGCCGGGCTATTTTGTCGCAGTGGTTGGCCAAACGCCCACCCGCATGAGTGGGCTTTATTTGAGCCAACCGCGCCTGCGGAAGTACCACATGGGCACCACGGCGCTGGCGGCCATCAGCGCCAGGGCATAGGGGTAACCCCATTTTTGGGACAACTCGGGCATGTACTGAAAGTTCATGCCATACAAGCTGGCGATCAAGGTGGGTGGCAGCAAGGCCACACTGGCCACCGAGAAGATCTTGATGATCTTGTTCTGGTTGATGTTGATGAAACCAACGGTGGCGTCCATCAGGAAGTTGATCTTGTCGAACAAAAATGCCGTGTGCGAGTCGAGTGAGTCGATGTCGCGCATGATCTGGCGTGCGTCTTCAAACTGGTCGGCGTTGAGCATTTTGGAGCGCATCATGAAGCTCAGGGCGCGGCGTGTGTCCATCACGTTGCGACGGATGCGACCGTTCATGTCTTCTTGCCGGGCAATGGCGCCCAGCACTTCGCTGGCCATGGCGTCGGTCACATCGCCCGACAGCACGGTGTTGCCCACTTTTTCGAGCTGATCGTAAATGCCTTCGAGTGTGTCCGCTGAGTATTCGGCGTCGGCGTCAAACAGTTTGAGCAGCACTTCCTTGGCATCTTCTATCAGTCCGGGTGCCCGCCGTGCGCGCATGCGCAAAAGGCGGAACACCGGCACGTCTTCGTCATGGATGGAAAACAGCACGCCCTGGCTTTTCAAGTCGGCGTTGTGCTGATTCAGGATGAAAGCGCAGCGCACGGTACGGGGCTCGTCATCGTCGGCGATCAAAAAGTCGGAGCGGATGTGCAGCTCGCCGTTGTCCTCTTCGTAAAAGCGCGCGGATTCTTCGATGTCCTCGTCCATCGCGTCTTCGGGGATTAACAAGCCAAAGTATTGCTTGATCCAGCGTTTTTCTTCCAGCGTGGGCGACTCCAGGTCAACCCAGATGGGCTGGAAGCGGGAGAGTTCTTCGAGCGACTCGATCTCTTCCTGGAAGAGTCGGCCGTTGACGAGGGTGAAGATGTTGAGCATGGCGAATCCGAAAAGTGGCCAAGTGCCAAAAGTTCAAAGGGGCAGCGAAGGGGTGTTTCTGCAGCTTTCGAACGATGGGCTCATGCTCAAGGCGTTCGAAAGCTACCGACTCGGGGTAGTTTCCACGGCAATGTGTCTCCAGAATGAATCGGCGGATTATCGCACCGGATGTTCCCCTGCTGGGTTGAGAAAAGACAGGATTTCGTCAGCGCGGGCCTGCACGTCGGCTTGGCCCAGGGCCATCAGCGCCGCGATGAAGCCCGGCTCGAACAACAAATAGCTGGCCAGCGCCGCACCACTGCCGCGCAGGGCGCCCAGCCCCTCCAGCACCCGAAGAATGGGTCGGGGCAAGGTGTGGGCATGGTCTTGAGCCAAGGCGTCGAGCGAGGCGCTGGGCTGCAGTGTCAAGACCTGAACTGGGCGCAGGGGCAGACCCACACGGATCGCCTCAGGCAGTTGTTCCAGGGCTTGGTTGATGCGTTCGATCTGTTCCACATCGGCCTCAAGGGTGTCGTGAAAGACGCTGGCCATGGCGTGGCCAGTGATGGTGCCCAAGGAGGGGGGGCCTGCGGTGTGGGCTGAAGCCATCAGATTGGCGCGTGGCGGTTGGCTCACGCCAATGGCCAAAATCCGGTCGGCCCCGAGTTGCACCGCCGAGGACAAGGGCGAGATCTGGCGCATCGAGCCGTCTCCGAAAAATTCCATGCCGCCGTCCACCCACAAAGGCGTAGACGGGAAAATGAAGGGGATGGCGCTGGACGCCATCAGGTGTTCGATGGTGATGGGTTGCTGCTCGGCGCGACGGCCCGGGCGACTCCATGGGATGGGCTGGCCGTCGCGGGTTTGGCAAAACGTCCAATGAATACCGCTGGAATAACTGGACGCGGTGACCGCCAGGGCCTGCAGCACGCCGTGGTTCAAGGCCGTGTCGATCCGATCGAGGGCAATCGCCCGGTGCAAGGTGTTGACCAGGGCCAGGCTGTCCATCGCGGCGGCATGGGCGCGGGCAGAGCGCAGCAAACCGAAAGCGGTGGCCCATCGACTGAACTTGTCCAGCGGGGTTTGGGGCAAGCGGTATACCGCTTCCGTGCGGATACCGGTCCAAAAATGGGCCAATTCTTCCAGTCCTGCCAAGCCATCCATGGCCTTGCTGGCCAAAAATGTGGCGTTCAAGGCACCGGCCGATGTGCCCGCCAGCACTTGGAACGGGAAGGCTTTTGAAGAGCCAGCCTGGTGGCTCAGCAACTGGCCAATGGCCTGCAGCGCCCCTGCTTGGTAAGCGGTTCGCGCGCCGCCGCCCATCAGAACCAGCCCCAGCATGGGGTGCGGATGCGCTGACAGGTGGGCTGCAGGGGGTGACATTGGCCGGGCGGTCGTCAAGGGGTCAATGGGCATGTGAGGGGGAGAACGGCTGTGGGTGGCTGGGGGTGTTAGATTCAGTCTATTCTTCAGCATTGTTCCATGACCACCCCCCACTTGACCCCGCGCCGTGAGCGCTGGCTGCTCTTGACGCTGGCTGGCATCCAGTTCACCCACATCCTCGATTTCATGATCATGATGCCACTGGGTCCGCAGTTCACGGCTTTGTTCGGCATCAGCAACGCCCAGTTTGGGTTGTTGGTGTCGGCCTACACCTTGTCGGCAGGCTTTTCGGGTTTGATGGCGGCCACCTACATTGACCGTTTCGGCCGCAAACAGTTGCTGCTGAGCATGTACAGCCTGTTCGGGTTGGCTACGCTCGCTTGTGCCTTTGCCCCCGACTATGTGTGGTTGATGGTGGCGCGTGTGGCTGCAGGTTTGTTTGGCGGCGTTTTGTCAGCCCTGTCCCAGACCATCGTGGCGGATGTGATCCCCTTCGAGCGCCGAGGCCGCGCCATGAGCGTGGTGATGACCTCGTTTTCCGTGTCCACCGTCGCGGGTGTGCCGCTGGGCCTGTTTTTGGCAGCGCATTTCAACTGGCATGCACCTTTTGTGGGCATCGCGGCACTGGTGGGTCTGCTGGCGCTGGGGGCTTGGCAGACCTTGCCGCGGCTGGATGCGCACTTGCACCACCCCGAGAGGGTGAGCGTTTGGCGCGGCATCGGCCAGGTGCTGGCCGAGCCCAACCACCTCAAGGCGTTTGCCGTGTCGGGTCTGATGATGTTCGCCGCGTTCACCGTGATTCCTTACATCACCATTTACCTGCAATCCAACGCGGGCATGCAGGCATCTGAGGTGCCTTGGATCTACCTTTGCGGCGGCTTGGCCACCTTGCTCAGTGCACGCTACTTTGGCCGCCTGACGGACCGGGTGGGCAAGGTCCGGATGTTCCAGCGCCTGGCTTTGGCGGTGACCGTGCCCTTGATGGCCACCACGCTCTCGCAAGGGTTGCCCTTGTGGGGCTTGCTGGCCATATCGACGCTGTTCTTCACCGTCATGAGCGGACGCATGATTCCCGGCATGGCGATGATTTCTTCAGCTGCCCTGCCCCGTTTGCGCGGCACTTTCATGACCCTGAACTCGGCCGTGCAGTCGGCCTCCATGGGCTTGGCAGCGCTGGTGGCGGGGTTCATCATCGGGCGCGACGCGCAGGGGCAACTCACCTTGTATTGGGTGGCGGGCTTGTTGGGGGTAGTGGCCAGCTTGCTCAGCGTCTGGCTGGCGGGGCATTTGCGCCTGCATGGGGCTCCAGCGCAGGGGGCGGGCTGAGGGGTTCAGGGCCCTGGGTTTCGCTGAGACGGGCCTGACCAAAGCCCAGATCCAACTCACACGATAGCACCGAAATGGGGCTTTTGGGACAAAAGAGAGGGTCTTTACAGGTTTAGTTTTGGGCGTATTGCTTTTCCATTTCGGGGGGCGCATAGTGGGGATGAGCCACCCCTCAAAGGTGGTTTCAGAGTCCCGCCCCGGCGGGGCTTTCCTTACCCTGAATCTATGGAGACGACGATTATGAATTTAACCATCAGCGGGCACCATTTGGAAGTGACCCCGGCTTTGCGCCAGTACGTCACGGGGAAACTTGACCGCATCACCCGGCATTTTGATCAGGTGGTCGATGTCAAAGTGCTGCTGACCGTCGAAAAGCAGAAGGAAAAAGACAAACGCCAACGCGCCGAATGCAACATCCACGTCAAAGGCAATGACCTGTTCGCCGAAAGTGCCCACGAGGACCTGTACGCCGCTGTGGATGATTTGGTGGACAAACTCGATCGTCAGGTGGTCAAACACAAGGACCGCATCACCGACCACCACCACAGTGCGCCTAAGCGCATGATGTGATCTCTTCATTTCTCTCTCACCAGGGCCGCTGCAAGTGGCCCTTTTTTTTCGCGATCTGGACGGCTTGCCGGCTCGAGCTGTCGCGATCCGGTCGAGCCAGTGACAAAGCCTGTTTGCGGTTCGGGTGCATAATCCTGCCTCGACCATGAACCGACTCTCATCCATATTGCCTGTTGCCCAAGTTCTTGTGGGGGTGGAAGCCACCAGCAAGAAACGTGCATTTGAAGAAGCCGGACTTCTCTTTGAGAATCTGCATGGCCTTTCGCGTGCCTTGGTCACCGACAGCCTGTTTGCCCGCGAGCGTTTGGGCTCCACGGGCCTGGGCCACGGTGTGGCCATCCCGCACGGTCGCATCAAGGGCCTCAAATCCCCGATGGCCGCCGTCTTTCAGTTGGCCCAGCCCATTGGTTTTGATGCACCGGACGAGCAACCGGTCAACTTGCTGATCTTTTTGCTGGTACCCGAAGCGGCGACCCAAAAGCATCTGGAAATTTTGTCCGAGATTGCCGAGTTGCTCAGCGACACCGCTTTGCGCGAAAGCATCAAGAGCAGCACGGCCCAGGCAGGTCTGCACCAGTTGATCGCCCAGTGGCAATCGGCTCAAACCGCCTGAATTCCTTTTTCACAGCCTGCAGGCGATGAAACCCTCCGTCATCAGCGCCGATGTCCTCTTTGAGGACCATCGCAAACAACTCAGGTGGCAGTGGCAAGCGGGCTTGGGTGCATCGGAGCGGCGCTTTGACGAGGTCGCCGTGCGCCAGGCCCGCTCCGGTGCCGACCTGGTGGGTTACCTCAACTACATCCATCCTTACCGAGTCCAGATTTTGGGGCCGCGCGAAGTTGCTTACCTGACGAATGGCACGCCTGACGACTGCTCGCGGCGCATCGCGCGCATCGTGACGCTGGAGCCACCGGTGCTGGTGCTGGCCGACGGTCAAACCGCACCCGATGCCTTGCTGGCCATGTGCGAGCGGGCCCAAATTCCAATGTTTGCCACCCAGCAATCCTCGGCCTTTGTGATCGATGTGTTGCGTGCTTATTTGTCCAAACACTTTGCAGATCGCATCACCATGCACGGTGTGTTCATGGACATTTTGGGCATGGGTGTGTTGATCACGGGCGAGTCAGGTCTGGGCAAAAGCGAGCTGGGCCTGGAGTTGATCTCGCGTGGCAATGGCTTGGTGGCCGACGATGCGGTAGACCTGTACCGCATCAACCAGACCACCATCGAAGCGCGTTGCCCTGATCTGCTGCAAAACCTGCTGGAAGTGCGCGGCATTGGCCTCTTGGACATTCGCGCCATTTTTGGCGAAACGGCGGTGCGCCGCAAAATGCGGCTCAAACTCATCGTGCACCTGGTGCGCCGTGAAACCTTGGAGCGCGATTACGAGCGCCTGCCCTCCGAGCCCTTGCGGCAAGACGTGCTGGGCATCCCGGTGCAAAAGGTGGTGATCCAGGTCATGGCCGGGCGCAACATCGCGGTGTTGGTGGAGGCGGCCGTGCGCAACACCATCTTGCAGATGCGCGGCATCGACACCTACCAAGACTTCATCGAGCGCCAGCGCCGCGCCATGGGCTGAAAACTGAGGCAAGCGCTTTTTCAGCGGGCGTTGCGGTGCGGGCAGTTCTGTTGCGTGCAGTGGGCGTAAAGGCTCAGAGCGTGGTCGGCGATCACAAAGCCCTTGGCCTGGGCCACGGCTTGCTGGCGCGACTCGATTTCCGCGTCATAAAACTCTTCCACCCGGCCGCAGTCCAGACACACCATGTGGTCGTGGTGCTGGCCTTCGTTGAGTTCGTAAACGGCTTTGCCACTCTCAAAGTGGTTGCGGCTGAGGATGCCCGCTTGCTCGAACTGGGTCAGCACCCGGTAAACGGTGGCCAGGCCAATGTCGGCGTTGTCCTTGAGGAGTTGACGAAACACATCCTCGGCGGTCATGTGGCGCAGCAAGCCGATTTGAAAAACTTCCAAGATTTTCAGGCGCGGCAACGTGGCTTTGAGGCCGTTGTTTTTCAGTTCGTCGATCTGGCTCATGGGCTGTGTGTGTGGGGTGCCAGTGGCGGTCCAGCGGCAAGGCTGCCGCTACAATGACCACATCATATCGGCACACCCTCAACCATGACAGCTTCCCTGACTTTCCGTCTTTCCGTCCATGGCCTGGCAGCCCTCTTGCTGGGTGTGAGCCTGGTCGGTTGCGGCCGCCTGACCAGTTCCGTGAGTCGCGACACCTTCAAGCCCTTTGTGCCCGAGGTGGTGCAAGGCAACTTTGTCTCCAACGAGCAGCGCCAGGCCTTGCGCCCCGGCATGGCGCGCGCTCAGGTGCGCGACATCCTGGGCACTCCCTTGATCGCCAGTTTGTTCCATGCCAACCGCTGGGACTATGCCTTCAGCATTCAGCGCCAGGGCGTGGCCGCGCAAAATTTCAGGCTCACGGTGTACTTCAAGGGCGATGTGCTCGAACAGGTTGACAGCGACGTGCTGCCCAGCGAGTCAGATTTTGCCGGGCGCCTGGTGCGCCCCCAGGCGGTGGGCAAACTGCCCGCCCTGCAAGCCAGCGAAGAGGATTTGAAGAAATTTGCGCCTGCCGCCAGCGCCACCCGGACCGATGCGCCCGCAGTGCCCACCGCGCCAGCGGCTTTGCCGCGCAACTACCCGCCTTTGGAGCCGGCCGTTCGCTGAACACACGGCCCCGGTGCCCTGTGATGGGCCATTGTTCCCCGAGCCCTTTTTGGACCGCACCTTTTCCATTTTGCCCATTCAAGCCATGACCTCAACGAACCTTTTGCCCATCACCGTCGCCGGCGCATCCGGTCGCATGGGGCACATGCTGATCGAAGCCATTTTGGCCACCGACGACTGTCGCCTTGCGGGTGCACTGGACATCGCGGGCAGCCCAGCGCTTGGGCAAGACGCCGGATCTGCGTTGGGCCGGGTCACGGGCACCACCGTCACCGCCGATTTGCACGCAGGCCTGCAAGGTGCATCCTGTCTGATCGATTTCACCCGCCCCGAGGGCACACTGGCCCATCTTAAAGTCTGCCGTCAATTGGGCGTCAAGGCGGTCATTGGCACCACGGGCTTTACCGATGCGCAAAAAGCCGAGATCGCCGAGATCGCCCAGGACATAGCGATTGTCATGGCCCCGAACATGAGTGTGGGCGTCAACGTCACCTTGAAATTGCTGCAAATGGCCGCGCAGGCCATGTCCACAGGCTACGACATCGAGATCATCGAAGCCCACCATCGCCACAAGGTGGATGCGCCTTCGGGCACGGCCCTGAAGATGGGCGAGGTGATCGCCGAGGCCATCGGGCGTGATTTGAAAGCGTGCGCCGTGTACGAGCGTTATGGCCACACGGGCAAGCGCGACCCCTCCACCATCGGTTTTTCGACCATTCGCGGCGGTGACATCGTGGGCGAACACACCGTGTTGTTTGCAGGCATTGGCGAGCGCATCGAGGTCACGCACAAATCGTCCAGCCGCGCCACTTATGCGCAAGGCAGTTTGCGTGCCGTGCGTTTCCTGGCCAGTCAGCCACGTGGCCTGTTTGACATGTTCGACGTGCTCAAGCTGCGCTGATGCGCCCTGCCTGAAAGCCACCCATGAGCCTGAACGACTTTTTGCTGCACAGCGATGTCTTTAGCCGCGTGCTGGCGCTCATGTTGCTGGCCTTGTCGGTAGGCAGTTGGGTGGTGATTGCCTGGAAATGGCGTTTGCTCTCACGGGTCACGCAAGACGTGCCGCGCAGCGTGGCCGCATTCTGGCAGGCCGCGGGTTTTGACGATGCCCGCCAGCGCGTGGCGCAGTTTGACCGTGAATCCTGTGTGCTGCCTTTGCTCGACGCCACCTTGCTGCCTCTGGGGGGCACTTTGGCCTCGGCCGGTCAGCGCCACCACCAACTCACCCGCGTGCTGCGCGAGGCCATGCAATCGGTGCTGCGCCGCTTGCAATGGGGGCAGGTGCTGCTGGCCACGGCCGGTTCCATCTCGCCCTTCATTGGTTTGTTGGGTACGGTCTGGGGCATTTTCAATGCCCTGAGCGGCATGGCCGAGGGCGGCCCCATCCGCATCGAACAAATTGCCGGACCCGTGGGCGAGGCCCTGGTCATGACCGCAGCCGGTCTGGCGGTGGCGATTCCGGCGGTGCTGGGCTACAACCTGCTGGGTCGGCGCATTGGGCATATCGAGGCCGAGCTCGAAGGCTTTGCCCACGATGTGCGCGCTTTGCTCACCGGCCCCCGGGACTGAGCGGTCATGGCTTTTGGTCGCCTCTCTAGCCGCCCAGGGGATGCGCCGATGAGTGAAATCAACGTCACGCCTCTGGTGGACGTGATGCTGGTGTTGCTGGTCATCTTTATTTTGACCGCCCCCTTGATGACCAGCGCCATCCGTCTGGACCTGCCCCAAAGCGAGGGCGGTGAGCCGGGGGCTGCGCCCCAGGCTGTGGTCTTGGTGGTCGATGCGCAAGGCCAATGGTTCTTGAACGAACAGCCGATCGCCGAAAACGCTTTGCGCGAACAACTGGCCAAAGCTGCCCGCCGCAACCCACTGACTGAGCTGGAACTGCGCGCCGACGCGTCTGTGCCCTACGGCCGGGTGGTCGAGGCCATGGGGCTGGCCCAAAAAGCCGGTTTGAGTCGGATCGGCTTTGTCGCCGAGGTGGTTTCGCCCTGAAGCCACCGCTGCGCCAGCGGCAGTGGCCTTGCTGCGCCCGGCCCGGCCATGACCCGCCCAGCCCCTACAATTTAGCCCTATGCAAGACAAGTACAACCACCTCGAAGTCGAACCCGCAGCGCAGTCCCGCTGGACCGCCCGCGATGCCTACCGCGTCACCGAAGACGCCAGCAAAAAGAAGTTCTACGCCTGCTCCATGCTGCCGTATCCCAGCGGCAAGCTGCACATGGGCCATGTGCGCAACTACACCATCAACGACATGCTCACGCGCAGCCTGCGCATGAAGGGTTACAACGTCCTCATGCCCATGGGCTGGGATGCGTTTGGTCTGCCCGCCGAAAATGCCGCCCTCAAAAACGGCGTGCCCCCGGCTAAGTGGACGTACGAAAACATCGCGTACATGAAAAAGCAGATGCAGGCCATGGGCTTGGCCATTGATTGGTCACGCGAAGTCGCCACCTGCGACCCGACGTATTACAAGTGGAACCAGTGGCTGTTTTTGAAGATGCTCGAAAAAGGCATCGCCTACCGCAAGACCCAGGTCGTGAATTGGGACCCGGTGGACCAGACCGTGCTGGCTAACGAACAGGTGATCGACGGCAAGGGCTGGCGCACAGGCGCGCCAGTTGAAAGGCGTGAAATTCCGGGCTATTACCTGAACATCACCCACTACGCACAAGAGCTGCTGGACCATGTCCAGATCGGCAACGAGAAGGCCACGCTCAACGGCTGGCCCGACAAAGTGCGTCTGATGCAGGAAAACTGGATTGGCAAATCCGAAGGCGTGCGCTTTGCGTTCCCGCACAGCATCCAAGGCGCTGACGGCGCTTTGATCGGCGAGGGCAAGATGTATGTCTTCACCACCCGCGCCGACACCATCATGGGCGTGACGTTTTGCGCGGTGGCGGCCGAACACCCGCTGGCGCTGCATGCTGCTTCGTCCAATCCTGTTTTGTACGCGTTTTTGGAAGAGTGCAAGAGTGGCGGCACGACGGAGGCCGAGCTGGCCACGCAAGAGAAAAAGGGCATGGCCACCGGCCTGTTCGTCACGCATCCGTTGACGGGGGCACAGGTCGAAGTCTGGGTTGGTAACTACGTGCTCATGAGCTACGGCGACGGTGCCGTCATGGGCGTGCCGGCGCACGACGAGCGCGACTTCGCTTTTGCGCTCAAGTACGCGCTGCCGATCCAGCAGGTCGTATCCGTCAAGGACCAGGCCTTTGACGACAAGACCTGGCAAGAGTGGTATGGCGACAAGCAAAGCTGCGTGGTTGTGAACTCCGGTGAACTCGACGGCTTGAACCAGAAGGCCGCCGTCACCAAGGTCGCCGAGTTGCTCGCCGCCAAAGGCTTGGGCGAGAAGAAAACCACCTGGCGTCTGCGCGACTGGGGCGTGAGCCGCCAGCGCTACTGGGGTACACCCATCCCGATCATCCACTGCGACGAACACGGTGCGGTGCCGGTGCCCGAAAAAGACCTGCCCGTGGTGTTGCCGAAAGACTGCATCCCCGACGGCTCGGGCAACCCGCTTCACAAGCACGAAGGCTTTCACGCTGGGGTCACTTGCCCTGTTTGTGGCAAGCCCGCACGCCGCGAGACCGACACCATGGACACCTTTGTGGATTCGTCCTGGTATTTCATGCGCTATTGCGACCCGACCAACACCGAGGCCATGGTGGCAGGCGGTACCGATTACTGGATGCGCGATCAGAACCAAGCCGCTGGCGGCAGCGGCATGGACCAGTACATCGGCGGCATCGAGCACGCCATCTTGCACTTGCTCTACGCCCGCTTTTGGACCAAGGTCATGCGCGATCTGGGCTTGGTCAAGGTCGATGAGCCCTTCACCAAGCTGCTCACGCAGGGCATGGTGCTCAACCACATCTATTCGCGCCGCACCGCCAAGGGCGGCAAGGATTACTTCTGGCCGCACGATGTCGAGCATGTGCTGGACGAGGCTGGCAAATTGGTGGGTGCCAAGCTGAAGAACGAAGCCGACAGCGGCGATGGTCGTCTGCCCGTGGGCACCGCCATCGACTACGAGGGCGTGGGCACCATGTCCAAGTCGAAAAACAACGGCGTGGACCCGCAAGACCTGATCGAGAAGTACGGCGCTGACACCGCGCGTCTGTACACCATGTTCACCGCGCCGCCCGAAGTGACCTTGGAGTGGAACGACTCGGCTGTGGAAGGCAGTTACCGCTTTTTGCGCCGGGTTTGGAACTTCGCTTTCAAGCACCACGAGCTGCTGCGTTCGGCCACCAGCCAAGACCTGAGCCAGGCCGCTTTGGGCGACTCGGCCAAAGTCCTGCGCCGCGAGATGCACCTGGTGCTCAAGCAAGTGGGTTACGACTACGAGCGCATGCAGTACAACACCGTGGTATCAGGTTGCATGAAGCTGCTCAACGCGCTGGAAGACTTCAAGCCCGATGGCAGTGGGCCTTTCAAAGAGGGCGACACCGCCGCCCTGTGCGAAGGCGTGTCGCTCTTGATGCGCATGCTCTACCCCGCTTGCCCGCACATCACCGACGACATCTGGCAACAACTGGGCTATGCCCAAGCCGCAGGCGAGTTGCTGGATGCCCCTTGGCCCACCGTGGACGAGTCGGCATTGGAGCGCGACCAGATCGAACTCATGCTGCAAATCAACGGCAAGCTGCGCGGGTCCATCCTGGTGCCTGCCAGCGCCGACAAAGCGCAAATTGAAGCCGCCGCCCTGGCCCATGAAGCCGTCGTCAAGCAGGCGGCGGGTGCCGCGCCCAAGAAGGTCATCGTGGTGCCTGGCCGTTTGGTCAACGTGGTGCTGTGAGCCCACGGTCTGATGCCCGCACACCCCGATGATCGCCCTGTGATGAACACCTCACGCCGCCGCTTTGGCCTGATGCTCGGTGCCGTGCCAGTGCTGGCCGGATTGTCGGCCTGCGGCTTTCAGTTGCGCGGCGCGGGCGATTACCCGTTCAAAACCCTGTACGCCAATTTTCCGACCACCTCGCCCCTGGGTGTGGAGCTGCGCCGCAATTTGCTGGGCACAGGCCGCATTTCGCTGCTGACCGAGCCCGCACAGTTGGCCACAGCCGACGCCATTCTCGACATTTTGAGCGAAAACCGGGAGCAAGCGGTGGTGGGCGTGAATGCCTCGGGCCAGGTGCGCGAGCTGCAATTGCGCTTGCGCGTGCGGTTCCGTTTGCGCACGCCGCAAGGCCTTAACTTGATCGAGCCCGTCGAACTGGCCCAGCAACGCGACCTGAGCTTCACCGAAACTGCAGCGTTGTCCAAAGAAATCGAGCAAGCCACGATGTACCGCGACATGCAGACCGACATCGTGCAGCAGATCATGCGGCGACTGTCGGCGGTCAAGCCCCGCGCCGCGTCGACGGCCAAACCCTGAGTCGCGCCATGCAACTGGCCTTGCCCCAGCTCGGTGCGCACCTGCAAAAAGGCCTGCGCAGTCTGTACATCTTGCACGGCGATGAACCCCTGATGCAGCAAGAGGCGGCCGACGTCATCCGTGCCAGTGCCCGTGCTCAGGGCTACACCGAGCGCAGTGTGCACACTGTGTCTGGGGCCCATTTCGACTGGAGCGAGGTGTTGGCCGCGGGCGGCTCGCTCAGCCTGTTTGCCGACAAACAAATCGTGGAAGTGCGCATCCCCTCGGGCAAACCCGGCAAGGAGGGCAGCGCCGCGATCCAGCAATTGGTGGCCTCGGCCCAAGGCAATGACAGCACCTTGACCTTGGTCTTGCTGCCGCGCCTGGATGCGGCCACCCGCAAGGGGGCCTGGTTTGGTGCGCTCGAAAACGGTGGTGTGTCCATCCAGATCGACCCGGTTGAACGAAACGCCTTACCCCAATGGATCGCTCAGCGCCTGCAGCAGCAAGGCCAAAGCGTGGCGCCTGGCGAAGAAGGCCAGCGCACGCTGCAGTTTTTTGCCGACCGTGTGGAGGGCAACTTGCTGGCGGCGCACCAAGAAATTCAAAAGCTGGGCCTGCTCTACCCCGCGGGCGAACTCAGCCAGGCGCAGGTTGAGTCGGCCGTGGTCAACGTGGCCCGCTATGACGTGTTCAAGCTGTCCGAATCGGTCTTGTCCGGCCAGGTGGCCCGGGTGCAACGCATGCTCGACGGCCTGCAGGCCGAGGGCGAAGCGGCGGTGCTGGTGCACTACACACTGGCCGAAGACATCCG
>NZ_JBILQU010000019.1:0-36332 GCF_044373035.1 Limnohabitans sp. | reverse complement strand
GATGGTGCGCACCTCTTCCTCCATGGACCGGCCGTTTGCCGCTGCGACCAAGCGCAGCTTGTCCTTGATCTCGGTCTCGATGTTGCGAATGGTCAAGGTAGACATGGGGCTTCTCCGTTGTGGTTGCCAGCAATGCTAGCAATGAAGGCGTTTTTGTCAAGGCTGGACACACATCGCCACACCAAAGGCATCATCAAAGCATCTGCTTTCTGAAATAAATGAATACAAAACAATAAATCTGAACCCTAGAATCGAATGAATACCCCGTTATTCATTTCGACGAAAGCGCTAGATTCAAATGATTCATCCACAAGAACAGCAAGACCAGCTCAATGACCGGGCCGAAGCCTTCAGCAAGGAGTTTGCCAATGCCAGCTACGAAATGGGCCAAGCGCAAAACTTTGTGCGTGAGCTGTGCGGCGTGTATGGGCTGAACTACCTGCGCTCGGTGGACTTTGAGCGCCGCGTGGTCAAAGACAGCGGCACGGGCATCAACCGCATTGACGGGTTTTTTCCAGGCCTGCTGCTGGTGGAAATGAAATCCAAGGGCAAAGATCTGGCCGAAGCCTACGAACAAGCCAAGGGCTACATCCCCAAGAACTGAAAACGACGCAGTGCGGGCGTGAAAGCCATGCGCTTGAAAAGCACAAAAATTCCAACGCAGAAACTGGCCGATTTGCCGCATTTGTTTGGCGAAATTCGTCAGCCCAAAGGGAACTATTTGATAGTTCCCAGAGTTTCATCCGAGCGCCGTTCCTTTTTGCCCATTGGCTTTTTGACCGCAGACACAATTTCCAGCGATGCCTGCGTTCTGCTCCCCAACGCCACGCTTTACCACTTCGGCATGCTCAACTCGACCATGCACAACGCCTGGCTTCGCGCCGTTTGCGGTCGACTCGAAAGCCGTTACCGCTACGCCAACACCATCGTCTACAACAACTACCCCTGGCCCACACCCAGCCCAGCGCACCAAGCCGCCATCGAGGCCGCCGCCCAGTCCGTGCTGAACGCACGCGCCCAGCACCCCGAGAAAAGCCTGGCCTGGCTGTACGACCCCGACAACCTGCGCAAAAACAAAAGCCTGCAAGCCGCACACGACGCGGTCGACGAAGCCGTAGACCAGGCCTATGGCTACGAAGAAAGCAACGACGACACCAGCCGCGTGGCCTATTTGTTCAAGCTTAATGAAAAACTCGCTTTGGCCCCCATGCTGGAGCCCGCCGAGCCTGCCGACCCTGCCAAGAAGCCGCGCAAAACAAACAGGCCAAAAGTCGCCAAAAAAGCCAAGATTCACCAGACTCTGGAGAATGCCGTAGCACCCACAATCGGTTTTGGCTCAGCGTTGGTGGCCGTCGGCCAAGAATTGGGGGACAACGGGTTGAATTTTCCACGCGACAAGCGCCCCGTGGAACCGGGGAGTTTCGAGTGATTATTCAGGACACCCACTGGGTGTCAGTCCCCCTCAAACCCTTACCGCACCAAGGGGTCTTGCATTGGCTCAAGCCCTCATCGTCTGGCACTCTGTTCACCACCAGCATCAGCTTGGCACAGTTGCTGGCGGGTGTGGACCTTGTCAAATCCTGGACTTCCAACTGAAGCCTGGGTGCAGCGCAGCCATCCCGAGCCAAACGGGTGCGAACTGCCTGACAATCACCTCTTTTGTATTTCAAGCCAGCAGCGGCTTCTTTTATGGCGATTCAATGGTTTCCCGGACACATGCACCTCACGCGCAAGGCGATTGGGGAGCGCATCAAAGACATTGACGTCGTCATTGAGATGCTGGACGCCCGCCTGCCGGGCTCGAGCGCCAACCCCATGCTGGCCGAGCTGATCGAAGGCAAACCCGCCCTCAAAATCCTGAGCAAGCAAGACTTGGCCGACCCGGTGCAAACCTTGGCCTGGCTGGCCCATTACAACGCCCTGCCTAGCGTGAGCGCCATGGGCCTGGACACCAGCGTGGTGTTTCCCGCCAAGGCCTTGATCGATGCCAGCCGCCAGTTGGCCCCCAACCGGGGCGGCATGGTCAAACCCATGCGCGTGCTCATTTGCGGCATCCCCAACGTGGGCAAGTCCACCCTGATCAACACCCTCAAGGGCAAACGCGCTGCCAAAACCGGCGACGAAGCGGGCGTGACCAAACTGGAACAGCGCATCACGCTGGCCGACGACTTTTACCTGTACGACACCCCCGGCGTGCTGTGGCCACGCATCATCGTTGAGCAAAGCGGCTTCAACCTGGCCGCCAGTGGCGCGATTGGTGTGAACGCGTTTGACGAAGAAGTCGTCGCCTTGGAGCTGCTGAACTACCTGATTCCGAACTACCCGCAAGCGATCACCGAGCGCTACAAGGTGCAAGACGTGGCCAGCCACACCGACGAAACCCTGCTCGAAGCCATTGCCCGCCAACGCGGCGCGATCCAAAGCGGCGGCCGGGTCAACACCACCAAGGCCGCCGAAATCGTGATCCACGATTTCCGTTCGGCCGCCTTGGGCCGACTGACACTGGAAACCCCCGCCGAATTTGCCATCTGGCTGGCCGAAGGCAAAAAGGCCGATGCCGAGCGGGCGCAGCGCAAAAAACCTGCACCGCCCAAAAAAGACACCCAACGCCGCTGAGCTTGACTAGACCTTTTTTAAGCCGTGACCGGCAGCTCAGGCCGCGGCCATCTTGCCCATTTGTGCAGCACGCTGAACAGCGCGGATGATGCGTTCATGCGCCCCACAGCGGCACAGGTGTTTGTCCAAGGCCTGACAAATCTGCGCCCGGGTCGGCTCTGGCGTGTGCTGCAACAAGGCGCTGGCACTGACCAAAATGCCGCTCAGGCAATAGCCACACTGGCCTGCGTTTTCTTCAATAAAGGCTTGTTGCAAAGCATGGGGTTGCCCCACCGTGCCCAAGCCCTCGAGCGTGGTCACGGCATGGCCTTTCACCGCCCACAGTGGCAAATTGCAGGACGTTTGGGGCCGTCCGTCCACCAGCACCATGCATGCGCCGCACTCGCCTTCACCGCAGCCCAATTTGGGGCCCGACAAGCCCAACTCGTTGCGCAAGAAGCTGAGAAAAGGGGTTTTGTCGGGCGCTGTCAGGGCGATGCTCTTGGCGTTGATGGTGATCATGGTCTGTCTCGGGTTTTATCAAGGCACTTCAGCAAAACCCAGCGCTTGGCGCATGGCTGGCTGACTCGGTGAGCAGAGATAACGTGCCAAATCGCAGGCCAGCGTCCAGGCCGTTTGGGCCTCGGGGTCATGCTTGTCTGGATGGGGACGCACAGCAGCCACAGCGTATTCGGTGAACTGACCATGCGGGACCGGAAAATGGCCCAGATAGTGCGCGTCGATCCGATCGGGCCAGCGGGCTTGCAAACTGCGGATGGCATCGGGGGTGAGCACGCACAGGTGGCAGTCCTGCCCCTGCGCCAGGCGGTGGTTCACCTCGTCCAGCGTGTTTTGCAAAGCCCGATAGCGTGTGCGGTACTGCGCCATTTGCGCCCATTGCGGCATGGCCAGGCATTGCTCTAGCCAGACGCGTCCCGCGCCAGCACTGCACATGTCCACCAGGGTCGAGGTCAATGCCGTCATGTCAATACAGCCATGTCATTGCGACGCGTTGAGCGCCTGAAGGATGTGGTCCTGCGACAAGGGCAAGTGGCGAACACGCACCCCCAGGGCATCGAACAAGGCATTGCCCAGAGCGGCCGCCACGGGGGCTTGCACCGACTCGCCCGCCCCCAGCGACGGTTGCTCCGGTTGGTCCAGCACATGGATGGCCAATTCGGGCACTTCGCTGAAACGCAAGATCGGGTAATCGGCCCAGCTTTGGGTCGTGATGCGCGTGCGGTCAAACTGAACCGCCTCTTTCAGGGCCCAGCTCATGCCTTGCAAGGCGCCGCCTTCGGTTTGGTTGATCACGCCGTCCAAGTCCACCACGCGGCCCACATCGACGGCCACATCCAGCTGCAACACACGCAGCGTTTCGCCGGCCTGCACGCGTGCCAAAACCGCGCACCATGCAGAGGTGTTTTTGTAGCGGGCCCAGGCCACGCCGTGGCCCACGCCCTCGGCTTTGGGCTGGTGCCACCAGGTGCTGCGGTCGACCACGGCATTCAATACGGCCAGGCTTCTGGGGTCGTCCATGTGCAGTTTGCGAAACTGCAAAGGGTCTTGTCCACTGGCATGGGCCAGCTCGTCCATGAAAGACTCGATGGCGAACACATTGGCAAACGCCCCCAGGGCCCGCATGGCCGAGGTTCGAATCGGCATGACCGTCAGCCGGTGGTTCACCACATGGGTGTTGTCAAACGAATAACCTGGAATGGCATTGCGGTCCGAGCCGCCCCCTGCAGCCAGCGGCGGGTTGATGGCCAAGGGCAAAGGCTGCCCCTGTGCGCGTTGCGAAGCCCCCAGCAAGGTGGGAATCAGCGAGCGCCCCGGCCGGGAGCTGTACCCGTTGGCCCACAGTTCGTGGTGCCAGTGGCTGATGCGCCCCTGTTCGTCCAAACGGGCCCTGAGCGAGACCAGATGGGCGCTGCCCAGCGGCGCTTGCGACAGTTCGTCCGCACGAGACCACACCACCCGCACAGGGTCACCCGGCTGGGCCATGGCCAACAGGGCCGCGTCAAACGCCACATCGTCGGCCCCGTTGTGGCCATAACATCCGGCCCCCTCCACATGCCGCATCACGATCGCCTGCTTGTCCAGACCCAAGGCCTTGGTCAGGTCATCGCGCAGATTCTGGATGCCTTGGCTGTGGGTCCAGACCTGCAAGGTCTGGCCGTCCCATTGGGCCAGTGCGCAGCAAAGACCAATCGAGGCGTGTGCAATGTAAGGCTTGAGGTATTCGCGCGACAAGCTCACCCCGGCATCGTCAGCGCCAAGGACTTCTCCTTTTTGTATGGGGTAAGTGGTGTCATTCGGCGCGTGTCGCAAGAAGTCGGCCATGGCATGCATGTCGGGCAAATTGGCCGACTCGCGCCAAGCCACTTGCGCTTGCAGCTGGGCCAGTGCAGCGTCCGCCTCGCGCTCGGAGGCGGCCACGATGCCCATAAAGCGCCCATCCACCACCAAGTCAATGGCAGACTGGGCCATGGCATCCAACACATCGACCGGCACGGGGTGATCGGGATGGGCCAATTGGGCCGTCAGCGATGGCGCGCGCAGGACCCGCCCGTGGCGCATGCCCGGCATGCGCACATCGTGGATGAACCGGGGCTGGCCCATGATCTTTTCAGCCAAGTCAATGCGGCGAACTTTGCCATGACCGTGCAGCTTGAGCACATCCACAGGCTTGGGCTGGGCCAAACCCTGGTATTCACGATCCAGACGGATGTCCTTGAGCGCTTCCCAATAGTCCCCCAGCGCGCGCCCTTGGGCGTCGGTGAAGCGCCCTTGCTCGACGCGCAAGGCATGGGCGGGCAAACCATGATGACGGGCCACTTGCTGGAGGGCCAGAAACCGCACTTCGGCACAGGCGTGGCGAATGGCCGATCCGGAGTCCTGAACTGAAATGCTGCTGCTGGTCATGCCCTCGTCAGGCCCTTCCAGGGTGCTGGCACTGACGATGTGCACCTGGTCCAAATCCACATCGAGTTCATCGGCCGCAATGATCGACAAGGCCGTCAAAATGCCCTGCCCCAATTCCACCTTGCCCGTGAACACACGCACCCGACCGGGCTGAGAGAAATCCAGCCATTGCGCCAATTGGCGGTTGGTGTGCAAATTGCCGGGCAACACCGCACGACCGTCATTGCGGTCAAAGGTGAACCCTCGCGGGGCTGCTGTCGTCATTGAATGCGTCCGATGCGCTGGATCGTGACGGATGTGCGGGCCAGATCGGCCTTCCAGAAGGTCTCCAGTTTGCTACCGTCCAAGTCAGCAATTTCTCCGGCGAAGCTTTTACCGACCGTCTCGACACATTGGTTGACCTGAGATGCCGCACGCAAGGCCCGGCACAAAGTGGCCAAAACATCGGTGGGTGTGCCCACGGGTATGTTGAAGTCGACCTGGCCCCCCATCAAGGCCGTCAACATGGGCGCCCCGCCTGCGTCAGGAATGTGACGCGACTCGGTTTGTGTGGCTGCCAGCAGCATCTCGGCCGGGAAATGGTTGATGCCGTAGTTGCCGCTGGACGAATTCGTCATGCCTTTGGGAATGGCTTTTAAGGCAGCCGCAAAGAGCACCGCTTGCGCCGGAACGCTGGCCACACTCGACAAGGTGTACATCAGGGTGTAACCGTCTGCAGTGGCATTGGCGGCCGCAGCCGCACCCATGGCGCCCGAGGCCCCTCGCCGGTGCACGGTCATCTCCGGCTGGCCCAAAGCTTTGTCCAGCGAGGGCTTGAGCGCACGGGCCGACAAATCAGCGATGCCGCCTGCTGGAAATGGCACGGTCAAAGTGACCGTCTTTTGGGGATAAGTCCCCTGCGCCCAAGTTGCCGCGGACCACCCGAGGGCCAACAACACAGAAAGTCTTTTGAAGAAATTCATCACCATGGCTTGTCTCCTTGTCAAACGAATCCAACCAACTGCAGCACTCGCACACCTTGATGATTATTTGGCCAGGTCCACCCAGCGCGTGTCACCTTGGTTTTGCCATGCCCCGCACAGCACAGCCACTATGATGGGCTTCCCTTCAGAAGCACCATGTCCACCCAGCACCCCACCCCCGACAAAGACGCCATCGCCCTGCTCCCGCCTTTTGAGCGCCTGGGTCTGGACCGCATCACACTCGTCACCACCGGCCAGCAGGCGCAAAGTGCATGGGATGCCCTCATGCAATCGTCTGCCTGGGGGTTTGACACCGAGTCCAAGCCCACTTTCAAGGTGGGCGAACAGTCAGACGGGCCGCACATCCTGCAGTTGTCCACCTCCGAGCGGGCTTGGGTGTTTCAGCTGCACGACCCCGAATGCAGCGCGGTTGCTGCGCAACTGTTGGCCTGCAGCGGCATTGTCAAAGCCGGTTTTGGTCTGGGCGATGACCGCAAGCGCATCGTGCACAAACTGGGCATCGAGCCGCAGGGCATTCTGGAGCTCAACACCATTTTTCGCGAACGCGGTTACCGCAAAGACATGGGGGTCAAAGGCGCGGTGGCCGTGCTGTTCAATGAACGCTTCATCAAGTCCAAGAAAGCCGCCACCAGCAACTGGGCCAACGCCCAACTCAGTCAAGCGCAACTGGTGTACGCGGCCAACGACGCGTACGCCGCCATCCGGGTCTGGCAGGCTCTGGGGCTTTGAGGCGCAAGCCCTAACGAGCAGTCACATGCACGGCTTGGGGCTTAGGCTGGAGACACCGGGCAAGACCCGATCCAACACATCGTACTGATACCCGCACTCACCACACAGGACTCAAAACACCGCCTTGCAAACGCCAGGCAGCGCTGGCCATGGTGCGCGCTTCGGCCTCGTCGTGCGTGACCAACACCGCGCGCATGCCGTGCTCGGCAATGCGCTGCGCGAATTCGGCGCGAAGGCTGTCACGCATCTCGGCGTCCAGTGCAGAAAACGGCTCGTCGAGCAGCAGCGCCCGGGGCTCGGTGATGAGTGCCCGCGCCAGTGCCACGCGTTGCTGCTCGCCGCCGGACAAAGTGGTCACCGGATCGCGGCCCCGCCCCACCAATCCAAAGCGCTGCAGCAGATCCTTGGCACGCTGACGCGCCTGAGTACGCGGCACACCCTGCTCGACCAATCCAAAGGCCACGTTGTCTTGCACATTCAGATGTGGAAACAGCACATAGTCCTGGAACATCAAGGCCAACCGACGCCGCTCTGGGGGCCAGTCGCTGATGTCCTGACCGTCCAGCCAGACACTGCCAGACTCGGGCAATTCCAGCCCCGCGATGATTTTGAGCAGCGTGCTTTTGCCGCTGCCGGAAGGCCCCAACAAAGCCACGGTTTGCCCGCGTGCCACTTGCAAGGTCACACCCAGCAGCAAAGGCTGGGGCTGACCGTTCGGGCCGGTCCAATGGTGGTGAATGTGTCGCAGTTCAAGCATGGTTCAAATCGGGTGTGCAGGCCTTCAGGCCGCAGGGGTGGGAGAAGAGGACGCAGCGGCTCGGCCTTCGATCAACACAAACACCAACAGCGCCAAGACCATCAAGCTGGCCGACAGCACCAGCGCTGCATCGAGATTTCCTGCGCCAGGACGCCCCAGGCGCTGGTAGATCAAGGTGCTCAAGGTCAGCCATTCGGGCCGCGACAGCAGCAGCGAGACCGCAAACTCGCCCAGCATGGTGGCCGCAGCAAAGGCCATGCCCCGGCGCAAGGCCAAAGCCAACATGGGCAGCGTGACGCGCCAAAACACCCGCAGCGGCCGTGCCCCCAAAGTGGCGGCGGCTTGGGCATAGTGCTCGGGCAGGGCGTCGAGGGCCGCCGTCAGCGCTTTGGCCACAAACGGATAGGCCAGCAAAGCGTAGGCCGCCACCAAGAGCGGCAAACTGGCCAACCATTGCGGGTACATCAGCAACAAACCAAAGGCCAGCGCCACGGGCGAGACCACCAAGGGCGCATAAGCACTGGCCCGCCAGGCCAAGCCCCAGCGCGGCCAAGGCCTCAAGGCATGCCCTGCCAGTGCATGCAGCAAACCCAAAGCCGTGGCCAGCACCAGCGCCATGGCGGTGAACTGCAAGGTGTTGCGCAAAGCCAGCCCAGTGTCAGGGTCGGCCCATACCGCCGCGCCCTGCCCCCACACGGCTGCGTACAAGCCCTGCGCCAACAGCGCCAACAGCGGCGCGCCGCACAACAAGCCCCAAGTACCCAATGCCAGCCCCCAAAGCGTCCAAATCCACTTGCCCGCCCCCCGCAAAGGACGGCGCGCCACCAGGGTGATGCGCGCCGGATGGGCCAGGCGCCGCTCCACCCAGGCGTAAGCCCAGGCCACGCCCCCGGTCAGCGCCAGCATGGCCACGGCCAAGGCCGCCGCCGGCCCCAGCGCCAGCTCGTGCGCGATCAGGGTGTAAATCTCCACCTCCACCGTGGCGAAGTGCTGCCCGCCCAACACCAAGGCCAGGCCAAAGCCGGTGAAGCAATACAAAAACACCAGGCACAACGCCGAGGCCAACCAAGGGGCCACCACCGGCCACTCGACCCGCCAAAACGCCCGCCAGGGCGTGGCCCCCAAAGTGCGTGCCAGCGCCACCTGCTGTGCGCTGACCTGCGCCAAGCCGTCGCTGCCTGCGCGCACCACCAAACCCAGGTTAAAAAACAAATTGCCCAGCAGCAGCAACCAGGGGCTGCCTTGCAAGGACACACCCGCTTGCGCCAAAGGCTCACCCAGCCAACCGCGTGGCCCCCAAAGCGACAACACGCCCAGCGCCGCGACCAGGGTGGGCACCACAAAAGGCAGCAGCAAAGCGCGCTGCCACCACAGCCGTCCGGCAAAATCCAGCCGCGCCAGCACCCACGCCATCGGCAAACCCAACATCAGACAAGCCACGCAGGTGGTCACAGCCTGCACCAGCGTCCAGCCCACGCGCCACTGCAGGTGCGCATCGCGCCACCAAGGGCCGGTGTCGGCCAGCACCAAGCCTGGCACCGGTTCACCCCACAAGCCTTCTAAGAGCAAGCGCGCGACCGGCATCGCCAAAAACACCAAGGCAAACAGCAGCGGCAAAGCGGCCAGCCCCAAGGCGCTGCCCCTTGGGGTAGTCAGCCACAGGCCCCAGGTCCGTGGTCCTGTCACTTGAGCACCACCTGCGTCCAGCGCTGCTGCCAGCGGGCGGCTTGCGTGCTCAGGGTTTGCAGCGGCAATCGCTCAAATTTGGTGGGCGCTTGGGCGTATTGCATCACCGCATCGAGCGGCACACCGGGCTGCACCGGGTACATCCACATGCTGGTTGGCAGCGCCTGCTGCACCGGCACAGAACGCAAAAACTCGATGAACTTCACGCCCGCCAAGCGTGCGGCTGGCGCAGCGCCCTTGAGCAAGGCCGCGCCTTCCACCTGGCGGAACACACCACCGGGCAAAAACAAATTGGCCGTGGGCGATGCGCCCAGTTTGTCCTTGCTGTAGAACACCTCGGCGGCAGGGCTGGTGGCATAACTGACCACCAAGGGCCGGGTCCCGCCGTTGTGGCTGAACTCGGTGTAATACGCCTCGCTCCAGCCCTTGACCACCTTGACGCCGTTGCCGCGCATCTGGGCCCACCAGTCCCAAGCAGCGGCTTCGCCCAAGCCCGCCACCGTGGCCAGCAAAAACGCCTGGCCAGGGCTGGAGGTGGCTGGGTTGGGCACCACCAACAAATCGCGGTACGCTGGCAAGGCCAGCGCCTGCAGGTTTTGGGGCAAGGCCAGACCTTTTTTCTGGAACCAGACTTTGTCGATGTTCAGGCTCACAAAGCCCTGGGTCACCGGCACCACGCCACCGACCACGCCGCTGTCGGCGCTCGGCGCTGGCAGGTCTTTTTGAGGGGCAGGTCCTTCGGCCATGCCCGCCAGAGCTTTGCTTTGCGCGGCCGCGCCGGGGTAGGTGTCGAGGATGCCACTGGCCAGGGCGCGGGGCAGCAAGGTGTTGTCGATGCCAAACACCACATCGGCCACGGGCGCGGCGTGGCTCAAGATCAACTTGTTGAGCATCTCGCCAGCGTCGCCCCCTTTGATCAGCTGCAGCTTCACACCCGCATCTTTTTCAAACTGCGCCAGCAAGGGTTTGGGCAGGTCAAACGAGCTGTGCGTCATCACGCGCAGCAGCGTTGACTTGGGGCTTGGAGACTGTTTTGGGGGTGCGTTTTGTGCCAGCGCCTGCCCCGACGCAGCCCAGACCATGGCGCCGCTCAGCACCCATGCCAGCCCGGTGCCGGTCACCAAAAACCGCCTTTGCATCGCCAACCGCCTTTCGCTCAACAAGCCGCGAAGGGCATGACAGCAACGCCGGTCAACGCACAAGGGCGCTGGGGTGGCAATCGCATCACGCTCCCTACGCTGGCACAACCCAGATCAGGTGAGAGGGGTATGTCTCAGCCCAGGCCGCTCCTGCGACCAGGCACCCCCGGTGAAGTTGCCGATTGTAGCGAGCAGGTGCCGCGAGACCAGACGATCAACACGACAACCGCGGCTTTGAATCATGCCCACACCATCACAAGCTGATTGGCTGACCGATTGCCACCGATCCAGGATGTGCGCTCGCTCGATGTCATCAGATGACAAGCAAGCTGATAAACATCGAATAAACAAGAATATCGATCAACTTTAATCTTCTTTTGACTGAACAAAAAAACGCCTATTCTCAACCACTTTGTTGTACTCCTAAAAGGATCACGCTTCATGAAGTTTGCACTTTGGTCGGTATTTGTTTTTCTCGTGCTTCTTTGGACAGGCCTGATCGGGCTGGCCGAACAACTGACCGCATGGCTTTTGAACTCCACAGCCTCAGGCCAGATTGGGGATCTGGCCTCGCAAGCTCTGCAATGGCCGGTGCCCGCATGGTTGAGCCCCTGGGTGGACACCGCCTGGATCAAAGCGGTGCAAGACTCGGCACTCGGCCTGGTGCAGTGGCTGGGCCAAATGCTGCCTTCAGGCAGCGGCCTGATGGGCTGGGTGTCTGTGCTGATGTGGGCGATTTGGGCCTTGGGCCTGGCCTTCTTGCTGGCGCTGGCGGTGGCAGGGCACTGGCTGCTTCAGCGCCGAATCCGTCAGACACTGCACCATGGACAATTCTGACCACCGATCCGACGTGCGCAACCCTTTGGCCCAGCGGCTGCGCGATGCGGCCGAGCAACACCGAAGTGCGGACAACGCTGGGCCCACTCAGCGCCTGGACTTTTCTGAACTGATTGGCCTGCACGGCGAGGCGTCTGTAGCCGTGCTGCTGATGCTGCTGGCGGTGGTCAGTGTGCTGCCGGTGGCGGGTGCGGGCACCGTGATGAGTCTTGGCATTTGGGCCATCGCTTGGGCCTGGTTGCGCGCGCAAAGCAGCGTGCAACTGCCCGCCCGTTTGGGTCAGATCAAACTCAGCGCACGCTGGACCGGCCGCTGCCTGCACGGATTGGCCTGGATTTACGAGATGAGCAACCGCTGCCTGCGCCCGCGCTGGGCCGTGTGGTCACACACCAGCACCCGGCTGTGGTGGGGCAGTTGGATCGCCTTGATGGGTCTGGTCATTTTCTTGCCCCTGCCCCTGGGCAATGTGCTGCCCGCACTGAGCCTGATCTTGCTCAGCCTGGGCTGGATGTTCAGAGATGGCCTGGCCTTGCTGTTGTCTTGCGCCTCGGGAGCGGCCGCCGTGGCCTATGTGATTTGGCTTTGGGAATGGGTGAGCAACGCGGTGCTTCAGGTTTGGTCAGGCTGGCCCTGGTAAGGGCGCGGTTTGGGCCCCATCTGCCTGCGCTTGCCGCCCAAGTGACAGGCCCACAGGCGGCGGGTGCCTAGAGTGCAGGACAGTTCAACCCTCGAAAGACCCGCCCATGTCAGCCGCCACCGCAACAGCCCCAACACCAGCCCAAGACGACCCGGTGTGGCAAACCAAGGTGCAACTGGCCGCCGCTTTGCGCTTAGCGGTGCTGCACGACTTCGACGAAGGCATCGACAACCACTTCACGGTGGCTGTGCCGGGGCGAGAAGACCAGTACCTGATTTCACCCTTTGGCGTGCACTGGTCAGAGGCCCGCGCCAGCACCATGATGGTCTTCAACGAAGCGGGCGAAACCCTGGAGGGCACAGGCGCGGTGGAGCTCTCGGCACAATCGATCCACGCCCCGGTGCACCGACTCACGGGTGCCAAAGTGGTGCTGCACACCCACCAGCCTTGGGCGCTGGCTTTGAACATGCTCAAAGCCAACCGCTTGTTGCCCGCCACCCAAACGGCAGCCTTCTTTGACGGCACCATCGCTTATGACGACCATTACACCGGGTTGGCAGCAGACCTGTCTGAAGGTGAGCGCTTGTCGCAACTCATGAGCGGTGGCAAAACCGTGCTCTTCATGAAAAACCATGGCGTGATGACCATTGGCGACACCGTGGCGCAAGCGTACCGCAAGCTCTACAAACTCGAAAAAGCCTGCCGCACCCAAGTGCTGGCCATGGGCACTGGCCAGCCCCTGAATGTACTGACCGAATCGGTGATCCGGCGCATCAAAACCCCCAGCCCGCAAGACCGCCACCCCCGCAGCGAACGCGAGCGCCTGTTTTTTGAAGCCATGATGCGCGTGGTTGACCGGGTGAACCCCGGTTATGCCGATTGAATCTGTAGGCGGCTTGGAACGCCCAAGCGGGCCCCATCAACCGCCCAACAATGTTCGCGCGCGCTCGCGCCACAAGGTGAACAAACCCGCGCCGACCACAAAAAAAGCACCCCACCAAACATGGGGCCCGGGCCACTCTTGCCAAAAAACCCAGCCAAACAAGGCCGCAAAAAGCAGCTCGCTGTAATGGAAAGGCGCCACCACGCCCACCGGCGCCAACCGCAAAGCCCGAAAGGTGCAACGCTGGCCCAGCAACACCAAAACGGCCATCAAAGTCAGGATCGGCCACATGCTGGGGGCCGCCTCCAGGGGCACAAACCATAGCCCCACCGCTCCGACCAAACCCATGGTGAGGTTCTGCCAGACCAACATCGACAAGTCGCTCTCGGTGGGCGAAAGCCAGCGCACACAAGTCATCGAAGCGGCATAAAAAAATGCTGCCACCAAAGCCAGCCAAGCCCCCAGTCCCAGCTCGCCGTCCATGGCCTGCGGTCCAACGATCAGGCTCACACCCACAAAACCGGCCAACAGCGCGCCCCAGCGGTGCACCCCGACACGTTCCTTGAGCAAGGGCACTGACAGCAGCGTCATGAACAGCGGCGCGGCAAAACTGATGGCGATCACCGTGGCCAGCGGCAACAAGCGCAAGCTCTCAAAAAACGCCAGCATGGAACACACCGCCAACACGCCACGCAACAAATGCGCCCCAGGACGGCGCGTGCGCAATACCGACCAGCCCCCACTGCGCAGCACCCACGGCACCAGCAACACGAGCACCATCGTCGAGCGCGCCGCAATCAATACCGGAATGGACAACTGCGACACCGCATGTTTAGACAAGGCATCCAACACCGCCAGCAAAAACACCCCCGCCACCATCCAGGCAATGCCTTGCAGCGGGTGATCGAGCCGCACGGGATCATCAGATGGTGGGGTCATGGGTTCAATCGACTGTAAGGCTGTCAAAGTGGGAGGAAACCGCGCCACTTGCCAGGCATGAGCTCGGTACTGGGTGCAATTTACAGCGTCGGCCACGCAGGGGCAGTCACCTGCATTGCCCAGCAGCCCAGGGGGCACCTGAAATCCAGCAACTCAACCCCCTAAAATTCACACTGGTCCCCAACGCCTTGTTCGGGTCTGACCTCAACCGAATTTCCACCCATGTCCGCATCCACGGCGCGCAGCGCCCAACAGGTCCCCACCACCGATGTGCTGAACTTTGCCCAGCGCCAATGGCGCGTGCGCAGGCCACGTCCGTTCGTGTTGGTCATTGAGGGTGAAGTCGGACACGCAGGCACCGAGCCCAGCGACTACCTGCACGAGCAGCTGCTCTTGCCCGAATGGCGCGAAGCCTTTTACCAACTGGTCGATGCCACGGGCTTGGTGGTGTGCCTGAATGTGCACACCCAGCACCCCAGCTACCGCGACGTGCGCGGTCGCTCCAGCAAGGGGCGCCTTAGCCAGGGCGAGTACTACCACCACGACGGCTGCACAGGGCCTGTGAAACCACGCCTTGTGGAAATCCGCTGCCCCATCCAGCCGCAAACACGCGGCGTGGCCACCGCCGTGGCACCGCACCACGATGTGGTCAAAGCCATGGTGCAAGTGCTGCCCGCCGAATTGGCCGACACGCCTGCGCTGGCGGGTCAAGACATGAGCCTGGCCACCATCGGCCAGATGGACGATGCCGCGCTTGACCAGTTGCAAGGAATGATCACGCGCACCGTGCGCAAAAAGCTCAACGCCGAAGGGGCTCGCGCCTACTTCCGCCAGGTTGATGCCGCCGCCCATGCCTACTTTGAACCCTGGGCCTTGGGCGAAAGCCGCTTTATTGCCAACGCCAACAGCGGCGTGACCCTGCAGCACCGCCGCGCCTACCAAGCCCCGCACACCGGCGGCGTGGCCAACGGCCACTTGGTCAAGCGCTGGACGAATGAAGAGCTGCTGCTGCCCGGCCAAGTGGTGGACCCCGCCTTGATTGCTGCGCTGTGCAGCGAAGAAGGTGATGAGGCTGATGGGGAGCGGGCTGAGGGGTGTTACCTTGGGGCACATTGAGCGCGAGCAAAAAAGCGACTGGACCACACCACTTTTTAATTTGGTCGCGACTTTTAAATAAAGTTATTTCGTTTGGTCGTAAAGCTGGCTCTGTGGTACGCCCGTTCCACGACAACATTGCACGCGCCGTGCTGCAAACGCCCAAGTTCTACTTTGACGACACCGGATTGGTGGTTGGAGACGATGGCCTGCGCTTTGAAAACCTGGTGGCCACCAGTCTGCACAAGCATGTGCAGTGGCAACACGACGTGCAAGGCCGGCTGAAATGCCAAAAAACCAAGATAAATCATTAACTTACGAACCCCCGATGTAAAAATGTTGGGTCACTACTTATTTATTCATTAGAATTAATAACACTTTAAATTTAATTTTTAAAGTTTTTTGGTAGTCGGTACACATCACTTGTCCACAATCCCCAACCCCATCAGGCACTGGAAGAATCAATATGAAAAATTCCCATCAAAACTTCAATCGTCGCGACGCATTGCGCCTCCTCAGCCAGGCATGTGCAGTGTCTGCGGGTGGAATGGTCACAACCAACCTGCTGGCAGCAAAAGGTGACTGGCAAAACACCTTGGGCACCGCGCTCGATTTGGTGCCCTCGGATGTGACTGTGGCGGCAGCGCAGTTTGGCGGCCGCAACTGCGTGGCCGTCAACCTGACCCCAGAAGCCCAGGCCAGGTCCTTGCGCATCGGCGGCAATGCTGCGACGTTTGCCGCCCTTTCTGCCGGTTTTTCCGATGGCTCGCTGCAGGTCGATCTGGCAGGTGTGCTCAACGGCAAAGGCGACCCTGACGCACGCGCCTTTCTTGGTTTGGCTTTTCATGTCGGCGTCCAAGCCAAGGAATTCGAGGCTGTTTACCTTCGCATGGCCAATGGCAGCAAAAATTCGCCACCGCCGCCTGCTCCTCGCAACGTGCGCGCCGTGCAATACATTGCCCATCCGGACTTTCACTTCGATGTCTCGCGCAGCCGTTTCCCTGGTCAATACGAGGCCGGTGCGCCGGTTGCACTGAACACCTGGCACACACTGCGCTTGGACATTTCAGGCAAGAAACTGCGTGCATTTATCGATGGCACCGAGATACTGGCGGTCGATGACCTGCGCTTGGGCGGAAAATCAGGCGGCATCGGACTGTGGGTTGACGACGGCACAACCGGATACTTTTCAAATTTGAGAATTCGCCCCGCGTAAGGCTTGCTGCATGACCTTCTTGCATTGATTCCTGACCCAGACGCGCCGGAATGCATTGGGGTTATGCAGACAATCTCTCGCTCTCAGCCATCAAGCCCCAAAACGTCATGCCTGCCCCCTCCCTGACCGTTGTCCAACTGATCCAACAAGCTGACCAACTTCAGTCGGCAGGCAAGCTGCAGCAAGCGGTGGACCTCTACAACGACTGGCTTGCCGTGCATGGTCAAGAGCCGCAAGCCGCCCCTGTGTACTTCAACCACGGCATTCTGAACAAACTCAACCAGCCTGCCATCGCCAAAGCGTCATACCAAAAAGCCCAAGCACTCAACCCCATGCTGTACCAAGCCGCAGTCAATCTGGGGCTGATGACTGAGGCCAGCGGCGACGACGCACAAGCGCTGCAAATTTGGAACCAAGCCCTGAGCGACCAACTGCCCGTTGAAGGCCAATGCATGTTGCTCAACCACATAGGCCGCCTGCATGAAAATCTCAAGCGCTACCCCGAAGCCGAAGCCGCGCTAGAGCGCAGCCTTCGGCTCAACCCCCAACAAGCCGACGTGGTCCAGCACTTTGTCGGCATTCGCCGCCGTCAATGCAGCTGGCCCAGCACACCCAACTGGCTGTGCGAAGCACGCCCGGGTGAAGACGTGGCACTCGACATCGGCCCCTTCATGGGAATGGCCGAACTCGACACCCCGCAGCGCCAACGACAAGCCGCAGAGCGTTTCATTGCGCGCAAACTGAGCCCCATCACCCCGCTGCCGCCTGTGCGCTGGCAACACGACAAGCTGCGCATCGGCTACTTTTCTGGCGACTTCAAGCACCACGCCGTCAGCATCTTGATGGCCGAAGTGCTTGAGCTGCATGACCGCAGCCGCGTGCAGGTGTATGGGCTGGACTACAGCGACACCACCCCCTCGGCCATGCGCCAACGGGTACTCAAGGCGTTTGACCACCATGTCCCCTTGCACGCGCTCACCGACGCACAAGCGGCCCTGCGCATCCGCGAACTCGAAATTGACGTACTCATCGATCTGACCGGGCTCACGTCTGGCTCGCGTTTTGATGTGTTGGCCTACCGCGCCGCGCCTGTCCAAGCCAGCTATCTGGGTTATATGGGCAGCTGCGCCATCCCTGGGGTGGACTACATCCTGGCCGATCGCCACCTGATGCCGCCTGAGCTGACGCAGCACTTCACCGAAAAACCCATCTACCTCAACAGCTACCAGGCCAATGACCGCCAACGGGTGATTGGCACCGCACCAACACGCGCCGAATGCGGCTTGCCCGTCAAAGCCTTTGTGTTTTGCGCCTTCAACAACAACTACAAATTCACGCCCGACGTTTGGGCCACCTGGATGCGCATCCTCAAGCGCAGCCCCAACAGCGTGCTGTGGGTGCTGGAAGACAACCCGCAAGCCAAAGAAAACCTCACAGCCAACGCCAAAAACCAGGGCATCGCCGCCAACCGATTGATCTTTGCGGGCCGCGTCATGCCCGAGCAATACCTGGCCCGCTACCACTGCGCCGACTTGTTTTTGGACACAGCACCTTACGGCGCAGGCACCACCGCCAGCGACGCACTGTGGGCCGGCTTACCCGTGCTGACCTGCCCTGGCCAAACCATGGTCAGCCGCATGGCGGGCAGCTTGCTGCACGCCGTCGGCCTGCCCGAACTGGTGACCGACAGCGCCCAAGACTACGAAAACCTGGCCGTGCAACTGGCGACCAAGCCCAAAAAGATACAAGCCATCAAGCAACGCCTCAAAGCGCAGCGCGACCTGTGCGACCTGTTCAACACCCCCAAATTTGTGCGCAACCTGGAAGACGCCCTGATCGACACCAGGCAGCAAGTGCAAAACAGCCCTCTGCCTGTCACCCCCAACCCACTGGCCACCGCACAACACACGCCCACAGCACCTGTGCGCATCTTCAGCATCGCTTGGTCAGACGACACCCTGAAAACCGCACAAGCCAGCGGCTACGAAGTCATGGACAACCGCGCCAACCTGCGCCCGGACTGGTACGAATACTGGCCCATCCGGAATTTTTTGCTCAACCAAACCTTGGACGAAAACACCTATTACGGTTTTTTCTCCTCCAAATTTGCAGACAAAACCCAGCTGCCCGCGCCAGAAGTCTTCAAATTCATCCAACAAGCCAGCGCCAAAGGCGCCAATGTGGTCTTGTTCTCACCGCAACCCGACCAAGGTGCGGGCTTTTTGAACGTCTTTGAACAACAAGAAGTCTATTCACCCGGATTCATCGCCACCAGTGAAGCATTTCTGAAAGAAATGGGGCTCGACCTGGCACTGCGCACCACGGTCATGGACTCGCGAAACACCGTGTTCAGCAATTACTTTGTGGCACGCCCCGCGTTTTGGCGCGAATGGCTGCGTTTTGGTGAAGCGCTGTTCAAGATGGCCGAGGCCGGCAACACGCCTTTGGCCCAAGCGCTCGGACAGGCGACCCATTACCAGGGCGGTGTGCAAATCAAGGTATTTTTAATGGAACGACTCGCCTCATTGCTGTTGGCCTTGTATCCCTACCACTTCAAAACCGCGGCAGCCAACCCATGGACCATGGCCTGGAGCATGACCCGATTCAGAAGTTTTCCTCAAGAAATGGTCATCAGCGATGCGCTGAAGATTGCGATGCGCGAACAGGGGTTTCCTGAATACACAGCGGCATTCGCAGCGATTCGCCAGCAAATCACCCAAAAAGTATGAAATAGCCACAGGATTATTTTTGGGATTTACTAAGCACTTTTCATAATGGAGTTTATATGCACCGCAGTGCGTTAATGAATTGCAAATCTTTTTTTGAAACA
Organism: Limnohabitans sp.; assembly: GCF_044373035.1. Classification (GTDB taxonomy): domain Bacteria; phylum Pseudomonadota; class Gammaproteobacteria; order Burkholderiales; family Burkholderiaceae_C; genus Limnohabitans_A. The sequence continues at coordinate 17,081 of NZ_JBILQU010000019.1, read as the reverse complement.
TATTCAAAATCATTCACAGGAGACAAGAAAGTTAAAATTGTCGAAATCGGATCACAGGACGTTAATGGCAGTCTGCGAATCACCGCACCAACCGAATTTGAATATATCGGAGTTGATTTCGTTGCGGGCAAAGGAGTCGATGTCGTTCTTAACGATCCTTACAGCTTGCCTTTTGAGTCTGAATCAGTCGATATTATTTTAACAAGCTCATGCTTTGAACATTCAGAAATGTTCTGGCTTGTTTTTCTTGAAATCATGCGGGTGCTTAAACCCAAAGGTCTTTGTTATTTGAATGCACCTTCAAATGGCAATATACACAGATATCCCGTTGATTGCTGGAGATTTTATCCGGACAGTGGGCGCGCCTTGATTACTTGGGCAAAGAGAAATGGCATCAATGCCACTCAGCTAGAGTCATATACTTCCGCGCAAATCGAAGGAGTAGATGGGCTTTGGAACGATTTTGTCGGTATCTTCCTTAAAGATGAAAATTTACTATCCGAATTTCCACTGCGTATTCTTGACACAAAAAAAGATGTGCTTAATGGATTAATTTATGGAAGCGACACCTTTATAAAGCCATCTGAACTACCTGAAGACAAAAGGAAATTGGCAATTATCACCATGGCTTTGAACGGAAAAATATAATTTTTTAATTTTATACAAAATGAACACGATTAAAAAAACCTACAAGCAAATACACGACTCAAATTAGGCGCAAGGACAATCAAAGGAACTGAGGCAATCGTTATTGATTTTTCGAGATGATCATCCGGGATGCGACATCTACGCAGGCAAGGCCCGACTGGGGGCCTGTAACGCCCATGGCCTGGGTCATAATCGAGCACATTCGTTTGGGTTTTTTATCCACAACTCTGACAGGGGCTGCCATGCTGGACCAACTTACCGTCGTCAAACACCCGCTGGTGCAGCACAAGCTGACCCTGATGCGGGAAAAGGACACCTCGACCGCCTCCTTCCGACAGCTCTTGCGCGAGATCAGCCTGCTGCTTGCCTATGAAGTGACGCGCGAATTGCCCATGACGACGAAGCGGATTGAAACCCCGCTGGTAGAGATGGATGCCCCCGCCATCGAGGGCAAGAAGCTGGCACTGGTGTCGATACTGCGGGCCGGGAACGGGCTTCTGGACGGCATCCTCGAACTGATTCCTGCCGCGCGGGTAGGCTTCCTGGGGCTTTACCGCGACCCCGCCACGCTGCAGCCGGTGCAATACTATTGCAAGCTGCCCGAACAACTTGAGGACCGGGTGTCCATCGTGGTCGATCCCATGCTGGCCACGGGCAATTCAAGTGTGGCTGCTGTTTCCATTTTGAAGGAGGCGGGGGCGAAGAATATCCGCTTCCTGTGTCTGCTGGCTGCGCCCGAAGGCATCAAGCGGATGCAAGCGGCGCATCCTGACGTTCCGATCGTGACAGCCTCTGTGGACAGCCATCTGAACGACCACGGCTATATTGTCCCGGGCCTGGGGGATGCAGGCGACCGGATGTTCGGCACCAAGTGAGGCACTCACGCGTGAATTTCTGGTCCGCAAACAGGCACCTGCCCATGTCCAGCAACGATGGTTTGCTGTGAATTTTGTAACATCGTCGTTTTTAACCCCCCTCACCGGAGAACCCCATGTCAGCCCACCCCCTGAACCGCCGCCATGCGCTTGTGCTGGCCGCCGCCCTGACCGCTGCTGCCCCGACCCTGAGTTTGGCCCAGGCCAAGATCAAGGTCGCCGGCATTTACACCGTGCCGTTTGAACAGCAGTGGGCCGGGCGCCTGCACACCGCGCTGATAGCGGCGCAAGCGCGCGGCGAGATCGAGTACAAGGCCAGCGAGAACGTGTCCAACGCTGACTACGAGCGTGTGATGCGCGAGTACGCTACGGCCGGCAACACACTGATCGTGGGCGAGGCCTTTGCGGTAGAAGCTGCCGCGCGCAAGGTGGCCAAGGATTTCCCCAAGGTCTCTTTCCTGATGGGCTCCTCGGGCAAACCGCAGGCGCCCAACTTCAGCGTGTTTGACAACTACATTCAGGAGCCTGCCTACCTGACCGGCATGATCGCCGGCGGCATGAGCAAGACCAACAAGATAGGCATGGTGGGCGGTTTCCCGATTCCCGAAGTCAACCGCCTGATGAACGCCTTCATGGCCGGTGCCAAAGAGGTCAACCCCAAGGTGACGTTCAGCGTGAGTTTCATCAACAGTTGGTTTGACCCACCCAAGGCCAAGGAGGCCGCTTTTGCGATGATCGACAAGGGCGCTGACGTGATGTATGCCGAGCGCTTTGGCGTGAGCGATGCCGCCAAAGAAAAGGGCAAGCTGGCGATTGGCAACGTGATCAACACACAGGCCCAGTACCCCGACACTGTGGTGGCCTCGGCCATTTGGCATTTCGAGCCCTCGGCCGACCGCGCCATCAAGCTGGTCAAAGAGGGCAAGTTCACCGCCGAAGACTACGGCCCCTATTCGATGATGAAGCACAAGGGCTCTTCACTGGCACCGCTGGGTACCTTTGAAAAGAAGGTGCCGCCCGAGCTGGTGGCCAGGGTGCGCGCCAAGGAAAAAGCCATTCTGGACGGCAAGTTCAGTGTCAAGGTCGATGACAACCAGCCCAAATCCTCGGCCAAATAAACATTTTTTAGCGCGTCACAAGACAAGACACCCCGGCAGCGGTGTGTCTTTGTGTTGGCCCTGCCATGTCCGCCCCCGTCCTGCAACTTAGCCACATCAGCAAGCGCTTTGGTGCGTTGCTGGCCAATGACGACATTTCGCTGACGCTCGGTGCCGGCGAGGTGCTGGCCTTGCTGGGCGAGAACGGTGCCGGCAAGTCGACCTTGGTGTCCATTCTGTTCGGGCATTACACGGCTGACGCTGGCAGCATCACGGTGTTCGGCCAGGCGCTGCCACCTGGCGACCCCAACGCCGCACTGGCCGCTGGCATTGGCATGGTGCACCAGCACTTCACGCTGGCTGACAACCTGAGCGTGCTGGGCAACGTGATGCTCGGCTCGGAGTCGCTGTGGCAGCCCTTCACCCGACGCCTGGCGGCGCGCGAAAAGCTGCAGGCGGTGGCGCAGCGCTTTGGCCTGGGCGTGGACCCGGACGCTCTGGTGGGTCGGCTGTCGGTGGGGGAGCGCCAGAGGGTGGAGATTCTGAAGGCCCTTTATCGGGGTGCGCGCATCCTGATTCTGGACGAACCCACGGCGGTGCTGACGCCTCAGGAGAGCGAGGCGCTGTTTGCGGTGCTGCGCCAGATGGTGGCCCAGGGCCTGTCCATCATTTTCATCAGCCACAAGCTCGGAGAGGCGCTGCGGGTGTCGCACCGGATTGCGGTGCTGCGCGCTGGCCACCTGGTGGCCCAGGCCGAGTCCGCCGACACCAGCCAGGCCCAACTGGCGCTGTGGATGGTGGGCCATGCGGTCGAGGCGCCGCAACGCCGCCCGGCCAAGGCGGTCGGCGACGCCGTGTGCGAGCTGGACAACGTGAGCACAGCGCCAGCGCGCGAGCGCCTGCTGGATGCCAATCTGCGCCTGCATGCCGGCGAGATCGTGGCGATTGCTGGCGTTTCGGGCAATGGCCAAGTAGCGCTGGCCGAGTTGCTGTGCGGCACCCGCGCCGCCAGCGCCGGCCGGGTGCAGTTGTTGGGCCGGCCACTGCCGCCGCAGCCGGCCCGGCTGGTGCCACTGGGCGTGGCCCGCATCCCGGAGGACCGCCATGCTGTGGGTGTGGTGGGTGACTTGCCGGTGTGGGAGAACGCCGTGTCCGAGCGGTTGCGCAGTTCGGCGTTTTCACGCTGGGGCTGGGTGCGCCGGGCTGCAGCCCGGGCGTATGCCGAGCGCGTTCTGCGCACCTTTGACGTGCGCGGTGGCGGCCCGGCCGTGCCGGCACGCTCGCTGTCGGGCGGCAATATGCAGAAGCTGATTCTGGGCCGGGCTCTGAGCCAGCCTGACGATGTGGCTGCAAGCACCGGGGCAAATGGCGCTGCTGCAGTGCCCCGCCTGATCGTAGCCCACCAGCCGACCTGGGGCCTGGACATCGGCGCCGTGGCCTATGTGCAAGCTCAACTGATCGCGGCGCGCGATGCCGGTGCCGCGGTGCTGTTGATATCGGACGACCTGGACGAGGTGCTGACCCTGGGCGACCGGGTGGCGGTGATCCATGCAGGCCGGCTGGGTACGGCCAGACTGGCAACCGACTGGAGCCGTGAGGCGATCGGTTTGGCAATGGCCGGCATCACTGAGGCTGCAGCGCAGGCCCACGCATGAGGCTGGAAAAGCGCAACCAAAGCTCGCGCCTGGCGCTGCTGCTGGCACCGGTAGGGGCAGTGTTGTTCACGCTGTTGGTGAGCGCGTTGCTGGTGTGGTGGGCGGGTGCGGGTGTGGCGCAGACCTACGGCCTGCTGCTGCGCGGCGGCTTTGGCTCGGTGTTTGCACTGAGCGAGACTTTCACCCGCGCCATTCCGCTGATGCTGACCGGGCTGGCTGCGGCGGTGGCGTTCCGGGCCCGGCTGTTCAACATCGGTGCCGAGGGTCAGCTTTATGTGGGTGCGTTGGCAGCGGTGGCTGTGGGCGGCCTGCACGGCGGCACCGGCTTCGACCTGCCCTCGCCACTGCTGTTTGGCCTGATGTTGCTGGCCGCCGCCCTGGCCGGCGCGTTGCTGTTGCTGGGGCCGGCGCTGCTCAAAGCGCGGCTGGGGGTGGACGAGGTGGTGACCACTTTGCTGCTGAACTTCATCGTGCTGCTGATGGTCTCGCTGATGCTGGACGGCCCGATGAAAGACCCGACCGCCATGGGCTGGCCACAAAGCGTGGCGCTGATGGGCGAGCTGGAACTGTCCAAGCTGGTCGAACAGACCCGGGTGCACAGCGGGCTGCTGATTGCCGCTGCGCTGGCCGTGGCGGTTTGGGTGCTGATGAAGTACACCGTGCTTGGTTTCGACATCCGCGCTGTGGGTGCCAACGTCCGGGCCGCCGCCTTTGCCGGGGTGCCGGTGACGCGCACTGTGGTGCTGGTGGCGCTGCTGTCAGGCGCGCTGGCCGGGCTGGCCGGTGCCATCGAAGTGGCCGGTCGCACCAGCTATCTGACGCTGGACATGTCGCCAGGCTATGGGTATTCGGGCATCGTCATCGCCATGTTGGCTGGGCTGCATCCGCTGGGCGTGGTCGCCGCCAGCGTGTTCGTGGCCGGGGTGTTGGTCGGCGCTGACAGCATGAGCCGCGCCATTGGCGTGCCGACCTACATCGCCGACGTGATCGTGGCCGCCTCGCTGATCTCGGTGCTGGTGGCCACCTTGTTGACGCAGTACCGGGTGCGCTGGCAATGAGCGAATTTCTGGACATCCTGGCCAACCCGTCGTTCTGGGCGGCGGTGCTGCGCATTGCCACACCGCTGATCCTGGGCACGCTGGGGGTGCTGTTGTGCGAGCGCGCCGGGGTGTTGAACCTGGGCATCGAGGGCATCATGGTGGCCGGTGCCTTGACTGGCTGGCTGGCGGTGTACAGCGGCGCGCCGCTGTGGGGTGGGGTGGCGGTGGCGGCGCTGACCGGCGCGCTCCTGGGCGGGCTGCACGCGCTGCTGACCGTGACGCTGGCGCTTTCGCAACACGTCGCCGGCCTGGGCATCACGCTGCTGGCGACGGCGCTGAGCTACTACGGTTACCGGGTGAGCTTTCCAAAAGTGAACACCCCGCCCACCATCACCCCGTTCCAGGAAATGGGCTGGCTGGGCATTCCCGTGCTGGCGCAGCAAACGCCGCTGACGCTGCTGGCGCTGGTGTTGGTGCCGCTGATCGGTTACTTGCTGTACCGCACCCCGGTCGGGCTGGCGGTGCGCATGGTGGGCGAGAACCCTCAGGCCGCCGAAGGCCAGGGCGTGTCGGTGGCGGCGGTGCGCAGCGGGGCGATCGTGGCCGGCTCGGCGCTGATGGGCGTGGCGGGCGCGTTCCTCACGCTGTCGGCCTTCAATGCCTTCTTCTTCAACATGGTCAACGGCCGCGGCTGGATTTGCGTGGCGCTGGTGGTGTTTGCTTCTTGGCGGCCGGGCAAGGCGCTGCTGGGCGCTTTGCTGTTTGCTTTTTTTGACGCGCTGCAACTGCGCCTGCAGCAGGCCGGCGACGCCGTGCTGCCCTACCAGATGTACCTGATGCTGCCCTATGTGCTGTCGATCGTGGCGCTGGTGCTGGTGGCGCGCCGGGCCAGCTACCCGCAGGCCCTGATGAAACCTTACCGCAAGGGAGAACGCTGAATGCTGGACTTGCTCATTCACAACGCCACGCTGCCCGATGGCCGCACCCGGATGTCGGTTGCGGTGCAAGACGGCCAGATCGTCGAAGTCACAACCGGCCTGCAGGCCCCAGCCGCCGAGACACTGGACGCGCAGGGCCTGCTGCTGAGCCCGCCCTTTGTCGACGCACACTTTCACATGGACGCCACGCTGAGCTACGGCCTGCCACGCGTCAACCAGTCGGGCACGCTGCTTGAAGGCATTGCTCTGTGGGGTGAACTCAAACCGCTGTTGACGCAGGAGGCGCTGATCGAACGTGCACTGGCCTATTGCGACTGGGCGGTGGCCAAAGGCCTGTTGGCGATCCGCAGCCATGTCGACATCTGCGACCCTCGGCTGCTGGCGGTGGAGGCGCTGCTGGAGGTCAAACGCCGGGTGGCACCCTACCTCGACCTGCAATTGGTGGCCTTCCCGCAGGACGGCTTGTTGCGCAGCCCCGGCGCACTGGCCCAACTGCAGCGCGCGCTTGACCTGGGGGTGGACGTGGTTGGCGGAATTCCGCACTTTGAACGCACCATGGCCGATGGCGCCGAGAGCGTGCGCCTGCTGATGGAGATCGCCGCCACGCGCGGCCTGCGCGTGGACATGCACTGCGACGAAACCGACGACCCGCTGTCGCGCCATGTCGAAACCCTGGCCTATCACGCCCACCGCCTGGGCCTGCATGGCCGGGTCAACGGCTCACACCTGACTTCCATGCACAGCATGGACAACTACTACGTCAGCAAGCTGCTGCCGCTGATGGCCGAGGCCGGCCTGTCGGCCGTGGCCAACCCGCTGATCAACATCACCATCCAGGGCCGGCATGACAGCTACCCCAAGCGGCGCGGCATGACGCGGGTGCCCGAGCTGCTGGCGGCCGGCATCCGTGTGGCCTTTGGCCAGGATTGCGTGATGGACCCCTGGTACTCGCTGGGCAGCGCCGACATGCTCGAAGTCGCCCACATGGGCCTGCATGTGGCGCAGATGACCAGCCAGGCGGCCATGCGACAGTGCTTTGAAGCGGTGACCGTCAACCCGGCAGCCATCTTGGGCCTGGAGGGTTACGGCTTGCAGCCTGGCTGCCATGCCGATTTTGTGCTGCTGCAGGCACGCGACCCGGTAGAGGCGCTGCGCCTGCGTGCCACCCGGCTCAAGGTGTTCCGGCGTGGCCGCCTCATCGCCGAGACCCCGGCCGCCACCAGCGCGCTGCATTTGTCTGGTCGGCCAACCCACACCCAATGGATGACCCCATAAACGCTCCGTCCCCAAGATCAGCAGCAACACCCGTCCGCAGTGTTGGCAACGGGCCGAGCCGAATCCCCCCAACTGCCACCAGTGGCGTTTGCTGCGACGCGGGATGCGTACCAAGTCGTCCCTGAGAAACCCCGGAAACCCGCATGAATGCTGGCTTTCAGGGTCACTCCCAATGTTCAAAACGCCCACATTGATATCCAATGGAGCCTGTTTTCTGGGAGTTCTTAAGGCCCATACGTCCATCACCGCCGATTTCTTTCGCAACCGCCTCGATCAAATGATCGATCTGCGTCATCCACTGGCCGTTTTGGCCAACCGCATGCCTTGGCAAGAAATCGAAGCTTCATGGGCCCACCTCTTTGCCCGCCAGGTGCGCGCTGGCAAGAAGATCGAAGACTTGGACTTGTTGGGTGCGACCGAAGTGATGGCCGGTGCTCCCGAGTTCGACACCAACTGACGTAAGTTGTTGATATAGGGCCAGCTTCAAACTTGCCACTACAAAAGGGTCATCTGGGCGTTTTGCGTCGGTTTTTTGATCTTCAAACTCTCCAGCTCCTGCGCTTGCGGCTCATTGATGCTCGATATCCCCTCTACCCTTTTTCACCTTGATGTGTTGGGCCTTGGCCTGGTTACCTTCAGGCGCATTGAATCGCTTCGGATTTTGAGGAGTTTCCCTAACTTGAAAAGAGGGAGCCATGAGCAAAAAATCAAACCGTTTTTTTACCCGAGGTGCTCGAACGTGCCGTCCCCATGGAGCTCGGACACCAAGCGGTGTCGGCGTTCGCCGAACTCCGCTCGAAACGCCGCGCGCCTGTTAGATCCCCCAGCGCAGCGCAGCGGTGTGCACGGGTGCATCCCACAGCGCCAGAAATTCGGGTGTTGCCGCCGTGACTGTGATGGAGCACCCGGCCATCTCCAGTGATGTGACATACGAGCCGGTAAGAAATCGAACCACCTTGACGCCGCTTTTCTCCAATACGGCGCGGGCTGCGTTCACCATCAGATACAGCTCCAGCAATGGAGTGCCGCCAAAACCATTGACCAGCAAAATGACTTCCTGTCCCGCTTTCAAGGCCAAGTCCTTGAGCACCGCACCGGTGAGCTCCTGCGCGATCTCGTCGGCACTTGCCAGCGGGACTCGACGGCGACCGGGCTCGCCGTGAATACCGACGCCGACCTCCATCTCGTGCATGCCAATCTGAAAAGTAGGTTTACCCGCCGCAGGCACAGTGCAAGAAGTCAGGGCCACGCCCATGGAGGCTGTGGCCTTGTTGACAGCATTGCCCAGCGCCAGAAGTTGCGCCAGGTTGTCGCCACGCTCCGCCGCAGCACCGAGTATTTTTTCTATGATGACTGTACCGGCCACACCGCGCCGACCGGTGGTGTAGGTGGAGTCCTCCACCGCCACGTCATCGTTGACGATGACTACCGCATTTTCCTGGTCAAGCATCTCCGATGCCATCTGGAAATTCATCCGGTCACCCGAGTAATTCTTGACGATAAACAGCACGCCCGCGCCACCGTCAACAGCCTGCGCGGCATCGAGCATCTGGTTTGGCGTGGGCGAGGTAAAAATCTGACCCGGGCAGGCTGCATCAAGCATGCCGTATCCGACAAAGCCGGCATGCAGCGGTTCATGTCCTGTGCCACCACCCGAAATCAGCACCACCTTACCGGGCTTGGTGCGCTTGCGGCGTACAAATTCACGGTCGACCCCAAGGGTCACGATGTCTGCGTGTGCAGCGGCGAAGCCGTCCAGCGATTCAGCCAGTAAGGTATCCACGTTGTTCATCAAATTTTTCATAAGGCACCCCAAGTTTGATTAAGCGTTGATTGGTAGAACCTGCTCAGGCCCGGTTCAGGCTGTCGCAAATCGAGCCGATGATCAGGGCCATGGAACGCGAGCCCGGGTCTACATGCCCCTTGGCACGGTCACCCAAAAACGAGGAGCGCCCACGTGTGGCATCCATATCGGCGGTAGCCTGAGCGCTGTCGTGTGCGCATTGGCCGACGCGTGCCAGCAAGTCCGGGCCACCGGCTGCCAGCATTTTTTGCACCGGGTCCAGCACATCCAGCAAGGTCTTCTGGCCCACTTCAGCCTTGCCCAGTCGGGTCAGTGCCTCGATGCCCAGTCGCAGCGCCTTGGCCATACCGTCCGCTGAAGCCTCCTCGGGCAGTTCTTTGCCAAGCGTCATCAACAAGGTGCCAAAAACCGGGCCGGAGGAACCACCTATCACGGCAACACAGGTCTTGCCCATGGATTTCAGGGCTTCGTTCAGCGTCATCGCTTGCAGCTCCGGCAACTTGGCCTGAATCGCCTGCGCCCCGCGCTTCATATTGAGCCCGTGGTCGCCGTCGCCAATGGCTTGATCGAGGGCAGTCAACTCTTCCAGATGGTCGACCAGGATTTGTGTGGCGTTTTCAATGAGGGCGTTCAATGTCATAGTGTGTTGCTGGTTGAAGGGGTCATGGCCTGAGCCGTCGGTCTGCTGCATCAAACCAGAGGCACTGCGTGATCTGTATCAGCACATCCTGATCGGCCCGGGCGCTGTGGCCAGGGCCGCACGATGCAATAAGCTCTTGAACACTGCCCGGCAGACGCAGGTGCAGCAGGTGCTGGTCACCAAGGCGCTCCTGGCGCAGCACCCGGGCCGGCACGCCATCCGTCACGCCAGAGTCGGCCGCATGCACTTGTAGATGCTCGGCGCGCACGCCCAGAGTCTGCACAGCGTCGGGCAAGGACAATTGCGGCAAGGCAGAACGCGCCAGCAGGTTGATGCGCGGGGAGCCCAGGCGGCTGGCCACGGCCACGGAGTCGGGGTCCTGGTAGATCTGCTGCGGCGTGCCCAACTGCACCATACGGCCCTGGTCGAGCACACCGATACGATTGGCCAGGGTGAGTGCTTCGACTTGGTCGTGAGTGACATACAGCATGGTGGCACCGCTGTCCTGCTGGATGCGCTTGAGCTCCAGTCGCAGGTCATTGCGCAGCCTGGCATCGAGTGATGACAGCGGTTCATCCATCAAATACACAGAAGGGTTGCGCACGAGCGCCCGGCCGATTGCCACCCGCTGCATTTGCCCCCCCGAGAGCTGGGTAGCAGGGTTTTTCAGCTTGTCTTCCATATGCAGCATGCGTGCCACCTCCAGCACTTTGGTGCGGATCTCATCCTCGCTGATCTTGCGCAATGGCGAGCGCAAGGGGAAGGCCAGGTTGTCGTACACATTGAGGTGCGGGTAAAGAGAGTACTGCTGAAAAACAAAGGTCACGTCCCGCAGGGCCGGTGCCAGTGCCGTGACATCGCGGCCATCGATCCATACCGCACCAGTGTCGGGCTTTTCGAGGCCGGCCACCAGCCGCAAGGTGGTCGTTTTGCCAGCACCACTGGGGCCCAGCAGAACCACGAACTCGCCACTGGCAATGTCGATATTCAAGTCGCTGAGCGCAGTCTGCGAACCAAAATTTTTGCTGACACCTGTAAGTTTCAGGTCAGCCATATGCAGCCTTTCGGGTTCCGACGGCGTTGATCGCCAGGTCGTCGCGTGCAGTGCCAATGGCCCGCCCGCTGGTCTGATCAAACAAGCTTACTTCGGTGGAATCGAATTCCAATCCGACCTGATCGCCACGAGTTGCCTTGACATTGACATCGACCTTGGCACGCACGACGCAATTGAGCGCGGTGTTGAGTGTGATGATTTGGCAATTGCCCAGGTATTCCACACCCACGACTTCGGCGCGCAAGGGCGCATCGCCTGATAGGCGAATGTGCTCAGGCCGCACGCCGTAAAGCAGCGGACGATGACTGACTTCATCGCGCACGGCGGGCATGCCGACCGCGAACGAACCCAAGTTGATGCTGGTGGCACCCTGTGCCAAAGCGGTGTGGGCGGGAATGAAGTTCATGGCGGGCGAGCCCATAAAGTCGGCCACGAAAACACTGGCCGGGCGCTCATAAATCTCCTGCGGGGTGCCGAGCTGCTCAATCACGCCCTGATTCATGATGGCGATCTTGTCGGCCATGGACATGGCCTCGCGCTGATCGTGTGTGACGTAGACGGTGGTGGCATTCAGCCTATCGTGCAGGCCGCGCAATTCCTGGCACATCAGTTCGCGGAATTCAGCATCCAGCGCGCCCAGCGGTTCGTCCATCATGAAAGCCATAGGCTGACGCACAATGGCCCGCCCCAATGCAACACGCTGTCGGTCACCGCTGGTCAGACCAGAGACCGACCTCTTGAGCAGGTGGCTGATATGCAGGATATTGGCGGCTTGGGCTACGCGCTCCTCAATCTCGGCGCGTGGCATGCCTTGAGAGACCAGTGGGAAAGCCATGTTTTGCCGGACCGACATGTGCGGATAGAGCGCAAACATCTGGAAAACAAAGGCGATGTCACGGGCCGAGGCGCGCTTGAACGTCACATCCTCATTGCCAAGAAAAATCTGACCTGAGGTCGGCAGTTCCAGCCCGGCAATCATTCGCAAGGTCGTGGTCTTACCGCAGCCGGAAGGACCCAGCAGGCAAAAGAATTCGCCGTCATTCACCACAAAGGAGGAATCCTTGACGGCTGTGAAATCGGCAAATGCCTTGCACAGATTTTGAATTCGTATTGCGGCCATCGTGTTACTCGGGAAACTTGGAGACCACCATGAACATGACGGTACCCGCCAGCATGGTGACAAAAGACCAGGTGTAAAGAATCAACGCAAAAGGCTGCAGCAGCATCAAGATGCCCAGGCCGATGATGAAGCAGGCTACCAGTTCCAGAGTGTTGCGACGCAGCCAGCGGGGCCAGTTGTTCTTTTTTTCGTGACAAGGGCTTGAGGGTTGGGACATGGGGAGGCTTTCGCTTTATTTACGCACGGCACCAAAGGTAATGCCTCGCAAGAGGTGTTTGCGCAACAGTACGGTGAAGACCAGAATTGGCACCAGAAACAACGTGGTACCAGCGGCGACTGCGGGCCAGTCCATGCCACCCTCGCCGATGATGATGGGAATGAAGGGCGGCGCGGTTTGCGCCTCGCCCGAGGTCAGCAACACCGCAAAGGCGTATTCATTCCAGGCAAAGATCAGGCAAAAAATGGCAGTTGCCACGATGCCGGTGGTGGCCTGCGGCAGCACCACTTTGCGGAACGCTTGCAGGCGGGTGTAGCCATCGACCATCGCAGCCTCTTCGTACTCACGTGGAATTTCGTCAATAAAGCCCTTGAGTAACCAGACAGAGAGAGACACGTTAACTGCGCTGTACAACAAGATCATTCCCAGCCGGGTGTCGGACAAGCCCAACTCGCGATACATCAGATAAATAGGAATGGCCACTGCAATTGGCGGCATCATGCGGGTGGACAAAATGAAGAACAACAAGTCGTCCTTGAGCGGTACCTTGAAGCGTGAGAATGCGTAGGCGGCCATCACACCCAAGCCGACCGAGAGCACGGTGGAGCCAAAAGCAATAATCAGCGAGTTGGTGAAGCGCGGCGCGAAATTAGAAGGCCCAGCCACCACCATTTGTTGGCTGCGCGCAATCTCTTCGCAGTTGCTGACTGGGGGCGGCAGGCTGGCAATGTACTCCGGGGTCTGGCGGGAGCGCGTGGTGAACAGATTGCAGTAACCCTCCACAGAGGGGCTGAAGATCACTTTGGGCGGGTAGCTGATCGCATCAGCCGGTGTTTTGAAGCCGGTCATGATGATCCATGCCAGCGGAATCATCGTCAACAGCGCGTAGAACACCACCAGCACGCCAGCCAGCCAACGGGTTTGTGGTGAAGGTTCTACGACCGAGTGGGCGGTGCTGATGCCTTTGCGCATGGTGCGTTACCGGTTCTTGATGTGGTTAAGGGCTTTGACATAGATATTTGCCAGACCGAATACGGCAACAAACAAAATGATGGCAAAGGCCGATGAATAACCGGTGCGCCATTTTTCAAACGCCTCGCGTTTGAGCGTGATGGATGCCACCTCGGTGGTGGAGCCTGGGCCACCGGAGGTCAAAAGATTCACCATGTCAAACATCTTGAAATTCTCAATACCGCGAAACAGCACGGCCAGCATGATGAAGGGCAGAACCATTGGCAGGGTGATGGACCAGAACTGGCGCCACTTGGAGGCACGGTCGACTTCGGCAGCCTCATAGATGTAGTCCGGAATCGAGCGCAATCCAGCCAGGCAAATCAGCATCACATAAGGGGTCCACATCCAGGTGTCCACCAGAATAATGGCCCAAGGAGCCAGAGGCACTTCTCCCAGCATCGAGAACGAAGCAGGCGAAACGCCGGTCAGGACAGCCGCGACAGCGTTGAACAAGCCGGTTTGCGGCTGGTACAGAAAAGCCCAGAAGTTGCCCACCACAGCGGGCGACAACATCATGGGGATCAGGATGAGCGTGGTCCAGAAACCATGCCCACGGAACTTGCGGTCAATCAGGAAAGCCAGGGTAAAGCCGATCAGGGTTTGCAAGGCAATCGTCCAGAACACAAAGTGAGCGGTGGTTTGCATGGCGGCCCAGATGTCGGGGTCGGTCAATATCGTGACGTAGTTTTCAATGCCCAGATCGCTCACCGGAGCGTTGGGCCGATTGGCCCGGTAGTTGGTGAAGGAGAGTTTGATGGTCCAAATCAGCGGGAAGATGTTGATGGCCAGCAGCAACAGCATGGTCGGGCCAATAAAAATCCAGGCGATGGAACGGTCGGACAGGCCGCGCATTTGGCTGGCCACCGGCATCGGTGTGGCACGGGCAAGGCGGTCAACCAAAGGTGTTTGAACTGACATAGCGCTCCAGCCAATCAGGAATGGGGTTGATGAACCCGCTCTGCGCCACCAGCGCAGAGCGGGAACACTGTCGGCGGCAGGAAAACAGATCGGGTCTTACTTGACCTTACCGTCGTCCTTGAAGACCTTCTTCCAATCAGCAACAAGGCCGTCGAGAGCCTCTTTGGCGGTACCCTTGTCGGCTACCACGAAGTCATGCACGCGCTTTTGCTGAGCCAGCATCAGTTGCGCATACGACGGCTCGGCCCAGAAGTCCACCACTTGGTTCATGGACTCCTGGAAGGCAGCCGCATAAGGCGCGCTCTTCAGATAGCCAGGGTCTTTGAGCACTGCGTTGTGCGCCGATGAGCCGCCAATGGCCTGCCATTTTTTCTGTACTTCGGGATTCGCAAACCACTTGATGTAGGCCAGCGCTTCCTTGCGATTGGGTGAGTAAGAAACCACCGAGATGCCCTGCCCCCCCAGTTGTACGCCCTTGGTTTTGTCCGATGGGTTCACAAAATAGCCGATCTTGGCCCCCCCCACATTCGGGTCTTTGTCCAGACCCGGGAAGAAGGCAAACCAATTCATCATCATGGCCACCTGCCCGGACTTGAACGCGTCCAGGCCTTCGCCCATATAGGCGTTGGTCAACCCGGGAGGCGTGCTGCCTTTGTGGAGCGACTTATAAAACTCCAGGGCCCTGATTGAATCTGCCGAGTTGACGAATCCGTCCAATGCATAAGGCTTTTTGGGGTCTTGGTATTTGAAGCCGAAGGGATACAACACATTGCTCACGCCCATGGTGATGCCTTCGGAGCCACGCTCAGTGAAGATGTAGGCGCCGTAGACTTTCTTGCCATCGATCATCCGACCTTGGAAAAACTCGGACACTTGTTTGAACTCTGTCCAGGTCTTGGGTGGCGCCAAATCGCGGTTGAACTTCTTCTTAAACTCAGCCTGGATCTCAGGCTTGGCAAACCAGTCCTTGCGGTAAGTCCAGCCAAGGGCATCGGCCATCGCTGGCAGCGCCCAGTAATTGGGCGTGTTCTTGGGCCACTCGGCGTAGCCAACCACGGTGGCCGGCGCAAAGTCGGTCATCTTGATGCCTTCTTTGGCAAAGAAGTCATTGAGCTTGACGTAGTGGCCGCTTTCGGCGGCACCGCCAATCCACTGACTGTCACCAATGATCAAATCACACAGTTTGCCTTTGGAATTGAGCTCATTGAGCATGCGGTCCGCAAAGTTGGGCCATGGCACGAATTCGAACTTCATTTTGACCTTGCTCTTCGCAGTAAAGTCCTTGGACAGTTCGACCAATGCATTGGCCGGGTCCCACGCAGCCCAGCAGAGGGTAATGGTCTTTTCCTGCGCCTGAGCGACCGTGCTGCCAAGACTCAGCGCTGCTGCCAGTGCCACTGTCGCCAGCGCTGGCAACTTCTTGAAAATCTTCTTCATTTAACGTTCTCCTCGAAAAAATTGAATAAAGTCAAACACCAACACACACCCGGCTACCGCTCAATGCAGGTTCTCGGCAGTCAAGATTTCTACGCGCGGCTGCGCTACGCTTTGCACCCCGCGCACGTTTTCACACAGCCCGCGCAGGACGCGAGCAGCAGTGAGAACACAATAATGAACATCCTGGTGCAGCACATAAGCCAGACTTCCATTGATCAACATGGACTGGTGTGCCGCGGTCAAATCGTGTGCAATGAGCGGCACGCATTGGGTTAGTCCTGCTTGTTCAAGTGCCCCAGCCAAGCCCGCACTGGCAAGGCCAACGCAATACAGCCCGCTCAAACTCGACAGGTCAACACCGCTTTCCAGGTAATCGGCCAATGCCTTGAAAGCGCCTTCGTCGTCGGACGGAATATCTGCCAAACGAACCACAGAAAGGTCCGGGAAACGCTCCTCAACCACTTGAGAAAAACCGATGCGCCGTTCGATCTCGCTCGACATCCGGGTGGTCTGGGATACCAACAAAAGCTGTGTGCCTTGTTGTTGGCGGGCCATTCGCCCCAACAGCAACCCGGCCGTTCTTCCGGCGGCAAGGTTGTCGGCTCCGATAAAGGCCTGACGCATGGAGCCGGCCACATCCGTAAACAGTGTTGCGACATGCACGCCGGCACGAACGCGGTCATTGATCGCCAGTTTGATCGCTGATACATCGGGTGCGATGAGCACAATCGCATCACAGTCGGTCACACGGGATAGCTCCAGTGCAAAATTTGCAGGGTCTTCGGCTGAAAATCGGAAGGTCAGTTCGGTGATGTGCTGGTGACGGAAATCACCGGCGGTTTGCGCAATGTGCCGCTCCAGGTCATCCAGAAACGGTGAGTTGCCCTCTGGCAAGACGTACGCGAACTTCAAGTTGCCTTTGCTGCGCGGCCTGCCGCGGCTAACGGCCGGGGCACCAAGGGCACGTATTGCATCCAAAACCTTGCGCTCGGTCTCGACATTCACACCCGATCGCCTGTTGAGCACTCGGTCCACTGTGGCCGTACCTACTCCTGCGCTACGGGCAATTTCAGCAATAGTGACAGGAGTTGACATTGCGAATTGATGTTTGATCGATGTTCAGCTTATCTACATCAATAACTAAATCAATCAGGGTTTTTACCAGTTCCGTGGTGGTTCCGGTGGCATTGTTGGCTCGCCGGATCATCTTCGAGATGCCGACCGCACGCCGCGCACCAATGGCATGGTCGAGCGCTTCAACGGGCGTATCGCTGATGTGCTCAAGACACACCGATTCACCAGCGGTGAAGATTTGGAGCAAACGCTCATGCGTTACGTGGCTCTGTACA